>NZ_JAVREP010000009.1:0-259514 GCF_031845465.1 Nocardiopsis lambiniae | reverse complement strand
GAAACTCGGCTGAGACCGGGTCCCACGAGCGGTCACCCGGTGACCTCCGCCTCCAGGTCCTCGCTGGGCCAGGTGCCGGAACGCCCCAGGGGATGTTCCCTCGCCTCGTCGAGGCTCGCGGCGGCCCCTGAAGCTCCCGGCTGGAGATCGCGCCGAAGGAGGCGATGACGCGACCGTTCTCCCGATCGAGCACGACCGAGCGCACGGCGGTGCGCCGAGGTCCGTCGACGCGCACGGCGTAGACCACGTCGACGCGCCGCCCGTGGCGCAGCCCGTCGTAGCGCAGGAACCGTCGGCAACCGTGACGCCAGGTGTCCATGGGTTCGGTGTCGAGCAGGAGCGGTGCGTTGGTACGCCACATGTCGCTGCGGCGGAGCCTGCGCAGGACGGAGCGTTCGGAGACCTCGCGCAGCTCGCAGGGTTCACGGTGGCGCAGGCGCCGGGCCATCTCGCGCGGCTCGGGGCTGAGCAGGGCCAGCAGGAGCAGCTCGACGCCCAGGACGGCGACGTGCGCCGGTCCGATGTCGAGGACGACCCGCCAGGCGTTCGGTTCCACCCCCAGGGTGGACAGCGCCGCGACGGACAGCAGTCCGGCCCTGGCGAGGGTGCGCCACCCGATCGGCGCGCGACTGAGTCCGCCGAAGCAGCCGCAACCCGCTTCCGGGTCGCGACGGCGGACCAGCAGCAGGACGACGATGGACGCGGCGAACACCAGGGCGGTGAGCAGTCGGGCCGCGTCGCCGAGCGCCCCGGAGAGCAGGATCAGGCCGGCGGCCAGGGCCGTCTCCGCCAGCCCCGTGCCGAGCGCGGACGTGCGGCGCAGTCGTTCGGGGACCAGGACCGACAACCCCGAGGACGCGTCGCGGGAGGTGAACTTGGCGAGGGCGCCGAACAGGAGCAGCACCGCCAAGAGCGGCAGCTGGACCTCGCGGAGCGCTTCAAGGATCTCCGACGGCATGTCACACCTCTCCGTTGTGGACCGTCACGGTCGCGTTGAAGCAGCCGTCCTCCAGCCGCCCGCCGAGGGCGACGAAGGAGGTCATGGTGAGGGAGGCCAGGCGCCCGGCCCCCTGGCCGCCGCAGCTCGGGCACAGGTCGCACATCCAGCCGTCCGCGGCGGCGCAGTCGACGACGGACAGGACCGCGGACCTGTGCACGCAGTCGTTGCGCAGGCTCAGTGTGGCACCGGTGGACAGCAGCGGCAGGGGCACGCAGGAGGTGCGCCGGTCGCAGTCGCGGGAGTGGCCGGCCCGGTCGAGCGCGGGGTAGGCCAGCCCTTCGATGTGGGCGCGCGGGTCCAGGTGGGCGGCGCGCCCCGAGGCGGGGTCGTACCAGGTGGCGATGCCGCTCAGGGTGGCGGAGCGCCGTGTCGCGGGCGGGCGTCGCGGGGTGGCGGAGCGCGGGTAGGGCGGCTGGGTGGTGGCCGGGCGCACCGCCCACACCGCGCCCTCGCGCCAGATGCCGACGGCGTCGAACAGGTACCCGGGTTCCAGGCGCGGATGGCGCACGGTGATGCGGCCCGAGGTCCGGTAGGGGATGACGACGGTGAGCCGGGGACGACCGTGACCGGGGTCGACCTCCAGGGTGTCGTCGTCGCGGGCGGTGATGACCCCGGTGGCGCGGGCGGCCTGCGCCCAGACGCGTTCGGCCACCAGGCGTCCATCGTGGGAGCAGAGCACCACGACGTCATCGCCGGTGCGCAGTTCGCCGACCGGGACCTCGCCTCCGCGCCAGAACGAGGTGGCGCGTTCGTAGAGGAAACGCTCCTCCCCGCGCGGTGTGGCCACGCAGAGCATGTAGGAGGTGACGTCGACGACGACACCGCGGGCGACCCGACCGTTGAGCGGTGTGGGCGCGGGTGTGCTCTCGGGACCCAACAGCGCGGCGGTGAACCGCGCGCGATCGCGTTCTTTGTCAGTGATCAGTGACATGTCGCTCGCGTCCCCCTGTCGCCCGACTCGTCCTCTGTGCCCATTCTCCCGATCGCGGGCCCGACCTGCGGACCACACGCCGAAGCTCGGCGGTTCATGTGGATGGCATGTCCCGAATATTGCCAAGCGCGACAAAGCAGGCGCTCTGTGCGACCACAGAAGAACTCCAGGTCAACCGCCCCGGGATCGACACGTCATGCGATCTTCCGAGTACGTCCTGTGTCCACACGGTTGCCGATAGACCCCAGAAAATCACGAAAGAGTACGAAAGGCGGACAAGGGCCTCCGCACCCTCGCCACCGTCGCCGTTCCCCTGCTCCTGGTCCTGGTCGGGGCGCCCTCCCCGGCCGACGCCACCGAGTCCCTCCCCGTCGCCGGAGCCGCGGACCGACCGGTCGAGGTGACCACCGAACGGCCCGCCCTCGGCGACACCCTCGCCTTCCCGGGCCCGTGGTGGCGGCAGCGGCCCGCCGCCGGGCGCGGCGGGGAGGACGGGAGCCTCCACGCCGCGCCGTTTGTCGGCGCGTGGGCCGTAGGTTCCCGGGAGTTTGCGTGCGCTGTGTGAGAGTTGAGGCCACAGGCCTTTCCAGGGCGCACACGGTGAAGGGCGGTGAACGCGTGTGGCCGGCACCAAGCAGACACCCCGGTACGACGAGTTCAGCCGCTACGTCGCCGAACGCGGACCCGCACTGCTGCGCATGGCCAGGTCCATCACCGGCAGCCACAACGACGCCGAGGACCTGCTCCAGGCCGCGCTGGTCAAGACGTTCCTGTCATGGGACCGCATCGTCGACCCGCGCGCCCGCGACGGGTACGTGCGCCGGGCCATGGTCAACGCCCGGATCTCCGAATGGCGTCGCAACCATTTGGACGTGTACCCCACCGACGAGATCCCCGAGCAGCGGGTCGACGACCCCACCTGGCGCAGCGACCTCGCGGACGTGGTGCGCCGATCCATCGACAAACTGCCCGACCGCCAGCGCACGACGGTGATCCTGCGCTACTACGAGGACCTCACCGAGGCCCAGATCGCCGAACGGATGGGCGTCACCCTCGGCACGGTCAAGAGCACGCTCTCCCGGGCCGTCGACCGATTGCGCCGGGACGCCGACCTCATCATCGAGCGCACCACCGGCTGATCGTGAGGATGTGCGGTGGCTTCTCCGACGGGTCTGACCCACCGGCTGACCGACACCGACAGGTCGTCCTCGATGGGATTCGTCGGCCCGCACGGGGAAGCCACCGCACGTCCGGGGTGAAACGGATGGATCACCCGATGGTGGGCCGGATGGAGAAGGATTTCGAGACGTTGGACATACCGGGAGGCCCGGGGCAGCGGATCATCACCTACGACGCCGGGCCGGGAAGCCCGTCCGAGCCGGCGTTGTGGACGCTGTGCGCAGCCGCGGACCCACCCGCGACGAGCCGCCGGCTCCGTCTCGCGGGAGCCTGAGGACCACCCCGGGAACCGATCGGCGGGATTCGTTTTGCACAGCGGGCCCACGTGTCTGTACCCTTGGGGCAGCCAGGAGGATTCGCCTAGTCAGGTCTATGGCGCCGCACTGCTAATGCGGTTTGGGTTTACGCCCATCCGGGGTTCAAATCCCCGATCCTCCGCGCTCCGACCTGGGGTTTTCCACATGCTGGAAGACCCCAGGTCTTTTTATGCGGTGTTCAGCACGCACGTCGGCCCCGCTCGGCGCCACCGCCGAGGCACCGGCCCGTCGTCTCGGCGGCCTCACGCTCCATAGCCGGCAGCACACTTCCCAGAATCGGGACAGCCACTCGGCAAGAGGTTCCGGCTTACCTCGATGATCTGGTCACTCACCCGCACCAGCCGCCAGCGCGCAGATCAGAACCGCTCCCGTGCGGGTCATGCAGCGCGCGAGTGCAGGCCGATCCCGTCAAGGCGCCGCTTTCAGAACCCCACCCCCTGGAATCAGAACACGTTCTGAACTATCCTTTCGGTATGCCCGTCACCGACCCGGACACCGTTTCCTTCTCCGACCTTTCCCGCCACCCCAAGGACGTGGCGGCGCGGGCCGCACGGCTCGGCCGGGTCCGCGTCACCCACCGCGACTCGGCGGACTTCTACCTCACCTCCGCTGACAAGGCCGACAGCCGCGACCAGTCGCTGACGACTGCCTCTCGGCTCTTCCTCGCCCTCATGCGGCAGGACCCCACAGCCCGCACCCTGCTCCTGGCCATGTCCGAGGTCTTCCCCTGGGTCCGCCATCTCACCGAGGAGGAGGTCCGCGAGTTCACCGTCGAACTCGTCGGGGCCCTGTCCGACGCCGCCGAACTCGGCACGGACGGCAACGCCGAAGAAGTCGTTGCCGGCTGGCGCGCCACCGCCCGCATCAAGGCCGACCCCGACGCCTACCGAGAGGCGAAGCGTCCCACCGACGGAGACTTCGGCACCGTGGACGTCGTCGCGTGAGCCCCAAGCGTGGCGACCGCGTCACCGTTCCCGCCCCTGACGGTCTCTGGGAGATCCGCTTCGCGACCACCGACGCGGTACACGGCTGGGAAGAGTTGTGCCGTCTGGCCCTGGCCAACACCCGACGCTGCTTCGAGGACCTACGCACCGGACCCCGCTCACGTGCCCGTCCAGACCGGCAGCACCGCCTCCGCGGCGACCTCGGAACTCACCGCCACAACGGTGCCGATCTCGAACAGTGGGAGTATGAGGTCACCAGCGGCGGCCGCGTCCGCTACGCCATTGACGACGACGCCCGCACCCTCTGGCTCGTCTACGCCTCACCCCGCCACCCCAAGGACACCGACCGATGACGCCGGTTCGCCCGGGCCGTGATGCTCTGGTGCCGGGTTTTCTCGGTCGTTAACTCCTCTGCGACGGGCTTCTTGCTGTCCCCGAGGGGTTTCGGGAGGCCGGTACGGGGCTGTGAACTGCACCTTCAGGATGAAAAAGGCTCAGTATGCCTGCTCGACACCGTACACGTCACGACCGAATCTCTTCATCAGTTCGAGTGTGATCGGAGCCATCGTGGTGGTGAGCAGGCTTCGGTCGGTGGCGAGCCGGTCCCGCAAGTAGGAGAGGGCGGTGCTCTTGTCTATGCCGTCGATGCCTTCTACAGCTATTCGCATGGAATCCGTCCTTCTCTCCTCAGGTTTCGCTGTTGAATTTACTCAGTGATCGATGAGGCGTCTCTGCCGTTGGTAGTGGCAGCGGCGGGCCGGGGCCTGGTGGCGGCGTCTCCACCACGACCAACGAACCCGATGCGAACAGGCATGATCGGGCCGGTGGTAGTGGGCGTGCAGACGGCGGATCTCGTTGACGGTCAATCCGATCAGCTCGCCCGGATCATCACCGTCCGGCCCCTCACGCGGCAATCGTCCCCAATGGTCGGCCCCTGTCGGGCGGAATCGTCGCTCCCGCCGACCGGAGCACCTCGGCCGGTTGGTGGATCGGCGGTCAGGAAGGCCCGGTGTGTCTTGTTCCAGGTGTGATGAAGACCCCGAACCCGGTACCCATCGCGGCACCGGGCGAGTAAGCAGCAGCGGCCCGCTCAGGCTCGCCCGTCCGGGCCGCTGACTGCGTGTGACCGACCATCAGAGACGGCAGAGGTGCCGGTCCCGGTGGCTCGCAACGCTCCAGGAGCGACCCGGGGCCCGTCCGGGACCCGAAGGACTCCGTGGCGGACCGGTTCGGGATTTCGAGCGCGGTGACTCCGTGGTCGATCAGGATCGCCGAGCGGTGATGTTGAACATCCAGCTGATGCCGAAGCGGTCCACGAGCGCGCCGGCCTCGTCACCCCACGCCTGCTTCTCCAGAGGCATCGTCACGGTGCCGCCGACGGACAGCTTCTCGAAGTGGACGCGGAGTTCGTCGTCACCGCCGAGGTAGACCGCGACGTTGTCGCCCGGGTGGTGGGGCACCCCCTCCGGGACGTCCCAGGCCATCAGCGTGCAGCCGTCCGGGGTGTCGAGCCGGGCGTGCATGAGCTTGTCGGCGTCGGGCGAGTCCGGTGAGCCGAAATCCGAGACCGTGCCCATCTCCAGCTCGCCGCCGAAGACCTCCCGGTAGAACTCCATCGCCTGCCGCGCGTTCCCTTTGTAACCGATGTAAGGGTTGAGTCGAGACCCCATCCGATGCTCCTTCGTGTGCGTGGATCGCGAACGGCCGGGACCGTGGCGGCCGGAATCGACGGTGGTCCGAACCCGGCGGCGCTCGACCGCCGGGGTTCGACCCCCGCGGGAACCGTCCGCGCGTCCGGACCGTGGGGAGTGACCGCTCGGGTGTACGAGGGCCACTCCGTTGAGCCTCCCAAAAAATCACGACATCCTCTGTCATGTATTCCTGTAAAGTTCTCGCATGCGCGCGGACCGATTGGTATCGCTGGTCCTGCTGCTGCGCCGGCACGGCCGGCTGTCCGCGGCCACGCTGTCCCGCGAGCTGGAGGTGTCCACCCGCACCGTGCTGCGCGACATCGAGGCGCTGTCCGCGGCCGGCGTCCCGGTCTACGCCGAACGCGGTCGGCACGGCGGTTTCGCGTTGTCGCCCGGCTTCCGGGCCGAACTCACCGGACTGAACCACGACGAGGCCCTCGCCCTCCTGGTCGCCGGATCCCGACGCGGCGCCCAGGCGTTCGGTCTCGGCTCCGCGCTCGCCTCGGCCATGCTCAAGGTGGTCGACGCGCTGCCCGAAAGCCATCGGGACGCCGCGGCAGACGTGGCCGAGCGCCTGCTCATCGACCCGGAGACCGACCTCCTCTCCCGTCGACCGGCCGTCGAGGAGGTGTCCGACGCCATCGTGGCCGAGATCCGGCGCGCGGTGTTCGCCGGACACAGGCTGCGCATCCACTACGCGGCCGTGGACCAGACCCCGAAGTGGCGCACGGTGGACCCGATCGGGCTGGTCACCGTACGCGACCGGGGCTACCTGCTGGCCACGAGGTCGGGCGCGGACCGCACCTACCGACTGTCCCGGGTGCTGGCCGCCGAGGAACTCACCGAACCCGCGCAGCGACCGGACCGGGTCGATCTGGACCGGGCCTGGCAGGAACGCGGCGCACGGTTCCGGACCGGCGGTGACCAGGTCACCGTGCTGGTGCGGGTGGACCCGGCACGGCGGGAGGAGTTGGTGGACACCGCGCTGGCCGTCCTCGCCGAAGAGGCCGACGAGGAGGGTCGGCTGCGACTGGAGGTGACCTTCCAGGATCCGAGGCACGCCGAATGGGCGCTGTGGCGGCTCGCCACGGACGCGGAGGCCCTGGCCCCGCAGTGGTTGCGCGCCTCCCTGCGCGATCGCGCCGCCGCGATCGCCACCCGCTACGGAGCGTCATCGTGAGGGTCGTCGCCTTCCGCGGGCCGCTCGTGGGCGTGATGTACGCCGACCACGCAGGTGGAGTCGGACCACACGCCGGTGCGTCGACGGACGATCTCGTGAAGCACGTCGTGCGTTCGGTCGAGCGCCGCCCGACGGGTGCCCCACGCCCACCCGGGTAGCGCGTCGAGCGGACGTGACCGCCGTCGAGCCCGATGTCCGCCGCCCCCGAGTACGGGTGGGACGGATGCCGCCCGCCACGGCGGTACGCCGTTGCCCGACAGCGGGGAAACGCACCTCGGAGCCGGCGATCCACCGCCGCTCCGGTGAGCCTTCGGGAAAGGTGGCGGCCCGGACCGGGCAGAGGAATCCGGGGCGAGGGCCGGGCGGTGCCCGGGGTGGACAGGGGGAGCACATGAGCGATTATTGATAATGGTTTTCATTTTCGCAAGGCGACGACTCCATCGAACCGGGAGGTGACGGACGCAGGCCGGCCCGCTGTTCCGCGGACCGTCCCCGAGCCCGCCTTGCCTTTCACCGAGGAGCGAGGACACCCGTGACCGATGGTCGGCCCACCCCAACGCTGGTCGTGTCCGGTATCCACGAGGAGGCGCGGAGCCGCGTGGTCCGCGATCTGGCGAAGGCCGCGCCCGAGGCGACGGTCCTGCGCTTCGATCCCGCCCGGGTCCCACGCGGCGGGGAGGGCGCGCCTCTGATCGTGGAGGCCCCGGGAGGCATGGACCCGGCGATAGTGGCCGAATCACTGACGTTCCCGGCCGGCGGGGGTCCCGGCGTCGCTCTGGTCGGGGTGATCACGGCCGTCGACGCGCACCGGTGCGTATCGGATCTGGTGAGCGGCGAGATGGCGTACTCGCGCGGTCTGCGCCCGCATGCGGACGACCCTCGCACGACGGCCGAGGTCCTTCTGCGTCACGTCGACTACGCCGACCACATCGCCTTGGTCGGAGCCGGACAGAAGGGCGTCCAGGTGCGGCTGTGCCGGTCCCTCCTCGCCCACCTCAACCCCTCGGCCGTTTGTGGACCGAGCCCGCCCCGCGCGAACTGGCCCCCCTCTTCTCCGGACGTTTCGACGAGGTCGGCGCCGCCACCCGGCTGTCGCCCGTGTTCCCTCCCGTCCCCCCTCTGACCGGGGAGGACATGGTGGAGACCGTGGTGTGGCGTCGGTTCCGCCCGCTGCACCCCGAACGCTTCTACGAGGCACTGGACGAGATGACCGGTGCGAGCCTGCGCAGCCGGGGCCGCCTGTGGCTGGCGAGCAGACCCGGCACGATGCTGTCCTGGGAGGCGGTCGGCCTCTCACTCTCCTTCGAACCCAGCGGCCCCTGGCCGGCCGCTCTGCCTGCGCCGGAACGCTCCCTGGCCGCCGGACTCCGCGGCCCGGGCGACATGTTCGACTGGCACCCGCGCACGGGGGACCGCTGCCGGCACCTCGCGTTCACCGGTCTGGGCGTGAACGTGCCACGGCTGCTCTCCCTACTGGACTCCTGCCTGCTGAGCGAGGAGGAGTCGATCGCGTGGGAGCGCCACGGTCCACTGTGCGAAGACCCCTTCGCCCCCTGTTGGAGAGCGAGGAGGGGCGCGAGCGATAGGGGGTGTTCCGCGGACGCCCACCCCGGCGGGCGGCGTCCGCGGAACGCACCCGGGTTCGCGAACACGACGGGCGACCCCGGTGTCCCGGGCCCTGAATCCAGCCGTGGCCGAGTCATGGCACGGCCGGCCCGGACCGGCGTCGTCAGGCGCGGGAGGCGGTGATACGTCGGTGCCGCTCGCCACCGCTCCGCAGGGCCCGCCCGTGGTCGGCCTGGTCGCGCACCGTCCGCAGGTCGCTCACCGAGAAGCACCGGCGCAGCCACCGGTCGGTGCCGTCGTATCGCGGCTCGAACGAGGTCCGGCCGTGAACGGCCACCCGGTTGTCGACGATCATCAACTGCCCGGGACGCAGGACCGCACCGACGACGTTCTCCAAGAACAGTTCGCGCAGCCGGTCGAGGGCGTTCTGGGCCTCCCCGTCGAGCCCCACCATGCCGTGGAAGTCAACGGTGAGGTGAGGGTCGTCGATGGGGCCGGTGAGCACGGCGAGCGGTCTGCTCCAGATGTCCTCCCTCCCTCCGGTGAACGAAGTCGAGAAAGCGATCTGAAAGCGGTCCCGGCGCAGGACGGCGACGACGTCGGCCGGGATGGACGGCAGCACACGGCGGATCCCGCACGCGAGGGTCGCGGCGACGGCGTCGTGGTCACCGCGCACGCAGATCAACGACAGGTAGTGGGGAGGACGGTCGAGGAACCCGTCCTCGGTGTGCAATTCGAGCAGCACCGAGCCGGAATTCTCCTGTCGCCTCTCCTGCCCGACCCGGGGGAACACGTCCTGGACGAGACGGCCCTCCTTCTCGTCGCGGTAACCGATCACCGACCCGAGGACGCTCATCACCATCATCTGGGCGAACGTGGTCACCGGGACCAGGGACCAGTGCGGGTCCGGCCCGTCCCCCGCCGGGGTCGGCACGTTCGTCTCGACGGGAATCCCGTCGATGACGAGAGCACCGTCCGGATTGCCGTGGTCTCGGAAGCGGCGCAGTTCGGTCTGCAACCGCGAGGGCAGGCGGCCGGCGACCGTTTCGACGTCGTAGAGCAGGGCCTCCTCATGGAGGTGTCGGTGTCGGTGTCGACCGAAGAGTTCGAGGGCGGCGGCGACGATGGCCGCGGTCTCGTGTTCGGTGAGTTCGATGATGTCCTGCGGGGGCCGGTAGTCCACGGCGGACGGGGTTTCGGTGGTCATCGTGGTCATTCGTGATCCTCAGGAGAACTGGAGCAGGGGTCGGGGGACGGTCGCGCGGACGGTGCTCGCCAGACCGAGTGCCCGCGCGAACCTCAGGTACCGAACAGGCCGAACGACGGTGTCGCGGACCCGTTCGCGCAGAGGCCGGGTGATGGCGTGGACATCGACGCCGACCCTGGGGGGGATCGGCCGACCGGCCGCGATACGGACCGCCATGTGGCAGGCCAGGGATCCGAACTGCCAGGCGGCCTCGGGCAGTTGGGGGACGCCGTAGTCGGGATCGTGCAGGTTGTCGGCGAGTTCGGCGAGCATCTCCGACGGCATGGCCCGCATCGGCGCGATGCGCACGATGGACTCCCATACCGACAGCCGATCCAGGTCGTCCGAGGTGATCGCCCCGCCGAAGACGCGTCTCTCACGGCGGTAGTCGATGTGTTCGGCGCACAGCATCCCTGCCAGGTCCCAGCCTGTGACGAGCGGCCTCCGATGCGCCAGCGCCGCCTCGTGCAGGGAGAGCTTGGCCCGCAGACCGGACATCGTCGTCACATCGACACCGTCGATGATGAGATCCGCGTCGGCGACGAACGCGTCGGCGTTGTCGGCGGTGATGCCGTCGACGGTCACCGAGACCCGGGCGTGCGGGTTGATCTCCCCGATGACCCGGGCGGCGACGGCGGCCTTGTTCTCTCCGATGTCGCGTACCCACGCCCTTTGTCGGTTGAGGTTGTTGAGCTCGTAGGTCCCGGAGTCGACCAGGTGCAGGTTCTCGAAACCGATCCTGGCCAGCGGCTCGATCGCGGCGCCACCGATCGACCCGCACCCCGCCACCAGCACACGGGTGCGGCGAACGGCCCGCTGCGCCTCGACCGACACCAGGCCCCGGTTACGGGCCACCAGGTGCCGGTAGAAGTCGTCGGCCGAGAGTGCGCGGGCCTCGGCCTCGGTGGTCACGTCACGCATCGGCATGTCCTTTCGTTCGCAGGAGATCGCGCACCGACCCCGTGCGTCCCATCGCCAGGAAGTTCTCCAAGCGGTGGAGCAGCGGGCCTTGCCTCGGGTGCGGGACGGCGTGGAAAGGCACCGCGGAGACGCCCCGTCGCCACATCGGGCCGTACAACCCCGACAGGTTCTCGGCCCGGGCCTCGGCCACGATCGTGCGCACGTCGTAGTCCAGAAGGGAGAGCATGGCCGGACTGCCGTCCGGGGCGCCGTCGCCGATCATGGCCGCGAGCTCACCGCCTTCTCGAAGACCGGTGACGGCGCGGGTGAGCGCGAGCAGCGCCCACCATGGGGCGTTGCGCGCCAGTTGGCCGTGCCCCATTCCCACGCGCCGGACGAGCCGTTTGGCCTCCCACAAGCGTCGACGTTCGGTCCCGGGGGCGAGGTCGACGTCCACGCGCACGGCATAGTCGGCTTCGAGCCCGAACCGTTCGGGCTGCGACAGTCCGACGTATCCGACCAGTGTCCCGTCAGAGCGGTCGACGACCAGCGTGTGCAGGTCCCGCCGCGGGTCGTGGGCGGGCCGGTCGATGTACCGTCCGCCGGCGGCGGCCCGAGCCGGGTCCATCCAGCCGAGGCGCAGGTACTGGGAGAACCGGAACGCTCCCAGCGCCAGTCGATAACGAGTCGGCAGATGGTCTCCGCGCACCGTCATCGTCAGGCTGCCGTCGAGCCCGACGCCGAGGTAGACCGGCTCCCCCATGAGTGACCGCTCGACGCGGGCGAAGTTCACGTCGGTGCCGGCGGCGGCCACACGTTCGAGTGTGGAGAACGTCATCGCCGCTCGTCCCCGACGCACAGGACATCGGTGATCGTCATGGCCAGGGCCTCCGGGGAGCCCTCGTAGATCCGCGGGCCGAAGCTGTCCCGCAGGATCCGCTCCATGTCGTCGTCCCGCTGGAACGCCTGGGCTCCGATGAGCGACATCGCGATGTTGGCGTTGTCGACCGCGGCCCGGTCCGCGACCATCTTCGCGATGGCGGGCTCGTAGGTCGGGACCGGCAGCGTCGTGTCGACGGTGCGGGCGGCGTTGACCCACAGCGCCCGCGCCGACTCGACGGCCGCGGCCATGTCGGCGATCTTCCGCGCCGTCATCTGGTGCCGGAACAGTGTTCCACCGCCCTGCCGGCGTTCGGTCACCCATTCCAGCGCCCGTTCGAGCGAGTGGCGCGCCAAACCGGTCGCGATCGCCGCACAGGTGACCCGACAGATATTGCCCTGCGTGGTGTTGAGGTCCCATCCGCCGAGCACGTCGCCGATGACGTTCTCCACCGGCACGGAGACATCGTTGAAGATCAGTTCTCCGGCCGGAGCCGTGCGGTAACCGAACTTGTCGTGGGTGACGCCTCGCCGGACCCCGTCCCACTCCAGGTCGACGATGAAGCACGTGAGGCCGGTCGATCCCGGGTGTCCGGCGACGTTGGCCATCACCGTGGCGTAGCGGGCGACCGGCGCGTTGGTGATGTACTTCTTCTTCCCCGACAGCACGTAATGGTCACCGCGCAGGGTCGCCGTCGTCATGTCGGTGGCGTACGGCGCGTTCTGTGCCAGTACCAGGTCGGTGCCGTTGAGTTCTTCGGCCACGGCGTTGCACCCCAGCAACGGCGCGTCTCCCAGGAACGGCATGAGGTACTCGGCGATGAGCCGCTCATCGCCCGCGAGCACGATCGGCGTCTGGAACAGACCCGTCGCGCCGAGGATGAGCGCGAAACCGGGGTCGGCCGCCGCGAACTCCTCAAGGACGCGTCCGAGGCCTTCGGCACCCAGACCGAGACCGCCCATCTCCTCGGGCAGGCCCATCCGCAGGCCCCCGAGGTCCCGCGCCTCGCCGACGAGATCCCAGTCGACGGTGCCGATCGGCGCGCGATCGCGCTCACCGGCGGTCGGGGCGACGCGCTCACGCGCGAACTCACCGAGTCGCCGGACCGAGTCGCGGTGTCCCTTGGGGAGCGTGTGCAGGTCGTCGAGGTCGGGGCGGATAGAGATCGTCATGGTGGGTCTCCTCGGGTGGCTTGTCCGGGTCACAGGTGGGTGAGTGCGTGGGCGACGCCGATGGCGGCGAAGATCGGGCCGCGCGCGGCGATCCGGGATGTGGTGAGGGCCCGCAGCACGGTGAGTCGGCCATCGGCCAAGGCGAGGAGATCCTCTCCGGAGAGCTCGACGGTGATGTCCGGAACCGGCCACGCGGAGTCGTCGGGATCGGCGACTTCGTGGTTACCGACCGGTATGGTCGGGTTCGCTTCGGTGACGGAGCGTGCGGTGCCGTCCGCGGCGATCAGCAGCGTCCGGGCACCACCGTCGAGAACGATCCGGGTGGTGACACCTACTGACCGGTAGGAATCAGTGGCGGCCGGAATGTCGGGGAGGCGTAGGACGCGCTCGGCAGCGGTCGTTACAGGCGAAGTCAAAGTGAACTCCCGTTCGGTCGAAAACTCCATGCCCAGTCATATTTACGCACTTGAGATAGGACATTCAACCGTGTATATGTCGAACGGGAGCCCTAGTGTCATTGGCGACATCATGGGGCAAGAGGGACATTCTCAGGGGGGAGCGCTTTGGTCGACGGCGAACACGAGGACTGGAGCAGCGGAGAAGAGTGGCGGTCACTGCACGGCCTGCTCACATTGATGTCGAAGAAGTGGGCGGTCGCCGTGCTGCTGACGTTACGGCCGGGGCCGATGAGGTTCGGGCGGCTGCAACGTGAGATCGGATGCGGCCACGTCAAGACGATGGCGATGACCCTGCGCTCACTTGAGAACGCCGGGCTCATCGATCGACGGGTCGTCGACACCCGGCCACCCGGAGTGCGCTACGAGATCACCTCCTTGGGCCGTTCACTGATCGACTCCCTCGACCCGGTGCGCAAATGGTCGGTCGACAACGACTTCGACCCCCTGCAACTGACCAGGTGACCGGAGAACGACGGAGGCGGGTGGTGGGCGGGGGGCCCCCCCCCCCCCCCCCCCCCGCCCCGGGGTCACGGTGCCCGGTCAGGCGTTCGCTCGGGAGATGCGGCTCAGGGCGATCGCGGTGACACCGGTCAGCAGTGAGACCACGGCCAGGACCCAGAACCCGGCGTGGGTTCCGGCCGCGGCGGCCTCCGCCGCGACGTCTCCGGTACCGACACGGGCGGCGATCACGGCCGTGGAGATCGGAGCGACGATCGCCAGGCCGACGCCGGCGCCGGCCTCGTTGAAGGTGTTGAGCAACCCCGATCCGACCCCGGCGTGGGTCTCGGGGATCGGAGCCGAGCCGAAGGTGTACAGCGGCACGAACATCGTCGGCAGGCCGAGGCCGAACACCGCCAGCGCGGCGATCACCACGGTGGCGTCGCCGATCCCCGAGGCGGTCGCGATGACGATCACCGCGATCGAGGCCAGCTGCACGAGGACGCCGAGCAGATAGATCCGGGCCATCCCGATCCTCCCCGCGAGACCGGGGATCGCGAACGCCGAGATGAGCGATCCCAAGCAGAGCGGCAGCAGGGCGAGACCGGTCTCCAAGGGGGTCATGGCGTGGGCGTTCTGGAGGTGGTTGCTCGCCAGGTACAGGGCTCCGAGCATGAGGGTGGCCGCCAGCACGAGCCCGAACCCGGCCCACGCGTAGGCACGGTCGCGCAGGAGGAACACCGGAAGCAGCGGGTCGGCGACACGGTTCTGATGCCGCACGAGCAGGGTGATGAGCACGACGGAGACGACGAGCGCGAACCACGGCCACGGTTCGCCGAGTCCCTCTTGGAGCTGGATGAAACCGAAGCACAGCAGCCCGATGCCGAGGGTGGCGACGAGCGCGGTCGGAACGCGCATCTTCGTGCCGTCGGCGCCCCGCATAGGGGCGAGCAGCGCGAGCGCGGCGACGAGGACGCCGAGGAGGATGGGGATGTTGATGAGGAACGCCCACCGCCAGGACAGGGATTCGACGATGAGTCCGCCCAGGATGACGCCGACCGTCGCACCGATGACCCCCAGGCCGCTCCACACGGTCAGAGCCGTATTGAGCTGGGAGGGGAACCGGCCGTAGGTGGCCACGATGATCGACAGCGCCGAGGCCGACAACACCGCGGCGCCGACGCCCTGGCCGAGGCGTGCGGCGACGAGGGTCGCCTCGTTCCCGGCGACACCGCAGGCCAGGGAGGCGACGCCGAACACGACGAGACCGACGAGAAAGGCGTTGCGCCGGCCGATGGTGTCCGCCAGACGGCCGCCGAACAACAGCAGCGCGCCATAGGTGAGGACGTAGCCGCTGATCGTCCATTGCAGGGAGACGGCGTCGGCCTGTAGATCGCGGCCGATCGACGGCAGCGCGACGTTGACGATGGTCGAGTCGAGCATGATGAGCATCTGCGCGATGCCCGCGATCGCCAGGGCCGACCATGGCGCCTTCGTCGGCGGTGATGCGGGCGGGGAGGTCGTCGTGACCTCCGGATGCGTCTTCTCCGTCATCGGTGCGGACCTTTCCGGTCTGGATTGGGGCGTCCTGAAATAATGTATGCCCGAGCATGTTTTTGCGTTTGATAGAGTACATGCCAGCGCATACAGTGCAAGCCCCGGAGGCGGATCTCAGTGAAAGGAACGGCCGTGACCTCACACGATGACCGCGACACCGAATCGGTTATCGGTAACGCCGTGGCGGCCGGGCGCGCCTTGGACGCCTGGCTCGGTGTCGCCCGCCCCATCGAGGCGGCCACCGCCGATATCGAGACCGCTCTGGGCGACCGGCACTCCATCTGCCTGAGCGCGTACGAGATCATGACCCACCTGGCAGGCAATCGCGGCTGGACCCCGTTGTCGCAGGTCTGCAAGGCGATCGACCGCTCCCAGCCGCGCATCTCCCGGCTCGTCACCCAGATGCAGAACGAGGGCCTCGTCGACCGCGGCCGTGTCGACGGCGACGGTCGCGCCTTCCAACTGAAACTCACCCGCAAGGGTCGCCGCGTCCACTTCGCCGCCTCTTCGACCCTCGTCGAGGTCTTCGAGCGGATCCACCGCGAGGATCCGGTGGTCGCACGACTCCTCGCCGCCCGCACCACCGTCTGACCCGGGGCGCTTCCGCGCACGGGAAAAGGACCCCATCCGGAAGAACGGGTGGGGTCCTTTTCTCGTGCGCGCGGCCGTGACTCACACGGCGGCGAGCACCGCCGCGCCGACGAAGACGACCTGCATGGCCGTGCGGGCCGGCAGCGGGGTCGCCGGTTTTCCCGCCAGGGACACACCCCGGCGGGCCGCCGAGACGTTGGCCGGGAACATGGCGAGCAGCAGCAGCGCGAGACCGATCGCCGCGAACCGGGCGGTGGGCGGGAACAGCAGGGCGGCGGCTCCGACCAGCTCCAGGGCACCGGTGACGGTGACCAGCAAGGACGGATACGGAAGCGTCGGCGGGATCATGGCGACGAAATCGCGGTGCCACGAGGGCAGGAAGTGCACCACCCCCGTCAGGACGAACATGAGGGCCAGGCCGCCGCGCAACGCGGTCCGCCAGTCCAGCGCCTCCACTCCGGCCAGGCCGAGCAGCCACAGGAACGCGGTACCACCTGTCAAGGCGATGAGGGGAGCCATGTGCGGCCTCCAATCTTTTCAATGACAAGATTGCTGCCACACTTGAATCTTGTCAATGGAAAGATATGGTGGATCCGCTAACGCGACCTTCGGAACGGGGAGGTGGGAAGGATCGCCCAGCGGACCTACCATCACGGTGACCTGCGGCGCACCATCATCGACGCCGCCTTGGCGGCGACCGGGGAAGTCGGCCCGACCGGGTGGAGCCTGCGCGAGCTGGCCCGCCGTGCGGGTGTCTCGCACGCCGCCCCCGCTCATCACTTCGGCGACAAGACGGGACTGCTGACGGCCGTGGCCGCCGAGGGCTTCGCGCTGTTCGCGGACACCCTGGAGGCGGCGGCCGGGGAACCGGCGGAGGTCGGCCTGGCCTACATCCGCTTCGCCATCGACCACCGTTCCCACTTCGAGGTGATGTTCCGCCCCGAGCTCTACCGAACGGACGACGAGGGCATGCGGCCGGCCCGCGAACGCGCCGCCGCCGCGCTCGCCGCCAGTGCCGGAGCACTGTCGCCCGACCCCGAACGGGTCCGGGCGACCACGATCGCCGCGTGGTCGTTCGCGCACGGCTTCGCCGAACTCTGGCTGAGCGGCTCCCTTCCGGAGAGCGCGGACGGGGACCCCGAGTCCCTCGCGCGTTCGGTGATCGGGGTCCTCTTCGACAGGGACGGGGAAGCGGACCGATAAGGGGCCACGCGGTGCCGAACCGGCCGAGGGAACGGCCGAAGGACCGGCCGAGGGTGGCACCACCGGGACGACGAGAACGCCGGCGACGGACGTGCGACCGGGGTCGGCGACGGTTCGGTGACGCCGATCGGGCCGCACCGGATCCGCACGAAAAGGCACGACGATGACCGTTGGCCCGGTCAACCGAAAACGGGGAGTCGTGATACGAGGGTTCGATCATCCGCGAGGGAGTACGCCGTGGGACTCGCTTTCCGCGTTTTCTAGAATGGGCGGCGGCGCGGTGACGGCCCGACCGCCCCGCATCCCCTTCCCGGGTCCGGAGGGACCCCCCCTTGCCCCAGCCCACGGCCGTTCCCGTCATGGCTTCCGAGAGCTGTGAGAAATGGCGTCTCCGCAGTTCGATCACTCTTCATCACCTCATCGGCGCGGCGGCGAGCACTGCGGCCCTCCCCTTCCTGGCGAAGTTCCACCCGAGCGTCCCGGCAACCCGGGCCCTGTTCGGTGCGGGAACGCCGGGGCCGGAGGTCGTGGCATCCGCGGAATACCCGAGTGGGCTCCTCGCGGGCGGACCGCTGGTCCTCCAAGCCCTGCTGTTCCTCCGTCTCGTGTCCTCGTTCCTTCGACCGCGGGACCTGCCCGAGGGCGGGACCACTGCGTGGGTGGGGGCGGCGATGGCCCGAGTGCGGGCCGGGGACGCGATGAGGGGGTCCGGCCGATGAGCGGCGCTCCGTCCCGGCTCCTGCCCGGGCACCTGATGCCGCTCGCGGTGCAGTGGTTCGCCCAGGACCACCCGCGCTCGTACGGGGCGATCATCGGAACCGTCACGGGGCTGGTGACGGTTTTGTTGACCGTGCCGATATCGACCGAGGATCGATTCGGGCTGCCCGACGCGGTGCCGTGGCTGGTCGGTGCCCTCTGCGCGGTGTCGTCCGTGGTGATCGGGGTCTGGAGCACGGAATCGGACGTGCGGCGGGCGACCTTCGACGGGGACCGCGAGCGGTTCCGGGAGGCTCAGCGCCTGGTCCGCCTGGGCCGCCTCGGAGGCGACGCGGAGGTCGATCGGGCGGCGGCGCGGTACGCGCGATCGGTCATGGACGCACCGGTGGGGCACCCCTGGCAGGGCGTGCTCTGTGGCTTCGCCGTACCGCTCTTCACCCTTCTGGGTGTGGCCCGGATCGGCGAGGGGTCGTTCGGGTTCGCCACCACCTACCTGACCTCCGCCGCCGTGTGCGCGTCGTACCTGGTCGTGGCGTTTCCGCTGATCGCGCACCGCAGGAGGCGGGCCCGCGCCCTGCTCTTCCTTTTCTCGTCGAGCCCTTGAACCTCCAGGAGGACCGTTGACCCCCGCTCCCTCTCCTCCCGCACCGGACCGGGTGGCCTCGGCACGGCGCAGGCGGATGCTCGTCCTGTGGATCTGCTCGGGCGGGTTCGGCCTCGCCATGGGCGTGACGTTCGCGGTGACCATGGTCTTCCTCGGATCCGGCTCCCTGACGGGTGAGGGTGTGCCCCTGGTGTGGGTGGTGGTCTTCCTGCTGACGGGGCTTTTCTCCGGGGTGGGGTTCGGCCTGTTCATGTGGCACGCCATGGGCGGTCAGGCCGGGTTCCCGCCACCGGGCGCGACCATGGCGACACGGCGGGCCGCCGCACGGGCGGTGAGGCGACATCGGCCCACCGGGGACACACCGGCGGACGGAACCGCCCGGGTCGCCGCGGAGAACGTTCTCAGGCGGTCGCCCTGGCTCACCCTGCGTCTTCCCCTCATCGTCTTCCTCATCGGCTTCGGCATGAACGCGTGGTCGATCCTCGCCCGGTTCCCCTGGCCGGAGGGAATCCTCGCGGTCCCGTGGGGCAACCTCCTCGGATTCGTGCTCTTCACTTCCATGCTGACCGTGGCCCTGCCGCTGACGGCTCGGGGCAGGAAGGACGCGCGCCTCTTCCTCGACGCTCTGGGCGAGGCGGAACGGGAGCGGCCGGCCCCCGGGACGGGTCGGTAGCGGGCCGGTCCACGACGGGGCCCGACCGGGACACGGGGCGCTCGTACCAGCCGGGTCCGGGGGTCCTCCGGCCGGGTTTGAGACGGTGTCCCAAGGCCGCCGTGTCCGTACGGCTCGCGGACCGGGCGAGGGGATTCGATGAGGACGTCAGGCGCACAGCGGGGATTGATCGCGGTCACACAGGTGCTCGCGCTCGCCGTGTGGTTCTCGGTGTCGGCGGTCGTGCCGAGCGTGCAGCACGATCTGGGGATCTCCAGTACGGCGTCGGTGTGGCTGACCGGGTCGGTACAGCTCGGCTTCGTGACGGGGGCACTCGCCTCGACGGCGCTGAACCTGGCCGACCGCATGCCGTTGCACCTGCTGCTCGGCACCAGCGCGGCCCTGGCGGCGGCCGGCACGTCCGTGGTGGCGCTCTTCGCCCAGGACCTGCCGTCCATGATCGCGCTGCGGTTCCTCACCGGCGTGTTCCTGGCGGGCGTGTACCCCACGGGCATGAAGCTGATGGCCTCCTGGGCCGGTTCCTCCAGCCGGGGCCTGTCCATGGGTCTGCTCATCGGTGCCCTGACCCTCGGTTCGGCACTACCGCACCTCATCGGCGGCCTCGCGGTGCTGCCATGGCGGGAGGTTCTCCAGGCCACCGCGGTCGTGGGCGGCGTGGGGGCGGTCATCGCGCTCACCGCCGTGCGCGCCGGCCCCCACTTCGCGAGCCGGGCGGTCGTCCTGCGCCCCCGCTACGCGTTGCGCATGCTGTCCGAACGGGAGACCCTGCTCGTGAACCTGGGCTACTTCGGGCACATGTGGGAGCTCTACGCGCTGTGGACGTGGATTCCCGTCTTCGTGCTCCACGCCCCGGCCTCCGCCTCGTTCGCCGGATACCAGCAGGTCATGGTGTTCGTGGCGATGGGGGTGTTCGGGTTCGCGGGGTGTCTGGTCGGCGGATGGGCGGCGGACCGCTACGGGCGGAGCCGGGCGGCCGTCACCGCGCTCGCCGTCAGCGGCGCCTGCTGTGTCCTGTCACCGTTGGCGTTCGGTTCACCCGCACCGGTGCTCGCGGTGTTCTGCGCCCTGTGGGGAGCATCGGTGATCGCCGACTCCGGCGTGTTCTCCACCGCGCTGTCCGAGGTCGCGGACCGGTCCATGGTCGGCACCGCGCTGAGTGCGCAGACCGCCATCGGCTTCGCGCTCACCGTGTTCAGCATCCAGCTGGTGCCGCTGGTCGCCGAAGCGACGGACTGGCGGTACGCCTTCCTGGCGCTCGTTCCGGGACCGATCATCGGCGCGATCGCGATGGCCCGGTTCCGAGGGGGGTCCACCTCGGTCGCAGAACCGTCCGGTCCGTGACGCGGACGGCGATCTCGTCATGCGGGCCCTACGGTGAGGTCTTCACGGTCTCCCGGAGAAGGAATCGGGCGCGTGCCCTTCTGAGAGGCCTCAAGGGTCCGGTGCGGGTCCCGGATCTCGGATGCGAATTCGACCATCCCCTGGTGAGGGTGTGACTCCCGAGAGAACACCGGGGCGGGTTCGACGGGGTTCATCCACAGGAACCGGTGGCGTCTTCCGGTGAACGGACGGCACTGGTTCCATGAAAGGGATCTCCGGGAAAGAGGTGGGACCGTGACGGGAACCGACACCCGAGCCCCCCGATCGGCCGTGCCCGACCGGTCCCCACCGGGTCGGTCCCCGCTGGCGGAGGTGAGCGACCCCGACACACGCGGACCCGTGCGCTACCTGTGGTGGTTGACCAGGGCGCAACCCGGGCGGGTGGCACTGGGGTCCTTCTGGGGCGTCGTGTGGACGTTCAGCCTGTTGGCACCGCCCTCTCTGATCTCCCGGGCCGTGGACGAGGGGCTGCGGGCCGGCGACCGGGCGGCGCTGCTGTGGTGGACCGGCGCCTTCGCCGGAGTCCTGGTCGTCACCGCGATCGCCTCGATCATGCGGCACCGCACCATGACGATGGTCCGGACGCACGCCTCCCTGCACACCACGCGGGCGTTGGCCCGGCACGCGGCCCGGGTGGGCGCGCCGTTGTCGCGGAGGACCTCCTCCGGTGACCTGTCGGTGGCGCAGTCGTTGGACGCGGGCCGGATCGGACAGATCCTCACCCTGTTCGGGCCGGGCGTCGGCAGCGTCGTGGCCTGCGTGGTCGTACCGGTCATCCTGTGGGGCTTCTCGCCACTGGTGGCACTGGTGGTGATCGTCGGGTTGCCGCTCACGGCGGCGGTGCTGGCGCCGTTCCTGGGACGGATGCACACGCGGCAGAACGAGCACCGGGACCGGGAGGGCGCGCTCACCACTCTGGCCGGGGACATCGTGGGCGGGCTGCGGGTGCTGTGCGGGATCGGCGGGAAGGAACGGTTCGCCCGGCGGTACCGGGAGGGGTCCGGGGAACTGGTGGTCACCGGGTACCGGCTGGGATCGTCGACGAGCTGGTTCGAGGAGATCAGCGGATGCGCTCCGGTGGTGTTCACGGCCGTGATCACCTGGGTCGCCGCCCGGCTGGCGGTGGCCGGGGAGATCACCGTGGGCGAGACCGTCGCGGTGTACGGGTACGCGGCGGTGCTGATCGTTCCCGTGTTCTCCCTGGTGGAGACGGCCACGGACGCCAGTCGGGGCCAGGTGTCGCTGACACGGGTGCTGCGGCTGCTGCGGGTGGAGCCGGAAAGGTTCGGCGACGGCTCGGCTCCGGCGCCGGAGGGCCCCGGCGAGCTGGTCGACCCGGAGTCGGGGGTGCGGGTGCCGGTGGGGTCGATGGTCGCGCTGGTGAGCGCCGATCCGGCAGTGGCGGCCGAGGTGGCGGATCGGCTGGGCGGCTACGTCGACTCGTCGGTGACCTGGGGCGGGGTGCCCCTGCGCGACGTGGACCGGGCCGTGGTGCGTCGACGGATCCTGGTGTCCGACAACGACGCCCACCTGTTCGCCGGGTCGCTGCGCGAGGTCGTCGACGCGCACGGCGACCGGGAGGAGGCCGAGATAGGTACGGCGTTGGGCACGGCGGCGGTGACGGACGTGGTGGAGTCGCTGCCGAACGGGCTCGACTCTCCGGTGGAGGCGCAGGGGCGCGATCTGTCGGGCGGGCAACGACAACGGGTACGGCTGGCCCGCGCGGTGCTGGCCGATCCGGAGGTGCTGATCCTGGTGGAGCCGACGTCGGCGGTGGACGCGCACACCGAGGCCACCATCGCCGGTCGGCTCTGGGCGGAACGCCGGGGTGCCACCACGGTGATCGTCGGCACCTCGCCGTTGCTGGCGGACCGCGCCGATCGGGTGCTCCTCCTGGTCGAAGGTCGGGTGGCGGCGGAGGGTTCGCACGGGGAACTGGTCGCGGACCGCGCCGACTACCGGGCGTTGGTGCTGCGGGGGTGCGGACGAGGAGGACACCCGATGACGGCGGCGTTGCCGGTGGCCTCGCGCGAGGTCGTGCGGGATGAGCTGCGTCGGCTGATGGAGGCCGAGCGCGGTCCGTTGCTGCGCATGGTGCTCGTCACCTGCGCCGCCGCCGGGATCGGGTTGGCGGGCCCGTACCTGGTGGGGCGGATCGTCGACCTCCTGGAGGCGGGCACCGCGACGGTGTCGGCGGTGGACGGGTTGGCGGCGGTGGCCGTGGTGTGCGCGATGGCGCACCTGGTGCTCAACCGGTACGCGAAGCTGAGCGCCTTCCGGTTCGGGGAGCGGGCGCTGGCCGGGCTCCGCGAGGACTTCGTGGACCGGGTGCTGGCACTGCCCGCCCGGGTGGTGGAGCGGTCCGGCACCGGAGACCTCACGACACGGGTGACGGCGGACGTCGCCGCCGTGGGGACGACACTGCGGACGGCGGTGCCCGACATCGTCCCGGCGTCGCTGCGGATTCTTTTCCTGCTCGCCGGGGTGTTCTGGCTCAGCCCGCTGATGGGGGCGGCGGTGCTCATCGGGGTGCCACCGACCTGGCTCGCGGTGCGCTGGTACCTGCGCCGGTCCCGGGACGCCTATCTGGCGGAGGGCGCGGCCGGTTCGACGGCGGTCGAGGGGGTCACGGAGACCGTGCGTGGCGCACGCACGGTGGAGGCGTTCGCTCTGGGCGGCCGGCGGATCGCGCGGGCCGACCGGGACGCGGTGGAGGTGTACCGGGCCCGGCGGCGCACGCTGCGCCTGAGATCGGTGCTGTACCCGGTCACCGATCTGGCGTTCTCCGTACCCGCGGTGGTCGCCCTCCTGGTGGGCGGGCTGCTGTACCTGGACGGCCGGGTGGCGCTCGGTGTGGTGGTCACCTGCTGCCTGTACATGCTCCGGGTGCAGGACGCCGCCGGCTGGATCATGATCTGGATCGAGCAGCTCCAGCGCAGTGGGGCGTCGTTCGCCCGGGTGTTCGGAGTGGGCGAGGTCGCCGGGGAGCCACGGCCGGAGGGCCCGACGCCGGTGGACGACCGGATCGAGGTCCGCGACGTCCACCACGCCTACGCGGACGGCCGGGACGTGCTGCGCGGGATCGATCTGACGGTGCGTCCGGGTGAGCGGTGGGCGATCGTGGGGCCCTCCGGGGCGGGCAAGACCACCCTGGGCCGGTTGTTGGCGGGGTCGGACGCACCGCGTTCGGGCCGGGTGCTGGTGGGCGGGGTCCCCGTCGCCGACCTGGGACCACGGGAGTCGCGCGAGCGGATCGTGTTGGTGAGCCAGGAGCACCACGTGTTCGCGGGAACGCTGCGGGAGAACCTGGCGATCGCGGCCGAGGAGGCCGACGACGCGACCCTGGCGGCGGCGTTGACGGTGGTGGACCCCGATTGGGCGGTGGCGCTGCCCGGGGGTCTGGACACCCCGCTGGGTCCGGGCGGGGTGGCTCTGGACCCGGCCCGGGCGCAGCGGGTGGCGCTGGCGCGGGTGGTGCTGGCCGATCCGCGCACGGTGATCCTGGACGAGGCGACCTCGCTGCTGGATCCGACGACGGCCCGGCACGCGGAACGCTCGCTGGCGGCGGTGCTGGAGGGGCGGACGGTGATCGCGATCGCTCACCGGTTGCACACCGCGCACGACGCCGACCGGATCGCGGTGGTGGAGGACGGCCGGATCACCGAACAGGGGTCCCACGCCGCGCTCGTCGACGCGGGCGGCCCCTACGCGGCGTTGTGGCGGTCCTGGCACGGCGTCTGAACGGAGAGAGGCGGAAGCCCGGAGGGGACCGGCCCTCCGCCTCCCGTGTCCCCGATCTCTCAGGGCGGAACACCCGATGTGCGCAGGCTTCACGGCAAGGGTGCGGCGCTGATCAGCGCCGACGGGTGAAGAACACTCGCCCCCCCGCCGCGTCCGTGCCGAAGCCCCGGCCCTTCACGAACCCTTCCCGCGTACCGTCCGGGAAGCGCGGTCCTGCTCCGGGGGCCTCGGCTCGCGCCGGGCGGTGCGAAAACGGTCCCGGTAGGCCGAGGGCGTCAGGCCCAGGTGCCGCCAGAACACCCGGCGCAGCGACTCGTCGCTGCCCAGGCCCGAGCGCTCGGCCGCCCCCGTGACGCTCTCCCCGGCCTCCAGCAGCGCGCACGCCGCCTCCAGACGCACCGACTCCACGTGGGCGGCGGGCGTACCGCCCAGGCGCTCGCGGAAGAGTCGGCTCAGGTGACGGGTGCTCATCCCCGCCCGGCCGGCCATGGCCGGCACCGAGTGGTCGCCCGCCGGATCGGCCGCCACCGCGTCCAGGACCGGGCGCAGCACGTCCCGGCGCGGGCGCGAGGTCCGTGCGGCGACCGAGAACTGCGACTGCCCGCCCGGCCGCTGGAGGAAGACCACCAGGTCGCGGGCGACCTCGCGGGCCAGGGCGGATCCCTCGTCCTCCTCCACCAGCGCCAACGACAGGTCCAGGCCGGCGCTGACCCCCGCCGAGGTCAGCACCCGACCGTCACGGACGTAGATCGCGTCAGGTTCGACCCGGACCCGTGGGAAGGTGCGCGCGAGCAGGGCCGTGTGGCGCCAGTGCGTGGTCGCCCGGCGGCCGTCCAGGAGCCCCGCGTCGGCCAGAACGAAGGCCCCCGTGCACACCGAGGCCACACGCTCGCTGCGCCCCGCCAACGCGTCGACCGCCTCCGGCAGTCCCTCGGGCCGGGGACGGCGGGGCAGGTCGGGGGAACCGGGCACGATCAGGGTGTGCGCTTCCCGCACCCGGTGGGCGGCGGCGTCGACCCCCAGGCGGGTGCCCGCGGAGGTGCGCACGTCCCGACCGGTGGGCGAGCAGAGGGACACCGTGTACGCCCCACCCTGCCCGGCCGCCGTGGTGAACACCTCCACGGGGGCGGTCACGTCCAGCAGCCGGACACCGTCATGGACCACCATCACGATGGCGCGTCTGGTCATGCCCCGAGCCTACGGGTCGGGCGTGTCCGAATATGTGGGGTCGTCGTCCCAGAGGACATGGCGACGGACCGTCCCGGACCGGCAGGCTCGGACACGTCCCGCAGGCGCCGGGACGGCCCCGGACGCCGACCACGACCACCGCCCCCGCGAGGAGACCGCGATGACCCGCCCGCCCCTGCCGCCCTTCACCGAGGCCGACGCACGAGCCAAGGTCCAGGCCGCCGAGGACGCATGGAACACCCGCGACCCCCACAAGGTGTCCCTGGCCTACACACCCGACTCCGTCTGGCGCAACCGCGACCGCTTCCTCACCGGGCGGGACCGGATCCGGGACTTCCTGACCGACAAGTGGAAGCGCGAACTCGACTACGCCCTGCGCAAGGAGCTGTGGGCCTTCGGCGCGGACCGCATCGCCGTCCGCTTCCAGTACGAGTGGCACGACGAGCGGGAGCGCTGGTGGCGCAGTTACGGCAACGAGCTGTGGGAGTTCGACGCCCAAGGGCTGATGCGGCGCCGCGAGGCCTCCATCAACGACGTGTCCATCACCGCGCGGGAGCGCCGCATCCTCGGCCCGCGTCCCCGGGACGAGCACGGGGTCCCCTTCCCCCTGGCGTAGCGGTTCTCGGCTCGGGGTCGGGTGTCGCCGGGAGGGAGTCCCCCGGACGATCGGCCGGGGGCCGCGGGGGTGGGGGCGCCGGTGGCGGGAGAACGGATCGTCGCGGGTGACGGCGTACCCGGTGGCGGCGCTCCCCGGGTCGTGGGACCCGTCTCCCCCGAGCACCGCGGCTTCGAGGGGATGGAGGTGCGCCGTCACCGCTTCCGGCCGTTCGTCGGGACGGGCGGGCACAATGCCCCTCAGGCACCACCGGCACCGAGGAGATTCCCATGACCGAGCAGCGCTGCGCCTGGGCGCGTGACGCGTCGGACCTGATGACCGCCTATCACGACGAGGAGTGGGGACGCCCCTCGCACGACGACACGCACCTGTTCGAGATGCTCGTGCTGGAGGGCGCGCAGGCCGGACTGTCCTGGGCCACGGTGCTGAACAAACGCGAGAACTACCGTGCGCTCCTGGACGGGTTCGACTACACGCGGATCGCCGCATACGACGAGGACCGCGAACGGGCCCTGCTGGCCGAGCCCGGCATCATCCGCAACCGGCTCAAGGTCGCCTCCCTGGCCCGCAACGCCCGGGCGTTCCTACGGGTGCGCGAGGAACACGGCACCTTCTCCACCTACCTGTGGTCCTGGGTGGACGGCACCCCCCTGGTCGGCCGGTTCGCCGACCAGGCGGAGGTACCGGCGAGCACCCCGCTGTCCGACCGGGTGAGCAAGGACCTCAAGAAGCGCGGGTTCACGTTCGTGGGCACCACCATCGTCCACTCCTACCTCCAGTCCACGGGGGTGGTGGACGATCACCTGGTGGGCTGCCCGGCCAAACCCGCCGCAGACCCCGAGGCCGTACCGTCCGGCGGGTGAGGGGCGGGGCCTTCGTCACCCGGGGCTGAACCGCCGCCGGCCGGAACCGTCGGCGCGGGACGGTGACCGCCTCAGCGCCCCGCCCCGTCCGCCGGATCGCGGAGGAGGCCGGGAGCGGCGTCGGTGCGCCCCTCGGAACCGTCACGCCCTCCCAGGTCGGCGCGGTTTCGGAAGGGACGGGAAAACACCCGCGACAAGCGCTGCGGACGGTTCCCGCGGCCACTCCCGGGAGTACGGTGCAGGGGAACGGATCACGACGCACGACCGAAAGGGCCGCCCGTGGAGGACATCGATCTGTCACTGGTCGGCGACCTGTACCGCAGGTACCGCACACCGCTGGCGAAGGTCCGCGACGAGCAGCGCGCGTTCCTGCGCGCGACGGCGGGGAGGATGACACCGCAGCTGGACGACCTCGAAGCGGAGATCACCTACCTGCTGCTGCGCGAGAACCGGCCCCAGACCGTGATGGAGCTGGGCACCTTCCACGGTTGGTCCACCACGTGGATCCTGTCGGCGCTGCGTGACAACGGCACCGGGACCCTGCACTCCTTCGACATCGTCGACCATGTGGCCTCGAATGTGCCGAAAGAGCTCGCCGAGGGTCGCTGGCACTTCCACCAGGGCGACATCCGGGAGTCCCTGGACCGGGTGCCGACGGACATCGGCCACCTGTTCGTGGACGCCGCGCACAATGGCCGGTTCGCCCGCTGGTACCTGTCCGAGCTCTTCCCCAAGGTGGCCCCCGGCACCCCGGTGAGCGTCCACGACGTGTTCCACGGCCGACGGGCCCTGCCCTTCACCGAGGGGGCCGTCGTGTTGTCGTGGCTGCGGCGCACCGGCACGGACCACCTGACCGTCTCGCGCCGGCGCGCGCCCGCCTCCTACACGGCGCTCATGGAACTGCGCGAGGAGCTGGGCCTCGGCGAGCCGGTGCGCGACCGCACCCGCAACCCCATGATCTTCTTCCGCATGCCCAAGTCCTGACCGCCCGCCCCGGCCCACGCGGCCGGGGCGGTGCGGGTCACAGGGCGGCGGCCTGGCGGGCCAGTTCGGTGATCCGGTCCCAGTCGGCGGTGGCGACCGCGTCGGCGGGCGTCAGCCAGCTGCCGCCCACACAGCCCACGTTGGGCAGGGCCAGGTAGGTGGGGGCGGAGGCGGACGTGATGCCGCCGGTCGGGCAGAACCGCACCTGCGGCAGCGGCCCGGACAGGGACTTGAGGAAGGCGGCGCCGCCCGCGGCCTCGGCCGGGAAGAACTTCAGTTCCGTGAGACCGCGCTCCAGCAGCGCCATCGCCTCGGAGACGGTGCCGACACCGGCCAGGAACGGCAACCCCGTGTCGGTCATCGCGGAGGCCAGGGTGTCGGTGCAGCCGGGGCTGACCAGGAACCGGGATCCGGCCTTCTCGGCCGCCCGCGCCTGGTCGGGGGTGACCACGGTGCCGGCACCCACCACGGCCTCGGGGACCTCGGCGGCGATCCGCTCGATGGCACCGAGCGCGGCGGGGGTCCGCAACGTCACCTCGATCCCGGGCAGGCCGCCGGCGACCAGCGCGCGGGCGATCGGCACGGCCGTCTCGACGTCGTGCAGGACCACCACCGGCATCACCGGGGCGAGGGCGAGGATGTCGCCGCCCGATCGGGGCGTCGTCGTCATGGAAGGGTTCTCCTGTTCGATCGCGGTCAGTGCCCGAAGACCCCGGCACCGGCCTCGGCGGGGCCGACGGCCGCGCGCAGGGCGGTGAACAGCTCCCGGCCGGTGCCGGTGGAGGAGTCGACGGTCGGGCGGGCGGGCTCACGACCGCTCAGGTCGGCGAGCACCTCCAGGGTGCCGGCGCCGGCGTCGAGGCGGACGATGTCGCCGTCGCGGACGTAGGCGAGCGGGCCGCCCGCCTCGGCCTCCGGGGAGACGTGGATGGCGGCGGGCACCTTGCCCGAGGCGCCGGACATGCGCCCGTCGGTGACCAGGGCCACCTTCTGGCCCCGGTCCTGGAGGACGGCCAGCGGCGGGGTGAGCTTGTGCAGTTCGGGCATGCCGTTGGCGCGCGGTCCCTGGAAGCGCACCACCGCGACGAAGTCACCGGTCAGCTCGCCGGCGGAGAAGGCGGTCTGGAGTTCGGCCTGGTCGGCGAAGACCCGGGCGGGGGCCTCCACCACGTGCCGGGACGGGTCCACGGCGGACACCTTGATGACGGCGCGCCCGAGGTTGCCGTCGAGCATCCGCAGACCGCCGTCGGAGGCGAAGGGGTCATCGGCGCTGCGCAGCACCGAGGTGTCACCGCTCTCCTTGGGGCCGTCGACCCAGGTCAGAACGCCGTCCCGGAGTTCGGGGACCTGGCGGTAGGCGCCCAGTCCCGCGCCCATGACGGTGCGCACGTCCTCGTGGAGCAGCCCGGCGTCGAGCAGGGTCCCGATGAGGAAGGCCATGCCGCCGGCCTCGTGGAAGGCGTTCACGTCGGCGGCGCCGTTGGGGTACATACGGGTGAGCAGCGGCACGATCTCCGACAGTGCGGCGAAGTCGTCCCAGTTCAGCTCGATACCGGCGGCGCGGGCGATGGCCACCAGGTGCAGGGTGTGGTTGGTGGAGCCACCGGTGGCCAGCAGGGAGACCACGGCGTTGACGATGGCGCGCTCGTCGATCTGCTCGCCGAGCGGCGTGTACCCGTCGCCGACGGCGGTGCGGGCCAGGACCCGGCGTCCCACCTCGGCGGTGAGCGCCTCCCGCAGCGGGGTGCCCGGCTGCTCGAAGCTCGCGCCGGGCAGGTGCAGGCCCATGACCTCCATGAGCATCTGGTTGGAGTTGGCGGTGCCGTAGAACGTGCAGGTGCCGGGCGAGTGGTAGGCGGCCGACTCGGCCTGGAGGAGTTCGCGCCGGTCGGCCTTGCCCTCGGCGAAGCGCTGGCGCACCCGCGCCTTGTCCTTGTTGGGCAGACCGGAGGGCATCGGTCCGGCGGGCACGAACGCCACCGGCAGGTGTCCGAAGGCCAGGGAGCCGATGAGCAGGCCGGGCACGATCTTGTCGCACACACCGAGCATGAGGGCGCCGTCGAACATGTCGTGGGACAGGGCGACGGCGGTGGACATGGCGATGACGTCGCGGCTGAACAGGGACAGTTCCATCCCGGCACGGCCCTGGGTGACGCCGTCGCACATGGCGGGCACGCCGCCGGCGAACTGGGCGACGCCCCCCGCCTCGGCCACGGCGGCCTTGATGGTCGCCGGGTAGGCCTCCAGCGGCTGGTGCGCGGAGAGCATGTCGTTGTAGGAGGAGACGATCGCCAGGTTCGGGGTGACGTCCCCGGCGAGGGCGAGTTTGTCGGAGACGCCGCAGGCGGCGAATCCGTGGGCGAGGTTGGCGCAGCCCAGCGCGGTGCGGGCGGGTCCCTGTCCGGCGGCGCCGGCGATCTTGGCCAGGTAGGCGGATCGGGACTCGGCGCTGCGGTCGGCGAGGCGACGGGTGACCTCGGCGACGACAGGGTGGACGGTGGGGATGTGCGCGGTCATCAGGCTTGCTCCTCTTCGTACCACGTACGGCCGGTACGGCCGATGAGCCGGTCGGCGCCCGCGGGGCCGGCGCTCCCGGCCGGATAGGTCTCGGGGACGAGGTCCAGGTCGGACCAGGCGGCGATGACGGGATCCGTCCACCGCCAGGCGGCCTCGACCTCGTCGCGGCGCATGAACAGGGTGGAATCGCCGCTCAGCACGTCCATGAGCAACCGCTCGTAGGCCTCGGGAGAGCGGGTGGCGAACGTGTCGGCGAAGCTGAGCTCCAGCGGGACCGACCGCAACCGCAGCGCGCCCGCGCCGGGGGTCTTGGCCAGCATGGTGAGGTGTATGCCCTCGTCCGGCTGGAGGCGGATGACGAGACTGCCACCGCCGGTCGCGGCGCCGGGGAAGATCGTGTGCGGCACGTCCCGGAACCGGATGACGATCTCCGAGCGGGCGCGGTCCATGCGCTTGCCGGTGCGCAGGTAGAAGGGCACGCCGGCCCAGCGCCAGTTGGCGATCTCGGCGCGCAGCGCCACGTAGGTCTCGGTGGTGCTGTCGGTGGGGCCGCCGGGCTCGTCGAGGTAGCCGAGCACCTCGGTGCCGTGCAGGACACCGCTTCCGTAGCGGCCCCGCACGGTGTCCTCGCGGACGTTCTCGCCGGCGAGGGGCTTGAGGGCTTGGAGGACCTTGAGCTTCTCGTCGCGCACGGCCTCGCGGTCGTAGCTCGCCGGGGGCTCCATGGCGGTCAGGCACAGCAGTTGCAGCAGGTGGTTCTGGACCATGTCGCGCATGGCCCCGGCGGTGTCGTAGTACCCCTTGCGGCCACCGACGCCGACGGTCTCGGCCGCGGTGATCTGCACGTGGTCGATCCACCGGGAGTTCCACAGGGGTTCGAGGAAGACGTTGGCGAAACGCAGCACCAGGAGGTTCTGCACCGTCTCCTTCCCCAGGTAGTGGTCGATCCGGTAGGTCTGCTCCTCGGTGAAGATCGCGCCGACCTCGGCGTTGACGGCCTGCGCGGAGGCGAGGTCGCGGCCCAGGGGCTTCTCCATGACGACCCGGGAGTCGGCGGTGACCAGACCGGCGTCGGCCAGGCCCCGGCAGATGGCACCGGAGATCATCGGCGGGACCGCGAGATAGAAGACGCGGTCGCGGTCGGGGTCGAGGGTGTCGGCCAGCTCGGTCCAGCCGGTGGGGTCGCCGCCGACGTCGACGGTGATGTGGGAGAGCCGGTCCAGGAACCGACGCAGTACAACGGTTTCGGGGACCTGGACGGCGTGGTGGCCCTGGACCGCGGCGTCGGCCTTGTGCCGCAGATCGGCGTCGGTGAGCCCGTCGCGGGAGACCGCGATGACGCGGGTGCTCGGGTGGAGGTGGCCGTCGCGGTCCAGCAGGTACAGGGAGGGCAGGAGTTTGCGCATGGACAGGTCACCGGTGCCACCGAAGACCACCAGATCGGTGGGGCGGGGCGCGGACTGCTGCGGCATGTCGAGGTGCTCCAGCGTGGGGATGAGGTGACGGAAGGGACGGAAAGCGTGCGGGGTTCGCCGAGCCGGAGAGGCGGGAGGTCCTCCGAGCGGCGTGGTCCGTTCGTCCCTTTCGACCTTAAGCCCCGATATGGTAAAAAACCAAGCACACTTCAGAACACTTCTTTACAGAAGATCCCATGTTCGGAAACCTGACCGAGTGGTTGAATGAGATATGGCCAGAACCCCGGGACGCCTGTCCTCCGCTGCCACGACGAGCGGTCATCTCCTGGAGCTCATCCGCACCGGCGCGGCGACCAACCGGTCCGAGCTCTCCCGCGCGACCGGGCTCTCCCGTCCCTCCGTCGCCCTCCGCCTGACCGAGCTCATCGACAGCGGCCTGGTGATCGAGGGCAGCGGCACCGTGTCCAGCGGTGGTCGCCCCCCGTCGCTCCTGGAGTTCAACGCCGACAGCGGACTGCTGCTCACCGCGGCCCTGGGCATGGCGCGCAGCCAGGCCGCCGTCTGCGACCTCAACGGTGAGATCCTCGTCCGCACCCCCGGTTCCCCCAACATGGCCTCGGGCCCCGACGCCACCGTCCCCTGGCTGCTCGAAACCTGGGCCGAGCAGCTCACCTCCCTGGGCCGGGACCGCGCCGAGGTGCGCGGTGCCGGCATCGGCCTGCCCGGCACCGTCGAGTTCCACGCCGGACGCGCCGACGACCGCCCCCTTCTCGGCAAATGGGCCGGCGTGCCGCTGGCCCCGCTCATCGCCGAACGCTTCCCCGTGCCCGTCATGGTCGACAACGACGTGAACGTGATGGCCTTGGGCGAACACCTCGCCGGCGGTCACGGTCACCCCGGCGACATGGTCTTCGTCAAGGTCTCCACCGGTATCGGCGCCGGCCTGATCTCCGGCGGCCGACTACTGCGCGGCGCACTCGGCGCGGCGGGAGAGATCGGCCACATCCCCGTCCGCGACGGCCAGGGACTGCCCTGCCGCTGCGGCAACACCGACTGTCTGGAGGCCGTCGCGGGCGGTCCACGTCTGCTGGAGCTCGCCGCGGAGGAGGGCCGGGAACTCGACAGCATCAAGGAGTTGATCGCCTTGGCCGCGGCGGGGGATCCGGTCGCGGTGACGCTCGTCCGCGATGCCGGCCGACGGCTCGGCGAGGCCCTCGCCGGGGCCGTCAACCTGCTCAACCCCGAGGTCGTCGTGCTCGGCGGAGACCTGTCCGAGGCCTACGACCACCTGGTCGCGGGGGTGCGGGAGATGGTGTTCCAGCGGTGCACCGCGCTGGCCACCCGGCAGTTGCGGGTGGTGGCCAGCAGTCTGTGGGACGACGCGGGGGTGCGTGGCTGCGCGGCCATGGTGGCCGAGGAGATCCTCTCCCCCGAAGCGGTGAACAAATTCCTGGCGGGATAGATCCCACCCCGAGGGGAAGACCCCTCTCGGCGGTCCCGCACCGGGCCCACCGACCGTGACCGACGGCGCCCCCGCGCGCCACCCCTCCACCTGCGACGACGCCGTCGCCTCCGTGCCGCGTGCCCGCGACGGCACTTGACAAGCACCCCCTGCGTGCCGAATAGTCACCCACCACCCGGCCCCGCTACCGCACGCCTCCCCGCCCCCCACCGTGCGGATCCCCGCCCGGAAAGGTCTCCGAACCCGTGCCAGACGTCCTAGCGAACCCGATCGTCCTGATCCTGCTCGGCGCCGTGATCAGCCTGGTCACCAGCGTCGTCGTGACCGGCTTCCAGGCCCGTCTGCTGCGCCGGAACGAGGTCCGCGAGGCCTCCCGGGCCTCGGCCCGTCGGCTCACCAGCACCTTCATCGCCGAGCGCGACTCCTCCGACACCACGGACGGTTTCCTCGCCGAGGCCGAGATGACGGTCATGTCGATGACCGAACGCAAGACGCGGGAGCGACTCACCTCCATCCTGCGCCTCCTGCGCGAGCGTGCGATGCCCGAACTGGAGGAGCTGAGCGGTGTCCGGGCCGACCGGGCGCGCCTGCTGCTGTGCGAGCACGCCTTGGAGGTACTGGGCGCCCACCTGCGTTCCGAGCGACTGCCCGAGACGCCCGCCGAGGTCAAGCAGATGCTGCGCGTGGAGGAGGAGGCGCTCAACATCCGCTCGGGTGACAAGGCGCTCCCGGTCGCCCCCGCCGAACCCATCACCAAGAGCCAGGTCACCCCGCGCCCCCGGCACACCGGGGCCAAGGCCCCGAGTGCCTCGGCTGCTTCGGGTACCTCCGGGACCTCCCGCAAGAACACCAAGACGACCGGCCGGACCACCGCCAAGTCCGCGGCCAAGACCACCGCCGCGACCGACGAGCAGCCCGGCAAGGACAGCGCGTTCTGGGACGACTGATCCCGGCGCACGGATCGTTCGTACCGAACCCCCCTGACCCGCCGCCCGTGCCAAGGCTTGGTCAGGGAGGCGGGTCGGAAGTGCTCTTTGCGGGCATCGGTGAGAAAGTCGGGCATGCGAGCGTCGACCGACGGCGCATACCGGCGAAAGTTGTGCGGCGCAATTGTGGTCACCAGCCCCGCGCTCGGACATCTTGAGCGCGCACTCCGCGAGAACTTCACCTAGGATCACCACCACACGCGGGTTCCCCCGTCGACGGCCGTGCCCTCCCCTCGGCGCATCCTCGTCCCCCGAGGTCACCGCCCGTCGCACCGCCACCGCCCATGGCATCCCGCGATCAGATCACGCGCGACCTCCGCCCTCCCCCGGACACGGACTCACGGCCCTCCCTTGGGGCCGGTGTCCGACCGTTGGCACGTCCCGCCGTCCGAACTCACCGAGATTGCACGATGACCGCTGACGAGAACGTCTCCGCCACAGCAGGAGCGGACACCCTGCCGGAACCCGAAAAGGGTCCGGCGCACACCACCGAACGGGCCGGGGAACCCCCCGACCCGGAACCGTCCGTGACGGAGTCCGGTGGCGGGATCGACCCCACCACCGAGAACGGGCCCCGGCAGGACCCGGAGCCCGTGCCCGGTCCGGAACCCGCGCGGGGCCCGAAACGCGCCGAGCCGGTCTGGCGGATCGGCCGCTCCGGCCGGCTGGAGCGGGTCGGGGACGCACCGGACGACGGCTACGACGAGGACGACGTGATGGCCCTCGTCAACGCCACCGCGACCACCGGCGCGCGAGCCGGGAACGACGCGCCCGGGCTGAGGCACGCGTCCGGACCGAAGCACGCGTCCGAGAACGACGGCACCGATGACGCGAAGGCCGACGCGCCCTCCTCGGCACAGGCGACCGGTCGGGCCGCCGAGCACGGGGAACCGGACCCGCCCGCGGGGGCCGGCGGGTCCGGCGGTTCCGGCGGCGAAGGCCCTCCGAACGCCCCCGTCCCGGCCGCTCCCGGGGGCGGAGGAGGGGACGGACGCCGCCGACGACGCCTGCGGCGGGCCGTGGCGTGGACCGCGGCCGGGCTGGCCGTGGTGCTGACCGCCGGGGTCGCCACCGCCTACGGCTACTATCACTCGCTGCGTTCCGGCATGGTGCGGCACGATCTGGAGGCCGCCCTCGACGAGGGCGAACGCCCGGAGAAGATCAACGACGCGGTCAACATCCTCTTCATGGGATCGGACGGGTACGAGGAGGGCAGCACCGCCTACAGCAGCGAGTTCGAGGGCGAGCGTTCGGACTCGATCATGCTGGCGCACATCTCGCCGGACGACCGCGTCTCGGTGATCAGCTTCCCCAGGGACTCCCTGGTGGACCTGCCGCAGTGCGACCCCTACGGCACCGCGCAGGGGACCTACGGCTACTTCGGGATGATCAACGCCGCCATGTACCACGGCGGTCCGCCGTGCGTGGTCCGCACCATCGAGACGCTCACCGACATCCGTGTCGACCACTTCGTGCACCTGAGCTTCATGAGCTTCCGGGACGTGGTGGACGCCATCGGCGGAGTCGACATCTGCATCCCCGAACCGATCAAGGACGAACGCTCCAAGCTCGACCTGGACGCCGGGGAACAGACCCTCGACGGGGACCAGGCGCTGTCGTTCGTCCGGGCCCGTTACGAGATCGGCGACGGCGGTGACATCGGCCGGATCGACCGCCAGCAGATGTTCATGGCCGCGCTGGCCGACCAGGCCATGCGGGGCGAGGTCCTGGGCAACCCGAGCAGGCTGCACGGCATTCTGACGGCGGTGGCCCAGCACAGCGCGACCGACGAGCAGCTCACCCTGGACCGGATGCTGTCGATCGCGGTGTCGCTGTCCGACGTGGACCTGAGCGACATCGAGTTCCACACCGTGCCCTGGTACCAGGCCCCCTTCGACCCCAACCGCATCCTCTGGTACGAGGACCGGGCCGCGGAACTGTTCGAGGCGGTGCGCGAGGACCGGCCGCTGCCGTCGCTCGTGGCGGCCGACGACGCGCCGGTGCCGTTGGAGCCGCCGGGCGCCTCCCCGAGCGCGGTGGACTCCCCCAGTGCCGTGGCCTCGCCGTCGCCGGACCTTCCGGCCGCCCGCGCCGGCGAGGGGCGCGACGCCACCTCCGACCCGTGTTCCGACGGTCTGGGTTTCGGTACGAACGAAGAGTTCGAGTAGACGACGAGAAGCGGCCCCGGACGCCCATGGGCGTCCGGGGCCGCGGTGCGCCCGGGGCGACGGTGATCCCGCTCCCGCGTCGTGCGCCGAGGAACCCCCACAGTCCTTCGGTGTCACCCGCGCGGGCGGATCCCGCTCATCGCCCCGGGCGGTGTGCGCCCGCCACGACCCGCGGGCGCACTATCCGGTGAGGCTTCAGACGAGGTCGCCGATCGGGGCGTCGGCCACGGTGGGCTCACCCAGGGCGGGCAGGCCGTTCACGCCGACCAGGTCGCCGCCGACGGAGTCGGTGGCGGGCAGGGTCGCGGGCAGGTCGGTCGGCGCGGGCAGGGCGAGCAGGTCGTTCGCGGCGGCGTCCTCGACCAGCACGGCGGCGTCGTCCCCGAGGACCACGGCGGGCAGCTCCGACAGCGTGTCGTCGGGGGCCGCCTGGGGCAGCACGCCGTCGACCGGCAGGGCGTCCGCGATGGGAAGGTCGTCGGTGAGGTACAGCTCGGGCAGGCCGCCGACGGGCGCGGACTGGGGCAGGGTGACGGCGTCGGAGCCCAGGACCAGGTCGGAGACGATGTCCGCGGCACCGCCGCTGAGGTCGGTGTTCTGGCCGGTGACGGGCAGGACCGGGCCGTTCATCGGGACGACCGCGCCCAGGTCGGCGGCGTCCAGGTCGGTCAGCCCGGCACCGGTCTCGTGGGTGCCCCGGCCGACGGCCGCGCCCAGCTCGTTCACGGTGCCGTCGAGCTGCCCGGCCACGCCCTCCATGGACAGCGGGCTCTGGGCGGGGTGGCTCAGCGGCAGCGCGCCGCCGGTGTTCGGACCGACCGCGTCGAGCAGGCCCAGCCCACCGAGCCCGTCGAGGAGGCCCAGCCCACCGACCGCACCACCCAACGGGTCGCTCTGCGGAACGGTCGGCGCGGACAACGGCAGCAGACCGCCGGTACCCAGGCCGAGCCCGTCGAGCAGGCCCAACCCACCGACCGCGCCACCCAACGGGTCGCTCTGCGGAACGGTCGGAACGTCCACGGGCAGGGATCCGGTGACGGCGTCCAGCCCGAGGTCGGTGCTGTTGCCGTCGAGGGCGACGGGGGCGTCGGCGGGCAGGGAGTCGGTGAGCGCGTCGGTCACGGGGGTGACGGCGCCGCTCTGGGGCACGGTGGGAACGCCCGCGGGCAGGGCGTCGGTGACCCCCGAGCCCTCGACGGCGTCGAACACGGGGGCGAGCTCGGACGTGGAGGCGCCCAGGGGCGAGCCGGTCACCGGGGCGGAGTTGTGCTGGACGTCGGGGGCCGCGGAGATGGTTCCGGGCTGCACCTTGGCCAGGTCGCCGACCGGAGAGCCGATGCCCTCGGTGAGGACGGCGGGCAACTGCCCGCCCAGGTCGTTCAGGGGAAGGCCGTCGGTGACACCGCCGAGGGTGTCGGCGCCGGCGATGCCGGAGCCGAAGGCGATGAATCCCGCCGCGCCGGCGGCCACCAGCAGGGTCTTGGCTGAAGTGCGGGCGGTGGTGTACATGAGTGTCCTTCCGAGGTGGCCGCGTGGTGCGGCTCGTGATGTGTCCTGTCGAGTGGGCGGTGGGCGGGTGTCGGTTCCCACCGCCCGGGGAGAGCCCCTCCCCTGGCCAAGAAGGAGGTGCTCGGTTTCTCAGTGATCGACCTGGCGGGCCGTCGACTGATGTGAACCTCGCGAGGACGCGCGGCTCACATCAATCCCCAGAAGGGTGCGGACGGGGTCGCTCACCGTGAGGGACCATGGGCGTTCCGCGGCTGGGAAGGGTGTGCCAGGAATGGTCGACGTGCGACCGGGAACGCCGCTCTAGTCGGGTGAGAAGGTGGGCTCGTCGGCGTCCTCGGCCGGAACCGAGCGCAGGACGTGCCAGGCGGCCTGGACGAGGCCGGGAGCCGGGGCCGGAGCCGCGGAGGCGGGCAGGTAGCCCGCGAAGAACGCGCCGCCCTGGGCGACCCCGGAGGGGGCGGCCGAAGCGGCGGAGGTGGTGCCGCCGGTGACGCCGAGCGGAGCCGAGGCGACCGTGCCGCCGGCGTCGGCGGTCCGCACCGGGGTGTCGCCCTCGACGAAGGGCGGTACGGCGGTGACCCGGACGACCGGAACGTCCGGCGCGACCTCGGTGATCCCGGTGGCTCCGCTGTCGGCGACGCGTTCCGGCGCGGGGACGTCGTCCCGTTCGGCGGACGGCACGGTCTCCACGGCGGTGTCCGGCGGGACGACCTCGGACGGTCCGGCGATCGGGACCTCCGCGATGGGCGCGGTGACGACCTGTCGCACGGCCTCGTCGAGGTGGCGGGCGACGTCCTCGGTTCCGGCGGGCGCCTGCGGCGTCGCGGCCGTGGACTCCTCCAGGACCGCCCGGGTCCGTTCGACCTCGGCGCCGACCGTGGAGACGGTCTCGGTCAGCGGTCGTCCGAGTTCGGCGACGGCCGCACCGTGGCGCGGATCGACGACCCCGACGGGTACCGTGACATCGGCGCCCGGTCCCTCCGCGGCCCCGGCCGGCTCGGCGCCGGCCAGCCACAGGGCGCACAGCACGCCCGCCACCAGAGCGGCGAGCAGAAGCGCCCGACGCACCGGTGCGGGGCACACGACGGAGCGGGCGCCGTGAGCGCTCGCGATGCCGTGGGCTGTGAACACCGGGGTTCCTTCCGTGGACGGGGAGCCGGGAGCGCGATGGGGGCCGGGCCTCCGGTGTCGTGGACACCTGGGCATCGCGGGCTCGTCGGGGGGTCGGACGCGGAGTCCGGGAGACCCTTCCTGCGTCGACTGACGGCGACGTTAGCATGAATTGGGGAGGCCGTGGCTCGATTCCGCGGCAATTCCCGCCCAGGTGAGATGGCGTCTGTACGGACAGATGTGGCAAACCGGGAAAAAAACAACGACAATTCATCTATATACGTCCGAGGAAAAGCACGCATTGCGAGACCGCCCGATCGGCTCTGCGGAGGTTGACCCACACATGACCGAACTCCCCCAGAGTCCCCGGCTGTCCCCCGGCCACCTGGAAGACCTCCTCACCGATGCGCACGGCCGGCATCGGGACATGTCCGACCAGGCCAGAATGCGCTCCCTGCTCCAAGCGGTGCTCACCATCGGGGGCGACCTCGATCTGGCGACCGTGCTGCGCCGGCTCACCGAGATGGCCGCCCAACTGGTCGGCGCCCGTTACGCCGGTCTGGGGGTGATCGACGGGGACGGTGGTTTCAGTGAGTTCATCCCGGTGGGGATCGGCCGGGAACAGGCCGAACGGATCTCCCGGTTCCCCCACGGCAAAGGCGTCCTGGGCGCACCCCTGCACGACCGTTCCCCGTTGCGTCTGGCGGACCTGCGCGATCACCCCGATTTCGGGGGTTTTCCCGACGGGCACCCGCCCATGTCGAGCTTCCTCGGGGTGCCCATCCAGGTGCGGGACGAGATCTTCGGAAACCTGTACCTGACCGAGAAGGCCGACGGCGGCGAGTTCGACGAGGACGACGAGTCGGTCGTCCTCGCACTCGCCACGGCCGCCGGGGTGGCCATCGAGAACGCCCGCCTGTACGAGGAGGCGCGGCTGCGCGAACGGTGGTTGGCCGCCTCCACCGAGATCACCACGCGTCTGCTCTCCGGGGCCGCCACCGGGGAGGTACTGACCTACATGGCCGCGCAGGCGCGCGAGATCGGCGGCGCGGACACCGCCGTGATCCTGCTGCCGGACCCTCGTGCCCGGGACCACCTGTTCGCGGAGATCGCCGACGGCCCCATCGCGCAGGAGATCCTGGGCACCCCCGTGGAGATCCACGGAACCGGGTGCGGTCGGGTCTACGAGTCGGGAGAGCCGATGAGCATCCCCGACCTGCGGCTGGTCGACTGCCCGATGCTCACCCAGCGCGGTTACGGCCCGGGGCTGCTGGTGCCGTTGGGCACCCCCGGGAACACGCGGGGGGTCCTGCTGCTCGGGAAACTGTCGGAGCGGGCGCCGTTCCCCTCGACGGTACGCCGGATGCTGCACTCCTTCTCGGTCCAGGCGGGCATCGCGCTCGAACTGGCCGAGGCCCGTCAGGACACCGAACGGCTGGTGGTGCTGGAGGAGCGCGACCGGATCGCCAAGGACCTGCACGACGTGGTCATCCAGCGGTTGTTCGCGTCGGCGATGACGCTGATGAGCACGATGCGGCTGATCTCGTCCCAGGAGGCGGGGGAACGGGTGCAGCGCACCATAGACGAACTCGACGCCACGATCAGGGAGATCCGCTCGACGATCTTCGCGCTCCAGAATCCGCCGAGCCGGCAGGACACCTCGTTGCGCGGACGCATCCTCAAACTCGCCGAGAACACCGCCTACAGCCTGGGGTGCCACCCCGGGGTGAGCCTGGACGGGCCGATCGACGCGTCGGTACCGGACGAGGTCGGAGAGCAGTTGCTGGCGGTCCTCGGGGAGTCGCTCAGCAACGTCGCCCGACACGCGCGGGCCACGGAGGTGCACGTCTCGGTCACGGTGGAGGAGACCGCGACGACCGGTCGGCCCACCACGCTGACGCTCACCGTGACCGACAACGGGGTGGGGCTGCCCGAGGAGGGGCGGCGCAGCGGACTGCGCAACATGGACGAACGGGCCCGCGCGTTGGGCGGTGGTTTCTCCGCGCGGCGCGGGGAGACCGGCGGCACGGTGCTCACCTGGAAGGTGCCGGTGCCCGACGACGGGACACCCCCGTTCGACACGTTCCACTGACGGTCGAAGGCCGTCCGCGGAGGGCCGTGGGGACGACGGGCGGGCGAGGAGGCCGCCCCGGCGGCGACCGTGCCTCGAACCCGGTCGCCGTTCTCCGGGAGCCCGGTCGCGCCGCAGGCCACGGCCTCCCGCGGGGGCGGCGGGCGGGCGCACGAGTCAGTAGCGACGGCCCCGCAGTTCGGCGACCAGGACGGCGGCCTGGGTGCGACGCTTGAGGTCGAGCTTGGACAGCAGGGCCGACACGTAGTTCTTGACGGTCTTCTCCGCCAGGTAGAGGCGTTCGCCGATCTGACGGTTGGTCATCCCCTCGCCGATGAGGTCGAGGATCTGGCGCTCCTGCGGCGTGAGCTCGGCCAACGGGTCGGGTTCGGCCTGGGCGCCGCGCAGCCGCTCCATCATGGCGCCGGTGCTGCCGGAGTCGAGCAGGGAGCCGCCGGAGGCGACGGTGCGCACGGCGCCCACGAGGTCGGCGCCGTGGATCTGCTTGAGCACGTACCCGGCGGCCCCGGCCATGACGGCGTCGTACAGGGCGTCCTCGTCGGCGAACGAGGTGAGCATGAGGCAGGCGATCTCGGGGTGATCGGAGCGGATCTCCCGGCACACCTGGACGCCCGAACCGCCGGGCAGGCGCACGTCGAGGACGGCGACGTCGGGTACCACGACGGGGATGCGGGCCAACGCCTGTTCGGCGGTGCCGGCCTCACCGACGACGGTCATGTCCTCCTCGGTCTCCAGCAGGGCCGCGACCCCGCGTCGGACCACCTCGTGGTCGTCCACGAGGAACACCCTGATCGGCTTCCGAGCGTTCTCGGGTGCACCGCCCGTCATCCCGTTCATCCTCATTCCTGTGCCATCCCCGCATCACCGCGCCTCGGACACGTCTCCGGGATAGACGGTAGTACGTGCGCGGGGCCACGCGGGGGCCTTATGACACAGAACTCCTCCGACAAAGGTCCTGCACACGGACATATCACCCAAGATGAGGGCGAAAACTCCGAAGCGGTCCGGTCTCAGGGGCGGCGCTCCGACCACGGTCGCGCGAGTTCCAGCGCGCGACAGGCCGCCAGGACCCGGGCGTCCGCGTGACGCGGGCCCACCACCTGGAGCCCCACCGGCAGTCCCGCCGACGTGAACCCGCACGGCACGCTCGCCGCCGGTTGCTGGGTCATGTTGAACGGGTGGCTGAACCCCGCCCACGCCGTCCACCGCTCCCCCGCGAGTTCCGGCGGGCACTCCCGACCGGCTTCGAACGCCGGGAACGGGGTCGCCGGGGTGAGCAACAGGTCGTGCTCCGTGTGGAAGCGCCCCATCCGGGCGCCCATCTCCATGCGCGACGCCATCGCGGTCAGGTAGTCCTGCGCCGAGAAGGCGAGCCCCTCCTCGATGATCTCCCGCAGTCCCGGGTCCAGCAGGTCGCGGTCGGGGCCGGTGACGCGCTCGGTGGCCTTGGCCGCGCCCGCGTACCACAGCACGTGGAACTCCCATCGGGCGTCGGGCAGCCCCGGGTCGGCCTCCACCACGTGCGCGCCCAGGTCGGACAGGACGTCGGCGGCAGCGAGGACCGCCGCCGTCACCTCCGGGTCCACGGCGAGCCCGCCCAGGGTGGGGGCCAGCGCGATCCGCGTCCCCCGGATCAGGTCCCCGGGTTCGGTGCGCAGGCGCACATCGCCCAGGCCCGGCCCCGGCGGGGCCAGCGCGGCCCAGTCCCGGTGGTCGGATCCGGTCATGACCTCCAGCATGAGCGCGGTGTCGCCGACGGTACGGGTCATCGGCCCGGTGTGGGCGAGCGAGCCGAAGGGGCTGGCCGGATAGTGCGGGACCAGCCCCCAGGTCGGCTTGATCCCGACGATTCCGCTGAAGGACGCGGGAATGCGGATGGAGCCGCCGCCGTCGGTCCCCGTGGCCATCGGGACCATACCGGCGGCCACGGCTGCCGCCGAACCGCCGCTGGACCCGCCCGGGGTGGTCGCCGGGTCCCACGGGTTGCGGGTGACTCCGGTGAGCGGGGAGTCGGTGACGGCCTTCCAGGCCAGTTCGGGGGTGGTGGTCTTGCCCACGAAGATCGCGCCGGCCTCCCGGAGCCGGGCGACGGCGGGGGAGTCCTCCTCCCAGGGGCCCTCCGACGGCGTGGTCAGGGAACCCTTGAGGGTGGGATGACCGCGCAGCAGGTGCACGTCCTTGACCGCGACGGGGACCCCGTCCAGCGGGCCGACCGGCGCACCGCGCTCCCAACGCTCGGCGGAGGCCCGGGCGGCGGCGCGCGCCTCGTCGGCCAGGACCAGGCAGAAGGCGTTGAGGCCGGGATCGTCGCGGTCGATGCGGGCCAGCGCCGCGTCGACCGCGGTCACCGGGGAACCCTCCCCGGTGGCGTAGTCGGCCAGCAGACGCTCGGCGGAGACGTCGGTCGCGGTGGCGGGAACGGGTGCGCGTCCGTCGGTCGCGGCCCGGTCGGAACGTAGCGTCACTTCGGCCTCCCATAGGGGGTTCAGCCGGGAACGTAACCCCGGCGCTTGTCGACGACGTTGCGCGGTTCGCGCCCGTCCAGGTAATGGGAGAGCTCGTCCAGGAACAGGTCGACCAGTTCCTCACGCCAGCCGACGACGTCGCCGGACATGTGGGGGGAGACCACGGATCCCGGCCGGCTCCAGAGCGGGCTGGAGGCCTTGAGGGGTTCACGCTCGAACACGTCGAGCGCGGCTCCGGCGATGACGCCCGAATCCAGGGCGTCGACCAGGTCGGCCTGGTCGACGATGGGCCCGCGGGCCACGTTGATGAGACGGGCGGTCGGTTTCATCAGGTCGAGGAAGTGCCGGTCGACCAGGCCGCGTGTGTCGTCGGTGAGCGGGGCGGCGATGATGACGTGGTCGGCCTCGGGGAGTTCCCCGAACAGGGTCGGCTCGCCTCGGGGACCGCGTTCGGCGATGCCGGAGAGCACGACGGCGCCGAAGTCGGGGTCGCCGTCGCGAGCGCGACTGCCCGACGCACGCACCTCCATGCCCACGGCGGTGAGCAGGCGACCGATCCGTCGGGCGATGGGGCCGGTGCCGACGATGAGGACGCGTTTGCCCCCGACCCGTTCGGTCTCGCGGTGCTCCCAGCGGTGTTCGCGCTGGTACTCCCAGGTGCGGTGGAAGTCCTTGGCGTAGGCGATGATCAGGCCCAGGACGTATTCGGCGATGGGCTGCTCGAAGATGCCGCGCGAGTTGGTGACCACGACGTCGGATTCCACCAGGGCCGGGAACATGAGGTTGTCCACCCCGGCGGTGGCGGCGTGCACCCAGGTGAGGGTGTCGGCCTTGGGCCAGGCGGCGGCCAGGGCCTCGGAGAAGAGGTCCCAGACGAAGAGCACGTGGGTCCCGGGCAGTTTGGCGGCCAAGTCCTCGGCGGTGGCGTACACGACCCGGCCCAGAGCCGGGTGGTCGTCGATCCGTTCACGGCCGGGCGGCAGGTCGCCCTCACCGTGCAGGACCAGCAGCCGGGGGCGGTCGGGCGGGGACGGGACGGCACTGTTCACTGGGCTCGCGCTCTCCGGTCGGCGTCGTCTGTCGGCAACGCTAGGGAGCCGACATGGGATTGTCAACAATCGACAAACAGGCGCTTCCGGGAGGACCGGGACGCCGGGGCCCGCCTCGGTGGTGCGGCTTGTCTCGAAGAACGACTTGATCGTAAGATTGTCGACAATCAACAGTCCGCCGGGGCACCCGCGTCCCGGCGCGGAATCATCCGCGCGACCGCACCGTTGGACCGGACCGTCCGCGCCGACAGCACTCGTCCCGTGGTCTCCGGGCCTGTGAGGAGAGCCATGACCCGCGTCGGGTTCCTGTATCCCGGTTCCAGCGCCGAGGACGATTACAAGGCCTTCGAGGAGCTCCTCGGCAAGGACGTCGAACTCCCCGTCGTGCACACCCCGCTGCGCGACGACCGGCATCGCCTGGACACCCTGCTCGAAGCCGGCAGCGAGGAGTCCCTCGTCAAGGGCGCCCAGGAGATGGCCGCGCTGAACGTGGAGGCCGTCGTCCAGGCGTGCGCCGGCAGCGGCTTCGTGCACGGCTGGAAGGGGGCCCGCCGCCAGGTGGAGTGGGTCCGGAACACCACGGGGACCCCGGCGTCGAGCACCTCGTGCGCGTTCGTGCACGCACTGGCCCGGCTGCGGCTGTCGAGGGTGGCGATCGCCGCCACCTACCCCGACGAGATCTCCCAGCGGCTGGTGGAGTTCCTCTCCGAGGCCGGGGTGACCGTCGTGTCCGTGGCGGACCACGACGTCACCAGCGCCGCGGAGGTCGCCCACCTCGACCCGAACGAGGTGCTCGACTTCGTCATCTCCAACGATCACCCGCGCGCCGAGACCGTGCTCGTCCCGGACACCGCCCTGCACAGCGCCCACCTCATCGACCCCATGGAGGCCCTGCTCGGCAAGACCGTGCTCACCGCCAACCAGGTGAGCGTGTGGGAGGGGCTGCGGCTGGCCGGACGCACCGCGCCGCGGGCGGGCGGTCCGGGCATGCTGTTCCGTGCCGGATCGGCCGCCGTCACGAGCGTGCTGCCGCCCGGTTGACCTCGACGCCCAGCAGGAACCCCACCACACCGACAGGAAGACGCCCATGCCCGCCCACGGTCGACTCACACCGGTCCCCCGCAGATCCACCGCCGAGCTCATCGCCGAGCAGCTGCGTTCGGCGATCATGTACGGCTCCCTCGCCCCGGGCGACCAGCTCGGCGAGGCGGACCTGGCCGGACGGCTGGGGGTGAGCCGCGGCCCGCTGCGCGAGGCCATGCAGCGCCTCGTCCAAGAGGGCCTGTTGCGCAGCGAACGCCACCGAGGACTGTTCGTGCGCGAGCTGACCCCCGCCGACGTGCGCGACATCTACGTGGCCAGGCTCGCCGTGGAACGCGCGGCGTGCGAGCTGATCATGCGCGGCAACCGGGGGGAGGCCGTCGCCCGGCTGACCCCGGCCGTGCACCTGCTGGCGGAGGCCGCCGCCTCCGGCGACCGGAGTGCCATGAGCGACGCCGACCAGGAGTTCCACCGGACCCTCGTCAGCTGCGCGGGCAACACCCGGCTGGAACGCATGGCGCAGACCCTCCTGGTGGAGACGCGGATGTGCCTCACCGTGATGCAGACGGTCTACCCCGAACCCGACGAACTGCTGGAGGAGCACCGCCGCATCCTCGACGCCATAGCCGACGGTGCCGAGGACCGGTTGCTGGAGCTCATCGAGGCGCACATGAACGACACCGTCGAGCGCGTCAACGGGCAGGTCCCCGTCGATCCCCCCACCCCCTGAACCCTCACTCGACCGAGTCGTCCGGCATGGCGCGCGGCGGCCCTCCCGACCGGTTCGGTGAGGAACACCGGCGATCCGTCGCGCGTCCCGGCGACGCCGAGAACGGCGGGGATCTTCGCGCCCCTGCTCCGCACACGAGAAGTCGCACGGTCTCTTCGGGCGGCGAAGATCCCCGGACGAGGGATCACAGGCCGCCGATGCCGACGTACTTGGTCTCCAGGAACTCGTCGATGCCCACACGGCCGCCCTCGCGGCCCAGGCCGGACTGCTTGACCCCGCCGAACGGCGCCGCCGGGTTGGAGACCACGCCCTGGTTGAGGCCGACCATGCCCGTCTCCAGGTTCTCGCTCACCCTCATGGCCCGGTTGAGGTCACGGGTGTAGAGGTAGCTCACCAGACCGAACTCGGTGTCGTTGGCGGCGTGGACAGCCTCCTCCTCGGTGTCGAAGGTCAGTACCGGGGCGACCGGGCCGAAGATCTCGGTGGAGGACAGCTCGCTGGCGAACGGTACGTTCGCCAGCACCGTCGGCCGGTAGAAGTGGCCCGGACCGTCGCCGGGACCGCCGCCGACCAGGACGGTGGCTCCGCGTTCGACCGCGTCGTCCACCAGGTGCTGCACCTTCTGGCGGGCCTTGTCGTCGATGAGCGGACCCACGTCCACCCCCTCGTCCAGGCCGCGCCCCAGCCGCAGGGCCCCCATGCGCTCGCTCAGCCGGCGGGAGAACTCCTCGGCGATGCCCGCCTGGGCGTAGATGCGGTTGGCGGCCGTGCAGGCCTCGCCGATGTTGCGCATCTTCGCGAGCATCGCGCCGTCGACCGCCGCGTCCAGGTCGGCGTCGTCGAACACCAGGAAGGGCGCGTTGCCGCCCAGTTCCATGGAGGTGCGCAGCACCTGGCCCGCGCTCTGCTCCAGCAGGCGGCGCCCCACCCCCGTGGACCCGGTGAAGGACAGCTTGCGGATGCGACCGTCGCTCAGCAGGGGTTCGGTGACCGCGCCCGGATCGGTGGTGGGGATGACGCTCAGCACGCCCTCGGGCAGGCCCGCCTCGGCCAGGATCCCCGCCAGGGCCAGCGCCGACAGCGGCGTCTGGTGGGCGGGCTTGAGGATCATGGTGCACCCGGCGGCGATGGCCGGGCCGATCTTGCGGGTGCCCATCGCCATGGGGAAGTTCCACGGGGTGATGAGCATGCAGGGCCCCACCGCCTGGCGCATGATGAGGAACCGGGACCTGCCGTCGGGCGAGGTGGCGAACCCGCCCTCGATCCGCACCGACTCCTCGGAGAACCAGCGCAGGAACTCGGCGGCGTAGGCGATCTCGCCGCGCGCCTCCGCCAGCGGCTTGCCCATCTCCAGGGTCATGAGGACGGCCAGGTCCTCCTGGCGCTCCATGAGCAGTTCGTAGCCCCGGCGCAGGATCTCCCCACGTTCCCGGGGGGCGGTGCGCGCCCAGGACGGTTGGGCCCGGTGCGCGGCCTCCAAGGCGGTGAGCGCGTCCCCCTTGCCCGCGTCGGCGACCTCGCAGAGCACTTCGCGGGTGGAGGGGTCCTCCACCTCGAAGACGGCGCCCGACGCGGCGTCGCGCCACGTTCCGCCCACGAACAGTCGCTTGTCCACCTGTGCGACGACCCGTGCTTCCTGATCCGACATGTTCACCGCTCCCGGTCGAGACATCGTTGGGGTCAGACCTGCCCGGCGTGCGTCCCCTGGACACCGCCACGGGACGGATGTTTCCATAGCCGTGTCGATTGTCAACAATCCTACGGACATGCGCGACAACGAATCGAGGCATCGTATGGCGGAGCTCTCCCCTGTCCTCAAGCAGGCCACCCCGGTGGTCGCGGCACGAGGCGAGGGCGCCTACATCCACGACGAGGACGGCCGCCGCTATCTCGACTTCACCGCCGGCATCGGCGTCACGAGCACCGGACACTGCCACCCCCGGGTGGTGGCCGCGGCTCAGGAACAGGTGGCCACGCTCGTCCACGGCCAGTACACCACCGTGATGCACCGCCCCCTGCTGCGGCTCACCGAACGCCTCGGCGAGGTCCTGCCCGCCGGGCTGGACCGGTTGTTCTACGTCAACTCCGGCAGCGAGGCCGTGGAGGCCGCGCTGCGGCTGGCACGCCAGGCCACCGGTCGGCAGAACGCGATCGTGTTCCAGGGGTCGTTCCACGGCCGGACCATGGGCGCGGCATCGCTCACCACCTCCGGAAGCAAGATCCGGGCGGGCATCGGGCCGTTGATGCCGGGCGTGGTGGTCGCCCCGTTCCCGTACGCCTACCGACTGGGGATGCCGGAGGAGGAGGCCGTCGCGTACGCGCTGCGCGAGTTCGACGAACTGCTCATCACGGTGACCTCCCCCAAGGACGTCGCGGCGGTCTTCATCGAACCGGTCCTCGGCGAGGGCGGTTACGTGCCCGCGCCGGACGCCTTCCTGCACGGTCTGCGCGAACGCGCCGACGCACACGGGTTCCTGCTGGTCGCCGACGAGGTGCAGACCGGGTTCGGGCGCACCGGGACGTTCTGGGGGCATGAGCCCTCGGGGATCACCCCCGACATCGTCATCACCGCCAAAGGCCTGGCCAGCGGGTTCCCGCTGTCCGCGATCGCCGCGCCCGAGGCGATCATGGCCAAGGCGTGGCCGGGATCCCAGGGCGGGACCTACGGCGGCAACGCCGTCTCGTGCGCGGCCGCCCTGGCCACCCTCGACGTGATCCAGGAGGAAGGGCTCGTGGGCAACGCCGCGCGCATGGGAGACCGGCTCCGTCAGGGGCTGGAGAAGGTCGCCGCGGCCTCTCCCCTCATCGGGGACGTGCGCGGTCGAGGGCTCATGCTCGCCAGCGAGTTCACCACCGACGGGCGGCCGGACGGCGCGGCGGCGCTGCGCGCCCAGCAGGCGGCGGTCCGCCACGGGCTCCTCCTGCTGACCTGCGGCCCGGCCGGGAACGTGGTGCGGATGATCCCGCCGCTCATCGTCACCGGGGAACAGGTCGACGCGGCGCTCACCGCGTGGGAGGCGTCGGTGGCCGAGGCCGGCTAACCGGAGGCGATCGCGAGGTCGGCGAGCACGTGGACGCCGACCCCGAGCGGGATCAGCGCGGCGAGCACCGCCAGCGCCCGCGCGCGACCCTTCCATCCGTCCCCGAGCAGGAGGGGGACGGCCGGGCCCAGCAGCGTCTGGGTCCAGGCCGTCCCCATCATGTGCGTGAAGTGCTCGTGGTTCACGAGCTTGAAGACGCCCTCGGCGGCCAGGACCGCACCGAGCAGGGCGATCGCGCCCGCCCGCCACCAACCGTCCCGTTTCCGCCACACGGCCCCGGCCAGCCCGAACAACGGACCGGACACCGCGCCGGCCGCCATCCAGACCAGCGGGGCCCACAGGTCCTGCGCGCCGAGCCACATCAACGAGGTACCGCCGTAGTAGCCGATCACCGCGCCCCACTGGGTGAGCAGACCGGCCACGGCGCATTCCCACGGACGCGCGGCGGCCCCCACCGCCCCGGCCACGAACGCGGCCGCCGCCCAGACCGCTCCGGAGTTGGCCGGCCAGGCCACGGCATCGGGCAGCAGGCCCTGGGCGAGGATGGTGGCGATCCCGATGATCAGCCCGCCGGTCCCGGCCAGGAGGAACAACGCCCACAGGGGGAAGGTCCGACCGGGGGTCTCCCGGTCCGACTCGGTTTCGACGCTCATGCACGACCTATCGTGTTCACGCCGGTCCCCGGTTCCGGGCCACGTCCGGATGACAGGGGTCACACGCATAAATGGCACGAAGCCACTCCGGCCCCGTGATAGAGTCGGAGACGTCGCCAGGGAGGACCAGGTCCGCCAGGGCGACGACAACTGAACAACATGCACTCGTAGCTCAATGGATAGAGCATCTGACTACGGATCAGAAGGTTGGGGGTTCGAATCCTCCCGAGTGCGCCACCTTGAGACAGTGGCATTGCGGCCCTGAACAGCGGAAACGCGGTTCGGGGCCGTTCTGTGTGCGGTGTCGGTGCACACTCGGCTTCGGCATGGGAGCCAAGTGGACTCCAAGCCACACCAGCTCTGAGCTGCGGTTATTCCTGTGAGCTCCGGTGGGAGCCAACCGTTTCAGATGTTCGGCCGACTTTCGTCGGATTGCGATTACCGTATCCACGCCCCCAGAACCCCGCCCTTTGGCCCAAAGGTGGGGATCAGGCCTCCAGCAGGCCCTTCAAGGTCGATTCCCACCTGGGAGCGGAAAAACTCCGTACGGAGGATGTCCTCGTCCGGCGCAGGGCAGCGACCGCCTGTGTCCGGGCCAACGCTGAACCACCCGAGGTTGCACGTGGACGGTCCTGGCGGTCAGTCGGCCTTCTTACGCGGTGACACGACGGCCCAGGAGTCGGTATCACCCGGGTGTGCCGCCTGACCGGCCGCTCCCGCGTCACCCACCGCCGACGCCTCGACCTGGCCCCGCCCACCGAACCGGCCCCACGGCCCCCGCACCCGGCGGTCCTGACCCCCGAAGGAGCGGTCCCGAGTGTTGAGTCGGTGAACAGCGCCCCCTACGCCGACCTGCCGCCCGCCCAGATCTGGGCCCGGGAACTGGACGAGGGCCGCTACCACTGCTCGGTGGCGACCATGTACCGGATCCTGCGCTCCCACGGCCAGGCCGGAGAGCGCCGCCGCACCGCCACCCACCCGCCCAAGACCGTGCCCGAACTGCGGGCCGACGCACCGGGGCAGGTGTTCACCTCCGGCATCACCCGCCTCAAAGGCCCCCGGCCCCGGGAGTACTTCCACGCCTACGTGGTCATCGACATCTACTCGCGGTACGTGGCGGCGTTCACGGTGGAGCGGGCCGAGTCCGGGGCCCGGGCCGCGGAGCTGATCGCCGATCTGGCCGCCGCGAACGGGGTGGCGCCCGGGGTGGCGCACGCCGACCGGGGTGCGGCGATGACCTCCAAGGAGGTGTCCCAGTTGCTGCTGGACCTGGGGATCGAGCGGTCGCACTCGCGGCCCGAGAACTCCAACGACAACCCCTACTCCGAGGCGTAGTTCAAGACCCTGAAGTACGTGTCGGACTACCCGCGCGAGTTCGCGTCGTTGGCGCACGCGCGTGAGTGGTTGGAGGGGTTCATGGCCTACTACAACCACGAGCACCGCCATTCGGGGATCGGTTACCACACCCCGGCGTCGGTGCACTTCGGTACTGCCGAGCAGGTCCGTGACCAGCGAGCCCGGACTCTGGCCGAGGCGTACGCGGCCCACCCGGAGCGGTTCTCCCGCCGACCGGAACCACCCAGGCTGCCCGAGACGGTGTGGATCAACGACCCGGCCAAACGTCGGGAGGCAGCACCACAGACTTCATGACAAGACCGATGTCTCATTTGATTTGACATCTTCCGGGGCGGGATCGGCGGTTCGGCCACCTGGTGGTCCATCCGGCACGGCCACGCCTGCGCCTACCTGACGCGCCGTTTGGACGACCACTCCCGCGCCTCCGCGATCGCGGCGGTCCTGGGTGATGACCTCACCCCCGTACCGAACGACTGAGGAGGGGCGCACCCGAGGTCCGCCCCACCCGCCTCACCGAAAGCCCCGGACCGCGACGGCCCGGGACCCCGGCCATCCCACACACCCGGTGACAGACCAGACCGGACAACTGGCGCGCCCGCAACGACACCACGGATGAGGGAGCGCACACGGCCACCGGTAGCGACAGCAAGACCCGCAACCTTTAAAGACCGAACCGCGTCGAGAGGCAGGTCCGAGCATCTCCCGCATGGTCGAGTTCGACCGGCGCCCGAGCCGACCTGCGCAAGCCGCTCGGCGCGGACCGCCTCGGCAGGACACACGGGCAAAGGGCCCATCGGTGTCACGCACGGCCGTGCACGCGACACCGACGGGCCTTAGTTGTTTCCAGGACCAGCTCTCACCAGGAACGGAAGGTGGCCCCGGCGTCGGTGGACCGGGTCACCCTGTGGTCGGCGACCACGACGAGCTGCTCGGCGTCGGCGTGGAGTGCCTGTGCCTCCCCCTCGACCAGGCCGGTCGACTCCCAGGTCACACCGGAGTCCTCACTTCGGTGCACTCTCCCGTCCAGCGCCACACCGAAAACGACCTCCGTGTCCGGAACCCAGTCGACCAACGCCAGGGGCGGTGCCCCCTCGACGGGAGCGAAGGCCGCCCCGCCGTCGGTCGAGCGCATCAGTCCGCCCTGCGTGGTGGCCATGACGGTCCGGCCATCATCGGCCATCGACAGGGAGAACGGTTCGATGCCGTCGTCGAGCGTCTCCCAGGTGCTTCCGTCCTCGGTTGCCTGGAGGCTGCCGTCGAATCCGACCACGCGCTCGGCGTTCGCGACCAGGGCGTGGAAGTCCGACTCCCCCGCTCTGGAGAGGGACTGCCAGGTCGCCCCGCCGTCGCGGGACTCGATCAGGCCCACCGGGTTCGGCATGTCGAAACCCTCGTGGGGGTGGCCGCTCGCCACGTAACGTCCCGGTTCGGCGACCGAGAAGCCCATCAGGTCGATGTCCGGGCCGATCCGCTCCGGCACCACCGACTCTTCTCCCGGCCCCTCTGGAGCCGGTAGGACGTAGAGGCCCTCGTGGGAGGCGACCAGGATGTCACCGGTCTCGGGATCGACCCCGACCCCGTGGACGTGCGACACCGCCGTCGGTAGCTTGATGCCCACCACTGCGGATTCCGGGTCCCCGCCCTGTCCCACACCGCCGGAACCGGCCGACGTACACCCGGCCGACGCGACGACCAGGCCCGCGCTCACCACGACGGCGACCGCCAGCCGAGGCCTCTTCTTCAAGTTCACTGCTTCGTCCCCATCCCTCATCCGGACATCGTGCAACGCGGAACGGGTGCCGGGCGGGCCGCCCGGCACCCTCGACGGGCGGGTCAGTGCCCGCTGTGGCTGTCATCCTCGGGGGACGATTCCTCCGCGCCGCTGTCGCCACCACCGGTTCCGAGCATGTCGTTCATCTGCTCGATCTCGGTTCGCTGCGCATCGACGATCTCCTGCGCCAGCTCCTGGGCCTCAGGGTCGGCACCCTGTTCGATCTCGGTCTCGGCCATGGCGATGGCACCTTCGTGGTGCTCGATCATCATCTCCAGGAACATCGTGTCGAAGGCGTCGCCCTCGGCCTGCTCCAGGTCGGCCATCTGGTCCTCGGACATCATGCCGTCCATGCCGCCGTGGTCCATTCCACCCATGTCGTCCATGGGCTCCTCGCCCCACGACTCCAACAGACCGGTCATCTGGTCGATCTCGGGACCTTGGGCCGCCTCGATCTCCGCGGCCAGCCCCCGGACGTCCTCACCGGCCCGGGTCTGGGCCAGCTCCGACATCTCCACGGCCTGCTCGTGGTGCGGGATCATCATCTGCGCGAAGCTGACGTCCGCGTCGTTGAACTCGGTCGCACTCTGCTCGGAAGACTCCGGCGCCCCGGTCGTCGACCCGTCCTCGGCCCCGCCGCAGGCGGCCAGGAACACGGCTGCAGTGACGGCGACGGCCGCCGGGGCGAGGGCACGCTTGTACACGCTCATAGTCGATTCTTCTCTCTCCGTGGTCATTTCGCCGCGCGCGCGAACCAGCGTCGTCGTAGCGGCTGTGGTGCACGTGTCACGACAGACGTCGCTTTCGGACCGGCCGGTCGACATCCGCCGATCGGCCTCCTATATGCGGAACACCTGTAACTGCGTCAGAGAGAGGGCGCCGGGTGGAGGAGAGAGGGTCCGGACGGATCGGCGAAGCAGGCACACCGCGCGCTGCGGCGCCTCGGGCCAACGGTGGAACACCACCGCGGCCACGCCCAGCGGTGTGATCGCGGCAGCCATGATCGCCAGGCACATCAACGTGGGATCCATGGGAGGCGGATCGGTGTCGACGGCGGAGTGGGCCGGCTCCGGTGCCGTGGCCATGGCCATGGCCATGGCCACCGTCTCATGGCCTCCGCCGTGCTCGTCCTCATGCGGATGGCCGAGCGTGTGCATGGCGCCCACGCCCAGCACCAGCGCCGCCAGGAACAGGATTCGCACCCAAACGAGTCCTACGCGACGGCTCCGCCATGACGTGGACAACGGCATAGCCGCAGGGTAATACCACTGTCTCCGCGGCCTCGGTGATCGCGATCCGCCACGACGCCGGAGCGAGACGCCGAAGACCGCGCAAACGTGTTCCACCCTCTCTCCTCCTATCTCGGTTCGGCCGACACCCGTCAGGGACGCCGGGCGCCGACGAAGTGCTGCGCCCAGTAGTCGGCGAGCCGCACCTCGGAGACGGTCTTACCGCTGCTGGGGGCGTGGACCATCAGGCCGTTTCCGACGTAGAGGCCGTTGTGGCCAAGGTCGGGGAAGAAGAACAGGATGTCGCCGGGCTGGATGTTCTCCCACGAGACCTGGTTGGGCAGGTCGTACTGGGTGTAGGTCGTTCGGGGGATGCTCACCCCGGCGGCTCCCCAGGAGGCCTGCGTCAGTCCGGAGCAGTCATAGCCGTTGGGACCCGTTCCACCCCACAGGTACGGTGTGCCGATCTTGCTGTAAGCGAAGTCGATGGCGGCACGCGCGTTGCCCGAGGCCGAACCGGTGTAGGTGGGGGCGTCCCCTCCCTCCGCGGCCGTCTCACCCGCGTTGACAGGGCTCTCCCCGCCGAACGAGGCCAGGAGTTCCTCCTGCTCGGTGAGGCTGGAGTCCACCTCTTCCTTCTGCTCCTCCAATTCCTCCAACAGCTCGGCGGCCTCATCGCGGGCGAGCTCGGCCTCGGCTTTGAGGGCGATCAGGCGCGCGTCGCTCTCGGCGAAGGCCTCCAGCTCTCTCCTGTTCGACTCGGAGAGGTAGGACAGGTCGGCGGACTGCTCGTAGATCTCCTCGGGGTTGTCGACGAACAGCGAGGTCCGCACCGAGTCGGGGTCGTTGGACTGGTAGCTGGCGCTGGCCAGCCGGGCCACCTTCGTCTGGAGCTCCTCGTAGTGCTCCTCCTCCGAGCCGACCTGCTCGTCCAGTTCCTCGGCCTTGTACTCGGTGACTTCCAGGTTCTCCTCGGCCTTGTTGTACTCCTGCACAAGGGTGCTCGACTCCTGGAGGAGTTCTTCGATCCGCTCCTCGACCTCCTCACGAGTGGGTTCGGGTTCGGCCTGGGCCACGGCGGAGGGAAGGAGCAGGCTTCCGATGATCGTGAAGACCAGACCGGAGAAGATCCGTTTTCTGGCAGCAGTGCGGCGGTCGTTCTTCATGAAGGCCTCATAGTCAGGTACCGCGCTCACCGAAGCGCGGAAATCAGGGGAAAGCTCAAGATGGGGGCCGACACGGCGCAGCTCTCTGGTGTCGGGGCGGCGCGCGAGTGCTCGGCGCGAGGGCGCCGGAGGCGCGCTGATCAGCCCGGGTCGCCGAACGGTCGGCAAGGGCAGCCGTTCAGAGAGCGGCTGGTCCGGAACCGTTCGGGGCGCCGGGAATATCGCGCGCACGACAGGCGAACACGCACACGCGCGTGTTCGGTCGGGTGTGCTGGGTCGGCCCGTCTACACCCGGCGCACGCACAGGGACACGAGTGCCCTGGTGCCGCCGAGCGGAAGGGTGCGGTGGTACCAGGGGGCGCGGTGACCGGCGACCGGGCGCGGTGAAGGCAAGAGGGGGCCGACGAACGCGAAGACGCCGAAGCCCAGCAGCGTGGATGCCGACAGCGATCCCACGCGCTGGTCCGACAGGACGTCCGCGCCGTCATCGCACGCATCGTGCTCATGGCTGTGCACGGTGTCGGAGGAAGCCCTCACGTGCTCAGACGCGTGACTGGACCCGACCGGGGACGCGACCCCGTCGGCGGCCGAGGCCGCGTGGGGGTGGCACAGGGAAATGGTCACAACGCCCAGGGCCAACAGCATGGTGAGGACCGCTCTGATCCAGAGCGGCGTCACTGACGTCGGTGATGCTATGGGCACGAGTGACAGGCTACCGAAACTGTCAAGGAACCATGATCAGATCGGAGACCGACGACCCCAGGGCTGGGGCGGCCCGCCAAGGGTGGGCCGCCCCTGTTCAGCCGCCCGGGCCAGGCATCCGACCAGGCAGACAGGGACGCTAAGAGCTGGCCGGTAGGCCGGTGGCGGATCTCGTTGCGGTTCTCGCCCACGCCCACCGGATGAATCCGCACGCACCGGTCTCGTACCGGATCGACCCGATGAGGGGAACACGCGCCGCTCATCGGTCAGGCCAGAGGGGTGGGTCGGGCGTCGCGGCATGGGGAGGCATGCTCACGGTCTGCCGGTACGCCAGAGTTCAGATACCCCGACCCCCGCCTACACACCTCCCGAACGCGGGGCTGCGCGTGATGAGCACGTGTCAAGACACCTGACACGTCCCGAGAAAATGTTAAGTTCATCCAGGATTCTTAACACGTGGCGTGGATATGTCGAAGGAGTCGACGCATGCCCTGGAGCCCTGACGTTCCCTTCAACGACCTGCCCCCGCTGCCGCCGGCCGGCCTCGACCTTGAGCCCAAGCCCGTGCTGAAGTCGACCATCGAAGCCCGAACGGCACTGGCCACACTCGCCCAGGCCGGCCGACTGCTGCCCAACCCCAACGTCCTGATCCACGCCGTTCCGCTGCTCGAAGCGCAAGCCAGCTCCGAGATCGAGAACATCGTGACCACGGCCGATGAACTGTTCAAGCACGCCGACTCCGGCGGGGGAGACCACGCCACCAAGGAGGCGCTGCGCTACCGCAGCGCACTGTTCGCAGGAGTCGAATCGATCAGGAACCGGCCGCTCACCTCCGCGACGGCTATCCGGATCTGCTCCGAGTTGCAGGGCCGGGAGATGACCATCCGCGCGGTGACCGGCACGCGCATCGCGAACCCGACCACACGGCAGGTCGTGTACGCCCCGCCCGAGGGCGCCGACCTCATCCGCGAGAAGCTGTCGGCCTGGGAGCGGTTCGTTCACGCTGAGGACGACCTCGATCCGCTGGTGCGCATGGCGGTGACCCACTACCAGTTCGAGGCGATCCACCCCTTCCACGACGGCAACGGACGCACCGGCCGCGTCATCAACATCCTGATGCTGATCGAGGCCGGTCTACTGCACGACCCGATCCTCTATCTCTCACGCGCCATCATCGCCCGCAAGAACGACTACTACCGGCTCCTGCGAGCCGTGACGGCCGACGGCGCCTGGATCGAATGGGTCCTCTACATGCTCGACGTCGTCCGCGACTCCGCGGTGTCGACGACGCAAAAGATCGGAGCCATCCGCACGTGCCAGGAGGACATCGCCGAGCGGGCTCGTGCCGCCACCCTGGGTGGTCGGGACGCGCGGTTCTTGGCCGTGCTGTTCGAGCAGCCCTACTGCCGTATCAACCTTGTCGCCGACCGGTGCGAGGTCTCGCGCCAGACCGCGTCGTCCTGGCTGCACGCCCTGGTCAAAGCGGGGCTTCTCCGCGACGTCAAGGTCGGTCGCGAACGCCTCTTCGTGAACCATGAGTTCCTGGACGTGTTGACACGCCCCGAGTGAGCCGACACAAGCCACGATCGGCGATCACGGTCGAACACGTTGTCCGCAAACGCCTGTTCGTTGAGCCCGGCGCGCTCGCGAGGCCGCCCTGAAGTCGGCGCCGACGTCGTCCGGCGACTCATGCGGGTTGCCCTGTTTCTGCGCGAGTGTCGTCGATGTCGACCTGGTGGGCATCTTCGATGACCCCTTCCGTAGGTACATCGAAACAGAGAACCCACTCAACTGCCGGAACTGATGCCGGGGAGGCACGATGGCCGACAGGGCGCTGTTCTGTGCGTTGCACGGAACCATGGAGCCCCACCCCTGGTACGACCCCGCCACCGCCGACCCCTACATCCTGTTCCACGCACGGTCCCACACCCGCCGATGGCTGGCCGCGCCCGACGACGGAAGGCCCGAAGCGGGGCTGTGGGGCATGAACGACGCCGGCCTGGACCCCCTCGACGAGGACAGCCGGCGGCTGTGGTTCCAGGTCTCCCAGCAGCCGCTTGCCCGACCTCGCCGGGCGGTGCCCGCCCAGCAGATGCTGGACTGCGCCGGGGCGGTCGCCGACCGCGTGGGGCGGCTCGACCTGGAGGCCGCCCAACTGCTCGTCCCCCTCCAGGAGTTGCCCCCGGGACCTCACGAAGGCGCCTACGGCGACCTCGTGAGCGCACTTCCCTGGTTCGCTGAACTTCCCGCCCGGGCCCGCACCGCCGTAACGGTCAGCCTGGACTCCGGAACCGGCACAGAGGCCGCCGACGCCGCACCGGCCATGGTGGAGCGGCTGCGCGAGATCCGCCAGCAGGTCTTCACCGACATCACTGCCGCGCCCGGCCGAGACGCGGCCCGCGGGCTGACCCCCGGGATCCCCGACTTCCCGGCCGTGGGGGCTGAGGGTCACCGCGCCACCTTCGAGGGATACCTGGCGGAGTGGTCCTGCGAAGCGACCGGATGGCTGATGGCCTTGATCTGCGAGGCCGCGATCGAGCAGGGAGTGCGCGTCCCCGTAGTGGCCACCATTCGACTGAGCCCGCGCCCCGGCGGGTGAGCGTGCGGCCTGACACGATCCTGCGAGCCAACCCGGGGCGATGGGACAGGCTCCACACCTTCCGACTCCGTGTACCACTGCTGTACCAAGGTGGACCATTCCGGCTCAGGGGTGTTCCAACGCGGACCAGGGCCGAACCACGATCCGGGAACACGTGCCATCGCATCCCCGCCTTGTTCGTACAGTAGACGAAGCTCTCAGAGCAGTGGCCGGGGAGATAGCGGGCGAAGCCTTCGAAGAATGAGAATTAGGTCCTGCGCTGGGACGCCCGGTCCCGACGTGGGTCGGCCACAAGTGGAGTACGCCCGCACGAGCCGCCAGGGCCGACCATCTGAACCCCAGGGGGAACCGGGTATCTCGCACCGAAGTACCGAGCTTGGGTCGCCGCGTCGGGACGAACTCCTTCGGCACCACATTTTCCGTTGTCCTCGTTCGAGGACCTTCGAGGTTCGTCCTCGAACGAGGACACACGGAGACCGTCATCGCACAAGGACAGTGCACCAGGGAAACAGCGGACCCTTGTGAGCGGCGTCGTGTCGACCATCGTCGACGACCAGGGCGGCCCTGTGGGCGCTTGTTGGTTTCCTACTTGTTTGACACAATCAGCATCATGTCCGAGACGACGTACGGCATCGGTGAAGGGCCGGCGACCCGGGTCAGTCTTTCCCTGCCCGAGGGGACCGCGGAGGCGATCCGGACCCGGGTCGGCAAACGGGAGTTCTCCGCGTTCATCGCCGCGGCCGTCGAGCGGGAACTGCGGGGACAGGTGCTGGACGAGTACCTGGCCGACTACGAGAGTCGCAAAGGCCCGGTATCCGAGCAGGCGAGGCTGCGGGCGCGGCAGGTCTTCGACGAGGTGTTCGCCGAGGAGGACCAGTGGCCCGCCGTCGGCTGAGCCACGAGGGGACACTGGTCCTGGACAGCGAAGGGCTCTCCAGGCTGCTCGCCGATGACGAGACCGTGGTGGCCCTGGTCGCCGAGGCGCGCTCGCGCGGCATGGAGGTGATGATCTGCGCGCTCACCATCATCGAGGCCGTGCACACCCGAACGAACAAGGCCCGACTGAACTGGGTGCTGTCCGGTTTGCGCACCGTCCCGGTGGGCGATGAGGAGGCGAAGGCCGCTTCGGCGCTGTTGATGGGGGCCGGGCTGCACGGCCACACGTACGCCATCGACGCGGCCGTGGCCGAGACCGCGCTCCGGCAGCACCGTCCCGTGGTCATGCTGACCTCCGACATCGACGACATGACCAAGCTCTGCGGCGACCGGGTTCGCCTTGTCTCCGTGTGAGCCACTATGGGTTGCTTCGATCCGACAAGCTGTCCGCTCATTCCCCGGCGGGACATCAGGCGTGAATGGGGGCCTCGCCCTGGCCTTACCCGCGAGACTCTGTGGGTTTCGTACGGCATGGCCTGCGTAGCGGCTGCAAGGCCATCTCGCGCCCGCCGTCTGACGTCGGTCATGGGACTCGAACCGGTTCCCAACGCATGAGGGGCGCAAGGGGGCGGAGCCCTCATGAGCTGCTCGGGAGACGGATTCCGGCGGTGTGGCGAATGCGTGGCGAAGGGTGGCTCTGGCTGGGTTGATGCGGTATCACTGACCTGGGCTTATTCATGGGATTATCGGATCACTACGGATCAGAAGGTTGGGGGTTCGAATCCTCCCGAGTGCGCCACCTTGAGACAGTGGAGACCTAGCCCTACCTGGTAAAACAGGTGGGGCTTCGTCTTTTTCGGCGCACTTCTGCGGGGATGCCACAAGCCGCTGGTACGTATTCGGTACACATGCCGCCGGAGCGACGGGGGTCAGGCTGCGCGCGCCAGGGTCCACGCGACCTGCTCGGTACGCCGGGCGTCGATGACGTCGGCGACCTCGTCGAGGCGATCGGGCCACAGGTGCCCGTAGGTGTCCAGGGTCATCGACGGCTTGGCGTGCCCCAGCATCCGTTGCACCACGTACACGTCCGCCCCGCCGGAGATCGACAGCGACGCAGCCGTGTGCCGGAGCTTGTGGATGGTGAGGCCCATGTCGTCGAGCCCCGCTTCGGTGCGGGCCTTGTTGAACTCCCGGTTCCGCCGGTTGCGGATGCGCAGGGGCTTGCCCCGGGCGGTGCGGAACACGAGGGTGTCGGGGTCCCGGCCGACGACGAGGGGGTTCCCCTCGGGCGGAGGCGCCCAGGAGGGTTCCGGGTCTGTGGCCGAGGCCCCGGTCCGGGGGAAACCCCCCGGGCCCGGGGCCGGAGTGTTGCCCGCCTCCACCCCCTGGACCGGAGGGGACGACGCGCCCTGCGGCCGTGCCAGGGCCCCCGCCAGACACACCCCGGCCCGCAACAGCGTCAAAGGACCCGAAGGACACGCGCCTGGCGGCGGGCGGGGCGGGGCGGGAGCGGGGAGGGTTCCGCTCAGCGGGCGCGGTGGAACTCGGTGAGCAGCACCCCGTCCCCGTAGGCCGTCGCCCCGGCGAACCTCCACGACGACTTGTCCGTCGTCTCGCCGAACAGCCTGCGCCCGTGCCCCAGCAGCACCGGGAACGTCATCAGCCGGATCCCGTCCACGAGGTCGTGCTCGATGAGGCTCCGCACGAGGCCGAGGCTGCCCGGGACGGAGATCTCCCCCTCCACTTCCGCCTTCAAGCGCGTCACGGCCTCGACCAGGTCCCCCGAGAGCACCGTCGTGTTGTTCCACTCCGGACCGGTGAGCGTGTTCGAGACGACGTACTTGGGCATCCCGTTGTACTTGTCCGCGAGCGCCCCCTCGTACTTCGGCCAGGCCGCCGCGAACCCCTCGTACGTCCGCCGCCCCAGCAGCAGCGCCTCCGCCCCGAACGCCTCGTCCTCCTTGAACTTCTCCCCTTCCGGACCCCGCTCGACCTCGAAGCTCCAGTTCGGATACCTGAAGTCCTCACCGCCCGGCGCCTCGGCGACGCCGTCCAGGGACACGAACTCGGTTACCACCACCCGCCCCATGTCAGGCCTCTTTCCCGGCGAACGCCCGCAGCACCGGCGCGAGCACTTCGGGCGCCGCGCTGTGGTTCTCGCCCGGCACCACCTCCAGGGCCGCCGTCGGCAGGTGCTCGGCGACCGCCCGCGCCCCCGCCGCCAGGAACGGCCAGGTCGCGTCCCCGTGCAAAACCAGCACCGGTACGTCGACCCGGTCCCACAGGTCCGCGCGCAGCGGTCGGCCGGACATCGTGTCGCCGATGTTCCTGCCGTCGTAGGCGATCGTGTGCGCGATCGCCTCCAGCCCCGGCCACATCTCGCTCTCGCGCATCCCACCGACGAATTCCCCCGGCATCCCCACGGCCGCCGTCATGAACAGCTCCACCGCGTCCCCCGGCCGCCCCGCGGCCACGGCCGCGTCGAGCCGCTCCACGTAGTCGTCCGGCAGCGGCGGCCGAGAGCCGTCGACCACGACCGGCGGCTCGAACAGCACCAGCCGCGCGACCGGCGCCCCCGCCTGCGCCGCGTTGAGCGCCAGGTGTCCGCCCGAGGACCACGCGAACACCGTCGCGGGCCGCCCGCCGCCCTCCTGCCCGATCACCGCGGCCAGGTCCTCGACCTCCCGCTCCACGGCGTACGGGGCGGTGTCACCGCTCTCACCCCGGCCGCGCCGGTCATAGTCGACCACCCGGAACCCGTCGGCGATCAGCTCGCCCAGCCCCGCGTTCTCCAGGGTCGTCGCGCGGTGGGCGGTCGCCCCGCCGACGATGACGATCGGATCGCCCTCGCCCCAGGCGGTGTAAGCGATGACGGTGCCGTCGGCCGAGGTGGCCGTTCCTTCAGACATGTCGTGCGGACCCTTCCCGTGTCGTCCGCGGTGCTCGTCCACCGCGTCGACGCCAGATTAGGGACCGGCCGGGGGCTCGGTCTTGTACAGAAGCGACATCGATCCGTCGGCCTGCTGGAGCTCGGTCGCCGTGCGGCCGATGAACCGGCGCAGTGAGCGGGACAGGTGCGGCTGGTCGTAGTAGCCCAGCCGGTGCACCACGTCCAGCGGCGCCAGGCCCTCGCCGAGCAGCACCGCCGCCTCCCTCGCCCGTTCGATCTGCCGGATCGCACCCTGGGTGAGCCCGGTGGCGGTGGCGACGCGCCGCTGCACCGATCGGGTCCCCACGCGGGCGATCCCGCCCCACACCACCTCGTCGACCAGCGGGTCGCGCGAGATCATCCCCTCCCGGGCCAGCCGCACGACGAGGTCCTCGGCACTGTCGAAGTCCGGGATCTCCCACTCCCGGCCGCCCAGCGCGAACGTGCGCTCGGTGACGTGAGGGCTCTCCGCAGCGGAGTCGACCAGCCGGGGCAGGGGTGACAGCACGGTCCCGTGCGCGAAGATGATCCCCAGCGACTCCGAGTCGCCCGCGAGCTCGACGGTGGACGCCGCGGTCTCGGGCCCGCGGACGGCGGCGCGGACCGCGCCCCCGTCCTCCCAGAACACCAGCTCCCAGGTGGACGTCGCGACCGAGGTCATGGTCCCCGTCCCCGACGCCCGCCCCCGCCAGACGAGCGCCACGTGGGGCGAGTCCGACACCCGGTGCTCGCTCTCGATCGCCATGACAGCCCCGCCTTCGCACGTCCGATCCCGTGGTGCCCATCCTTCCCGACGGCACCGTCGCCTGCTCCAGGCAGGATGCACCGCTAGAGCACCACGGATGCAGGTACTGAGCAGGAGACCGTACCCGATCCAGGTGTACTGACCACAGAGGTCAGATACAGCCCGGCAGCGATTTGACAGCGAAAGAGGGCCTCCGACATAGGTGTGGATCGTCGAGATCAACACCTGAAGAAGGTCAGGAGGCCCTCCGTGGCCCACACTACCCACGCCAACGGCCGCGATCAGGACGGTCGCCTCGTAACGGCTGGTAAGACGGTCATGCCGCGCGGCCACAGTGCCGGCCTTGGGCCGCCCCGAGTGAACTCCTTCGGCATTCTGTGGATTTCGTGTGACACAGGGGTCGCGGCGCAGGAAGAGCCCTTTGAGACGGCCCGCGGACATCGTCTGACTCAGGTCAGTGCAGGCGGGAGGCATGGACGCGGTGGACCGCGCAGACCCTGCCGTGCAGAACGGGAAGCGCACCGAAGGCTTCCTCACGCGACCGATCGGGGCCGCTACGGATGAGAAGGTGGGGGGTTCGGATCCTCCCGAGTGCGCCACCATGGGGCAGTGGCATTACGGCTCTGAAATGCGAAAACGAGGTTCGGAGCCGTTGTGTGCGCCGTGCCCGCCCCAGCGTTGACCGGCCGCGCCGGCCACCGGGGTGAGAGCTCGTCCGCGCTTGCGGGGCGCACGGGCGGGGCCGCTCGAAGTCGCCCGCTGCCGGCGGTGGACGGGGCGCCAGGCGGAGGAAACCGCCCGCCCCGGCAGGTCGTCGGGCCACCACGACAAGGGAACAAAATATACAGAGAAACGATCTCATCACCGAGAAGTAACAAATGATTCTTCTCGGGTGGTGATCCGCGTCTCGGGTATCTACGTTCACAGGAGCCGCGAGGACCGCCCGGCGGATCCCCGCGCACCCCCGCTCCCTCTCCGCACCCACCCCCCGTGCGGCGAAAGGTCCCCCGCCGATGATCCGTCGTCTGTGTTCGACCCTGCTCCTCACCCTTGCGCTACTCACCTCCTCGGTCGTCTCGGCGGTCTCCGCCGGCGCGGCGTCGGGCGTCGACTACGTCGCGCTCGGCGACTCGTACTCCTCCGGTGTGGGCGCGGGGTCCTACGACCTCTCGTCCTCCTGTAAGCGCTCCTCCAAGGCCTATCCCGCACTGTGGGCCGCCCAGCGGTCCGTCGCCTCCTTCAGCTTCCAGGCCTGCGGCGGCGCGACGTCGGCGTCCGTGCGCAGCGGGCAGCTCGGCACCCTGTCGGCGGCGACGGACCTGGTCAGCGTGACCAGCGGCGGCAACGACGCCGGGTTCGTCGACGTGGTCGTCTCCTGCCGGACCGGATCCGACAGCGCCTGTTTCTCCGCCCTGGACAACGCCAACCGGTACATCGCCCAGAACCTGCCGGGCGAACTGAACCTCCTCTACTCCGACATCCGGACCAGGGCCCCCGGCGCCCACGTCGTCGTCCTGGGCTACCCCCGCCTGTACGAGACGACGAGCTGCTTCGGGGCCATCACCGTCGAGCGCCGCAAGCGCATCAACTCCACCGCCGACACCCTGAACTCGGCGCTCCGCGACCGGGCCCAGGCCCACGGCTTCGTTTTCGCCGACGTCAGCCCGGCCTTCGAGGGCCACCGCATCTGCGCGTCCTCAAGCTGGATCCACGGGCCGAAGTGGCCGGTGGGCGACTCCTACCACCCCAACGGAACCGGCCACGCCTCCGGCTACCTGCCCGTCATGTCCGGGGCCGCCGGATGAGACCGGGCCCGTCCCACGAACGCCGCAGGCCGAGGTCGCGCTTCCACCCGGTAGGGGACGTGACCGGACCGCGACGGTGACCGTGTCGGGCCCGGCAGAAGGGGCGGACGGATCATCGACCCGTCCGCCCCTTCGCCCGGGGACGGGCCCGCTGATCCGGAACCGCCCCTCTCCGCGCTCCGGGCCGCGGTAACGGAGCAGGATGTACCAGGTGTAACTTCTGTTACATGCTGGGAGAAGATACGGCGTCGCCGAGTATCGCGGACATGGTGCGGACCCGTGAGGGCGGCCTGAGCACGGGGGAGCGCAGGGTCGCCCGCGCTCTGTTGGCCGACTATCCGACCGCCGGGCTGGAGACCGTCCGTCTGCTGGCCGAACGGGCCGGTGTCAGTGGCCCCACGGTGCTGCGTTTCGTCTCGCGCCTCGGGTTCGAGAGCTACCCGGCCTTCCAGCGCCGCCTTCTCGACGAACTCGGGGAACGCGAGCGGTCGCCCCTTCAGGCGTACACCTCCTCCCACAGCGGGGAACCGCGTGACACGGGCGGTGCCGACCTACCGGGCACGGCGGCCCGGGTGCTGTCCGAGGCCGTGCGCACCACCCTGGAGGGCCTGCCCGCCTTCGAGCTGGGAGAGGCGGTGCGCCTGCTGAGCGAGCCCGAGCACAGGATCGTCTCCTGGGGCGGGCGTTTCTCCCGGCTCCAGTCCCACTACCTCGTCCTCCACCTGATGCAGATCAGGGGGCGCGCCGTCGCCCTGCCGGACACACCGGTGGAGAGGGCCGACCTGCTCTCGGAGGCGGGCCGCAAGGACGTCTTCGTGGTCTTCGACTTCCGCAGATACGAGGCGTGGTCCCTGAAGGCGGCCGAGGAGGTCTCCCGGCGGGAGGCCAAGGTGGTCCTGGTGACAGACCGGTGGCTGTCCCCGATCTCGGCGGTCGCCGACGTCGTGTTGCCCGTCCACGTGGACTCGGTGTCGGCGTACGACTCCCAGGTTCCGGTCACCGCCGTGTGCGAGGTCCTGGTCGCCGGCGTGATGGACTCCCTCGAAGGGCTCGCCGAGGGGCGGATGCGCCGTTTCGAGGAGGCGAGCCGCACGTTCGGCCTGCTCTGAGGACGATGTCGGTTTCCGGATGGTCCGCACGGGTGGATCTCGCCCACGTAACGTTTCATACGTTACATATTGTTCTAAGCCTGGCGTATATGTAACTTCTGTTCCATCCCCCGGGGTTCCGGCCCCTGTCCGAGGAGGAACAGATGACCACACGTACGCGCGGCCTCGCCGCCACCGCCCTGCTCGCACTGATGGCCACGGCCTGCGGCGGCTCCGACGGCGAAGGGGCCGCGGAGGCCTTCGGCCCCGTCACCGTCGAAGGCGTGGGGTCCGTCGAGCCGGATCCGGAGCTCGTGGAAGGGCTCCCCGCCCACATCCGTGACGCGGGCCGGGTGGCCGTGGCGACGAACGCTCCCTACGAACCCTTCATCGCCTTCGTCGAGGAGGGGAACCAGGAGGACTTCACCGGCCTGGACCACGACCTGATGGTCGCCGCCTCCGCCAAGCTGGGCCTGGACACCGACTTCCAGCAGCAACCCTTCGACGGCCTCGTCCCCGGCCTCCAGGCGGGCCGCTACGACGTCATCGTCGGCGGTATCACGGACAACCGTGAGCGCCAGGAGGTCGCGTCCTTCGTCGACTACACCGCCTCGGGCACCGGCGTGCTCGTGGCCGACGGCAACCCGCTCGGCATCGGCTCCATCGCCGACCTGTGCGGCCTGCGCGTGGGCGTCCAGCAGGCCTCGCGCCAGCAGGAGATCCTGGAGGGCTTCGCCGCGGAAGAGTGCGACGAACCGATCGAGATCACCGACTACCCCGAGAACCCCCAGGCGGTGACCGCCCTCAAGGCGGGCATGGTCGACGCGGTGGCCGCCACCCAGGTCAACCTGGTGGAGATCGCCGCCTCCCTGGAGGGCGAGGCCGAGCTGGTCATCGACCCGGAGAACCCCAACGGCTACCTGGCCAGCCCCAACGGGTTCGGCTTCCTCAAGGGCGAGGAGGAACTGGTCGAGTCCTACCGCGCCGCCGTGCAGTCCCTCATCGACGACGGCACCTACACGGAGATCCTCGCCAAATGGGGGCAGGAGCCCATCGCGCTGGACGAGGCCACCGTCAACCAGGCGATCGACTGACCCCGCCCCGAACACCGCGCACGCACCACGCCCCGGAAGGAACCACGATGCACGCCCCGACCGCGCCGCCGACCCCGGCGACCGAATCCCCGCCCCCGGCCGCCGAACTCACCGTCGTCCCGGTGCGCCACTACGGGCGCTGGGTCGCGGCGGCGGCCGTCAGCGCGTGTGCGGCGGCCCTGCTGTGGTCGCTGCTGACCAACCCGAACCTGGACATCCGGCTGGTCCTGAGCTACCTGACCCGGGACTTCGTGTTCCGGGGCATCGGCATCACGATCGTCCTCACCGTCGTCGCCATGGCCATCGGTGTGGTGGGCGGCATCGTGGTCGCGGCCATGCGGATGTCGGCCAACCCGGTGCTGAGCACGGTGGCCTGGGTGTTCCTGTGGTTCTTCCGCGGTACCCCCCTGCTGGTACAGATCATCTTCTGGGGCTTCCTCGGCGCGCTCTACCCCCGCCTGTTCATCGGCATCCCCTTCACCGACATCGCGCTGGTGAACCAGCCCACGAGCATGATCATCACCCCGTTCGTCGCCGCGGTGCTGGGATTGGCGCTCAACGAGGTGGCCTACGCGGCGGAGATCATCCGCGGAGGGATGCTCTCGGTGGACCGCGGGCAGACCGAGGCCGCCCAGGCGCTGGGCATGGGGCCGGTGAAGATCCTGCGCCGCATCGTCCTGCCGCAGGCGATGAGGATCATCATCCCGCCCATGGGCAACGACACGATCAACATGCTCAAGATGACCGCGCTGGTCTCGGTCATCGGCGGAAGCGACCTGCTCACCGCCGTCCAGAACGTGTACGCCCAGAACTTCCAGGTCATCCCCCTGCTCACGGTGGCGGTGTTCTGGTACCTGGTGCTGACCAGCCTGCTCTCGCTCGGCCAGCACCACTTGGAGAAGCGCTTCGGACGCGGATTCGGCACGGGGTCGACGGGCACCGTCTCCCGTCTCCTGGGCCGCGGGGAGAGGATCTGATGGACCGCGAGACGATGGTGGCCGCCGAAGGCGTGCGCAAACGCTTCGGCAGGACCGAGGTCCTCAAGGGCATCGACCTGAAGGTGCGCGCGGGAGAGGTCTGCTGTGTCCTGGGCCCCTCGGGCTCGGGCAAGTCGACCTTCCTGCGGTGCGTCAACCACCTGGAGAAGATCAACGGCGGACGCCTGTGGGTGAACGGCCGCCTCGTGGGCTACCGCCACCGCGGCGACCGACTGTACGAGATGCGCGAGCACGAGATCGCCGCCCAGCGGCGCGAGATCGGCATGGTCTTCCAACGGTTCAACCTGTTCCCGCACATGACGGCACTGGAGAACGTCATCGAGGGCCCCGTCCAGGTCAAGCGCGAACCGGTGGAGCGGGCCCGTCGCCATGGCCTGGAACTGCTCGACCGGGTCGGCCTCGCCGACCGGGCCGACGCCTACCCCGGCCACCTGTCCGGCGGGCAGCAGCAGCGGGTGGCGATCGCACGGTCGCTGGCCATGCGCCCCGAGTTGATGCTCTTCGACGAGCCGACCTCCGCCCTGGACCCGGAGCTGGTCGGCGAGGTCCTCGAAGTCATGCGCGACCTCGCCCGGGACGGCATGACCATGATCGTCGTGACCCACGAGATCGGCTTCGCCCGCGAGGTCGCCGACCACCTCGTGTTCATGGACGGCGGAGTCGTGGTGGAGGAGGGCGACCCGACCGCGGTGCTGGATTCCCCCCGTCAGGAGCGCACCCGTGCCTTCCTGTCGAAGGTCCTGTGATGGGCACGGTGACACCGATCCACGACGAGGCCCGGGAACTGCTGCCCGAGTACGTGGAACGCCTGCGCGCCCTGGTCGGTGTGGACAGCGGGTCGCTGGACCCCGGCGGCGTCGACGCGGTCGGCGACCTGGTGTCGGGCTACCTCGCCGACGCGGGGGCCGAGGTGGAGCGGGTCCCCGTGCGCCACCCGGACGGCGGTCCGCTCGGGCACGCGGTCGTGGGCCGACTGAGCGGGCCCGAGCCCGGACCGACCCTCCTCCTGGCCGGCCATCTGGACACGGTCTTCGAACGGGGGACCGCCGCGCGGCGCCCGTTCACCGTCGAGAACGGCAGATGGGCCAGGGGGCCGGGCGTCTGCGACGACAAGGGCGGGCTGCTGGCGGGCATCACGGCCATGAAGATCGCGGCACCCCGCCTGCGTGCCGGAGACCTGGTTCTCTACTGCGGACCGGATGAGGAGATCGGCTCGCTCGGCAGCCGGCCCCTGCTGGCCTCGCTCACCGACGGGGCCGACCTGGCCCTGTGCCTGGAGTGCGCGCGGGAGGACGGGAGTGTGGTCACCGGCCGCAAGGGCGTCGCCGACGTGGAGGTGACTTTCCGCGGGCGCGCCGCCCACGCGGGCATCGAACGCGAGGCGGGGGCCAACGCCGCGCTGGCCTGCGCCCGGGCCGCCGTCCGGATCGAACGGCTCAACGGCCGCTGGCCCGACGCGGGGATCAACATCGGCGTCATGCGTTCGGGCCACCGGCCCAACGTCGTCCCGGACACGGCGACCCTCGTCCTGGACGTGCGCGCCGACCTGCCTTCCACCTACACGGCCGTGCTCGACGCGATCGACCGCATCGCCTCGGACGTCCTGGTGCCGGGGGTCGAGGCGAAGACCGCCGTGGTGGCGCCGGCCCCGCCATGGTCCCCCGGAGCGGGCGACACCCTGCTCCGGGACCACTACCTGGCGCTGGCCGAACAGGCCGGGGTCGACCTGGCGGCGGTGTCGACGGGCGGCAGCGCGGATGCCAACCTCATCGCCGCACGGGGGATCCCCGTGCTCGACGGACTCGGCCCGGTGGGCGGCGGCGACCACGGCCCCGACGAATGGCTCGACCTCGATTCGGTGGCCCCGCGCACGGCCCTGCTCGCGGAACTGATCCTGTGGACGGCCGACGGGGGTGTGCTCGGATCCGGCACCCGCGGGGCCTCGGCCGTCCAGAGCTGAACCGGGCCCCGGAAGCGTGTTCCGGAGCCTCCCCCCGTCCCGCGCCACGGCGCGGGACACCACGGGGACGGCGCCCCGGGCCGCCCGCCGACCACGGCGGCCCCCTTTCTCCCGAAAGGATGCCCATGTCCACGACCCACCCCCCGACACCGCCGCGCCGAGCGGTGGTGATCGCGGCAGCCGCGCTGGCGACCGCATTGCTGGGCCCGGCTGCCCCGGCCACCGCCGAGCCAGGCTCCGCCGGGCCGCGCCCGACGGAGCCGACCGCCGGACCCGTCATCCTGATCGGCGGTTCGCTGTCCGACGAGCGGGTCTACGAGGAGATCGTGCGGCTCGCGGGAGGCGAGGACGCGCGCATCGGCGTCATCACCGCCTCCTCCGTGCCCGAGTCCCAGGACCCCGACGCGGGAACACCCGACTGCAACAACAGCCGTTGCAACGGCGACTACTACGCCGACCTCCTCGAAGGCCACGGAGCCGGCGACGCGGAGTGGATCCCCGTCGACCTGGACCACGTCGAGAACGCCGAGTCGGCCGAGATCGCGGCACGGGTCGGCGACATGACCGGCTTCTTCTTCGGCGGAGGCGACCAGTATCGCTACGTCACCACCCTGCTGCGCGGGGACCGGCACGAGGACAGCGCCGTTCTCTCGGCCATCCGCGCACGCGCCGCACAGGGCGCCGTGGTGGCAGGAACCAGCGCCGGAGCCGCCATCCAGCAGGCAGGCCCCATGGTAACCGGAGGCGACAGCCATCCCGGGATCGTCGACGGCTCCCGCCCCGGGTACTTCGAGGACCCCTCCGTCCTCGGTCACCTGCCGCGGGGAGGGTTCGGGTTCTTCACCCACGGCCTGGTCGACACCCACTTCGCCGAGCGCGGCCGACAGGGCCGGATGGCCAGGCTCGCCCTGGACACCGGGCAGGAGAGGGTGTTCGGCGTGGACGAGGACACCGCCCTGGTCGCCTCGCCCGACGGCCGATTCCGGGTGGTCGGCTCGGGGGCCGTGCACGTCCTCGACCTGCGCGGTGCGTCGGTCGGCTCCCACCAGGGCGTGTGGACCGCCGACGACGTGCGGTGGACCTCTCTCACCCACGGCGACGCCTACCGGGCCGACACCTGGACGGCCGTTCCGGCCGACGACAAGTCGGCCCCGGCGTCGGAGCCCGGCCGGATCCGTGTCGGGCGCGATGTCTTCTCGTCCCCGGACGCCCGCTCCGGTGAACCGGGGCAGATGCTGAGGCTGGCCCGCGAACTCTCCGTCTCGGATCTGACCGCCGCCTACGGCCTGTCCCACGAGCGACGGCCCCGCCTGCGCGTCGACCTCTCCCTGGACTCTCGCTCCGCCGCGTACGTGGGCGGGGACGGGGCGGTGTCGTTCACCGGTATCAGGGTGGACATCGGGCCCGCATAGCGATGGTGTCCGCTTCGCGGGGTGCCGGGCACGGGGGCGCCCCCGTGCCCGGCACCCCGCCGGCCGCTGTCCCGTGGCGGCGCTGTGTCCCCGTCGGCCGCGAGGCCCCGGCCCGCGAGCGGTTCAGGTCCAGGCGCGCTCGTCGAAGACGGTCCGGTGATCCCGGGCCCATTCCTCCATCGTGGTGGCCGGACGCCCCAGCAGCTCGGGCAACGTCGTGGTGAGGGTGTCGTTCCCGCCCCGGCGGGTGAGCGTGTACACGATCGTCATGAAACCCACCGTGTCCCAGGACACGCCCCGTCGGAGCAGGCGCGCGGCGAAGCGGAACGGGTCCGGCCTCGTGTAGCGGACCGGCCGTTCCAGGGCCGTCGAGAGCACCGATGCCACCTCGTCCATGTCCAGGCTCCGGGGGCCGGTGAGGGTCAGAGTACGCCCCGTGTGAGCGGCGGGATCCCTCAGGATGACGCGGACGGCCTCGGCCACGTCCCGGGCGTCGAGGAAGGCGGTCCGTCCCCGGCCGGCGGGGACGAACAGCTCACCGCGCTCGACGATGTCCACCCCGTGCGTGGATACGGCCCGGCACAGGTTCTGCATGAAGAACCCGCAGCGCAGGATGGTGTATCCGGTGCCGCCGGCGCGGAGAGGGCGTCACGGCTTCTATAACGAAAAAATCACGAAGTCGCGGGCGGGGTCTCCCCGCGCCCCTCTGATCCGAATCCCGTGGTGAACGAACAGGGAAGGCCGGTGGTCCGGTGATACGGGCGGGATCGCACCCGGCCCCGAAAGGGCAGGGATGTGGCGGGCCGCCCCCTGGCGTGCCGACCCCCTCGACGGGTCCGGCCTCGGTCAGGACACCGGCCACGACCACCCTGGACAGCGGAGAGCCACCTTCGAACGGGACGGCGGCTCCTTCACCGACCACCGGATCGGGAGCCGCTGGTACATCTCCGGCCGCGCCGTGGACGGCGAACCGGCGGGCGGTGCGCTCACTCCGGTCGACCAGGTGGACACGTTCCGGTTCGCATGGTGACCTTCAACCCCGACACCGACATCCTGAGGTGATGATGAAAACGGACCCCCGCTCCTTCACCGCCGCGGCGACCGCACTGGTCGCGGCCCTGGGCCTGGCGGCCTGCTCCGCCCCCGAGCCCGAACCCGAGTCCGCACCCGAACCCGAGGCGAGCACGGTCGAGCAGACGCGGCCCGAGACCGAGACCGGCTCCGAGACGGTGGAGTCCGCGTTGCCCGCGTTCGACGCCCAGACCCTGGACGGGCAGGGTCTGGCCTCCACCGCGCTGGCGGGCGAGCCGCTCGTGCTGTGGTTCTGGGCGCCGTGGTGCAGCGTGTGCCGGGGTGAGGCCAGCGGTATCGCCGAGGCCGCCGAACGCTACGACGGACAGGTGGACTTCATCGGCGTGGCCGGCCTGGGCGAGGTCCAGGACATGCACGCCTTCACCACCGACACCGGCACCGACCACATGACCCACATCGTCGACGAGGACGGCACCATCTGGTCCGACTTCGGCGTCGTGGGCCAGCCCGCGTTCGCGTTCGTCAACCCCGACGGCACCTTCGAGACCGTGGCCGGCACCCTGACCGAGGACGACCTGGACGCCCACGTCAACGCCGGGCCGCTGGCCGAATGAGCCAGCTCCCGTTCGCGATCGCGCTGGTGGCCGGGATGCTGGCCGCCCTGAACCCGTGCGGGTTCGCCATGCTCCCCGGCTACCTGGCACTCCTGGTCGCCTCCGACGACGACACCGGCGCCGGGGGGCGCCTGCGCCCCCTGGGGCGGGCGCTGGCCACCACGGCCGCGATGACGGGCGGGTTCACCGTCGTGTTCGCCGCCTTCGGCCTGGTCGCCGTCCCCCTCGCCCTGTCGTTGGAACGCCACCTGCCCTGGGCGACCGTGGTCATCGGGGTCGCCCTGGTCGGCATGGGCGCGTGGCTGCTGGCCGGGCGCGAGATCGGGTTCCTCATGCCCCGGCCCTCCCCGGGCCGCCCGGTCCGCTCCCTGCGCTGGGCCACCGCCTACGGCGTCACCTACGCCATCGCGTCCCTGTCCTGCACCATCGGCCCGTTCTTGGCGCTTACCACCAGCGCCCTGCGCACCACCAGCGCCCTGGGGATGGTGGGGGTGTTCGCGACCTACGCGGCCGGGATGGGCCTGGTCGTGGGCACCCTGACCGTCGCCGTGGCCCTGGCCCGGGACTCGGTGGCCTCCCGGCTGCGCTCGGCCCTGCCGTACGTGACCCGCGCCGGCGGCGCCCTGCTGGTCCTGGCCGGCGCCTACGTCACCTACTACGGATGGTTCGAGCTACGGGTCCTGTCCGGGGCCGCCGGCACCGATCCGGTCGTGGGCACCGCGGTGCGCTGGCAGGGCGAACTCGCCCGCCTGCTCCAGGACATCGGAGCGGGATGGATCGCGCTCGCCCTGGCCCTGCTGATCGCGGTGGCGGCCGTGGTCCTGCTCCGCCGCCGGCGAGCCGACCCGGCGGACCGGCCCACCGCTCCCGTCCCGGAGGAATGACCGCCCCAGAGCGGGTACCCGGACCCACGCCATCATCGGTCTCCCCGTACGGGGCGTCCGGCGGCTCCCGTGCCGGAAGGCAAGCGGCAAAGGAACGGAGACGGCCGTCCAGCGCGTCGGCGTCGGTTCGTCGGGCTCCGTCTCGACGGCCCTCGAAGGGCCGGTCCCTTGCCCATTCCAAGGGAAGAGTTGGCCTTCTCCTGCTCTTCGGGGACGGTGCGACCCGGGCATGCCGTACACGCACAAGGTCCGTCATGGGCCGACGGCGGGCCGGGCCCGTCACCGGGACGCGCCATCGCGCCGGGCGGTCCCGCGCCCATGACGGCATCGTTCTGAGACACGGGGGGCGATTCGATGACCGCTTCTACACCATCGGACGACGCGGTGAGCGGGGACGGCACATCAGGGCGGAGGTTCTCCGCGGGTTCCATCCCGCCCCGGGTGTGGATCGCCCTGGTCCTGCTCGTCGTGGCGGTCCTCTTCGTGGCCCAGAACCGGGACTCGACCGAGATCCAGGTCCTGCTCATCTCCCTGGTGGCGCCCTTGTGGGCCGTCCTCACCGTCGCCGTCGGGGTCGGCCTGCTCATCGGGCTCCTCCTACGCCCTTCGGAACGCAGGAGGCGGAAGGCGGCGGGCGGGAGGTGACCGTGCGGCCCACCCGGACAGACCGGCCGGCCTCGGTACACCCGGGGAGGAGCCACCGCCGGTTCCGCCCCCGGAGAGGAGAGCGCCCCGTTTTCCGGCAAAGCGGATGTTGACCGTGCCTTGGCCCTGACTCAGGTGCGCCTCGGGTAGGTCCGCCCCCGGACTCTCAGACCACCGGCGCCCACCGGCGGTCGAACAGCACACCGAGGAGGGGTTCATGGCGCGTGCCGGCGAGACCGACAGCAGGACCGCGGGCGTCCCCCGACCGACCAGGTCGGGGGACGACCACGGGGGCGTGGCGGGGCCGCCCCTGGAGGACACCACCGACTTCGACAACGCGAACCGGGGGTTCATCGCCGCAGGCCCGCAGCACGTCACCGGCGAGGACGGCAAGACCGTCTGGGACCTGCGCGACCACTCCTTCCTCCTGGACGGGGACGAGACCGCCCCGCCGACCGTCCACCCGCACCTGTGGCGCCAGGGCAGGCTGACCGCGATCAACGGCCTGTTCGAGGTCGTGGAGGGGATCTACCAGATCCGCGGCATGGACCTGTCCAACATGACCCTTATCGAGGGTGACACCGGCGTGATCGTCGTCGACCCCCTGGTCTCAGAAGAGGTCGCCGCCGCAGGCCTGGAGCTGTACCGGAGGCACCGCTCGGACCGCCCGGTCACCGCCGTCATCTACACCCACCCGCACCTGGACCACTTCGGCGGTGTGGCCGGCGTCGTGGACGAGGCCGACGTCGAATCCGGCAAGGTCCCGGTCGTGGCGCCGGAGCACTTCATGGAACACGCGGTCTCGGAGAACGTCTACGCCGGTACGGCGATGATCCGGCGCGGCATGTACTTCACCGCCTTCGCCCTCGACACCGGCCCCGAGGGCTTCGTGGGCGTGGGCCTGGGGCCGGGCACCTCCCAGGGCAGGGTGGGACTGATCCCCCCGACCCTGGAGATCACCCGCACCGGCCAGGAGGAGACCCTGGACGGGGTCCGGTTCGTCTTCCAGATGACGCCGGGCACCGAGGCCCCGGCGGAGATGAACTTCCACCTCCCCGACAGACGCGCCCTGTGCACCGCCGAGAACGCCTGCCATACCCTGCACAACCTGCTCACCCTCCGTGGCGCCCAGGTCCGTGACGCCCGCATGTGGTCGCGGTACCTCAACGAGACCATCGAACTGTTCGCCGACGACTCCGACGTCGTCTTCGCCTCCCACCACTGGCCCATCTGGGGCCCGGCGGACATCCGCGGATTCCTCGCCGAACAGCGCGACGTCTACGCCTACCTGCACGATCAGACGCTCCGGATGATGAACAAGGGCTCGACGGGCATCGAGATCGCCGAGGAACTGCCGATACCGCCCGGCCTGGAAGAGGCCTGGAGCGCCCGCGGCTACTACGGTTCGATCTCGCACAACGTCAAGGCCGTCTACCAGCGGTACATGGGCTGGTTCGACGGCAACCCCGCCCACCTGTGGCAGCACCCGCCCCAGGCCCAGGGGGAACGCTACGCCCGCGCCATGGGCGGGATCGAGGCCCTGCTGGACCGGGCACGCTCCTTCGCCGACGAGGGCGACCTGCGCTTCGCGGCCGAACTGGCCTCACACGCGGTCTTCGCCGAACCCGGCCGGGACGACGCCAAGGAACTGCTGGCGGAGGTGCTGACCCGGCTCGGCCACGGCGCCGAGTGCGCCACATGGCGCAACTTCTTCCTGGTCGGGGCCAAGGAACTGCGGGAGGGTGTGCCGCCCACGGCCATCGCCCTGGCCGAGAGCATGGCCTCCGCGCTCAGCGTCACCCAGATGCTCGACTCGGTGGCCATCCGAGTGGACGGACCGCGAGCGTGGAAGGAGGAGTTGTCCCTGGACCTGAACATCACCGACAGCGGCGAGCGGTACCGGGCGATGCTCTCCAACGGGGTGCTCATCCACTACCCCGACCCCAAGGGCGGGGGTGCGGACCTGAGCCTGACCCTGACCAAGCGGCAACTGTTGGAGCTCCTCGCCACGGGGGAACCGGACGGGTTGGAGCACGAGGGGGACACGGGGGTGATCCAGAGGCTGATGTCCGTCCTCGACGAGCCGCGCCCCGACTTCCCGATCGTCACACCCTGATCAGAGGACACCCGTTCTCAGCGGGAGGGTCCGCGGCCGGGAAGCCCGTTCCCGGCCGTTCCGCCCGGTCGCGGCGGCCGTGGTCATCCACCGACCGGACCGGCCTCGACACGCTCGCCACGGGTGGTCTCCACCACGACCGTCAGCCGGTCGGGCACCCGACCGCGCAGATCCGCGAGGAGGGCGTCGACCGGGGGCGGCGCTTCCTGGACGCGCACCTCGACGTACATCGTCCGTGAGACCGTGTACACGCGGGTCACCGAGGCGTTCGGCCGCTCGGAGACCCAGCGGTCGGCGGCCTCCTCGACCCGGTGCGTCCACACCGCGATCAGTACGGTGACGGTCGTGTTGACGGCCAGCAGGGCGAACACGAACGCGAACAGTCCGCCCAGGACCAGGCGCGTCCTGCGCCCTGCTCGCGTGTCCCGTGCCTCGGGCGGTACGCCGTGGCCGGAGGCCGCGAACACCACCATTCCCGCGAAGACCAGCGCGAGCAGGTTGGACAGGAACAGCAACGCCGCGCCTCCCGCCGGCCACATCGCCCCCTGGCCCAGGCACACGCCCACGACCACCAGGGGAGGGACCAGGGAGATCGCGATGGCCACACCCGGTAGGACGGCGGCGACGTCACGGCGGGCCAGGCCCACCGCTCCGGCCGCCCCGGTCGCCAGGGCGGAGACGAGGTCCAGCAGCCCGGGTGAGGTCCGCCCGGCGACCTGACCGTTCTTCATCAGGTCGTAGCTCCCGGGAACGACAAGGGAGAACACCACACCGACGCCGATCACCAGCAGACAGCCCAGGACGACCGTCCGTACCGCTCCCGTCCGCTCCTGGCGGACGATGCCCAGGGCGATCCCCATGATGGGGGTGGACAGGGGTGCGATGATCATCGCCCCGATCACCGTGGCCGTGGAGTCGGTGAGCACGCCTCCGGCGGCGATGAGCGCCGACAACGTCAACATCGTCCAGAACGCCGACCTCTTGGCGCGGCTGTCGCCCGTCGACAGGTCGAGGTCGTGCACCAGGTCGTCCGAGGCGCGTAGCTGTGAGGCGGGCAGGACGCGTTCGAGGATTCCACTGAGCATGTGTCGAGTATCGTGACGCGATCTGCGAAAACACCGAAGGCACCACGGCAGGGTCCGGGGGTTCTCATCCTGCCGGATGCGGCGCCTTGAGACGGTGGAGGAACCGCCCGACCCGCGGGACCGGGGCCGGAGGTTCCTTGCGCCCCGCCACACGGCATCCGACCGGCCGCCGGCCTCGCCGGTGGAACGGCGGCCGTACCGCCGCTGACGGAGCCGGGGCAGGTGTCGACCCCGGAGCGGGAGCGGCCGAAGCCCCCGGTATGAGCACGATCTCGTCGACCCTCCGGGTGACCGGGCCGGTGTTCCTCTTCGTCGAAGTGGCCACCTACCGGATCGGTCGGGCTGCGCCGGCCGGGGAACGTCACGGACGAAGCCCCCGAGCGGTCAGCGACCACAGCCCGCCGGTGAGTCGGGACCGACCCTGCCGGGGTCGGGCTCCGGCACCTCGTCCATGTCCAGTTCGGCCAGTACGCGGTCCCACACCCGCTCGGGAGGACTGACGAGAGGCTCCCGGTCCCCCGACGTCATCAACGTGATGGTCGCGCGAAAGCGCTCCACTTCCTCGGCGCAGTGCGCGCATCCCTCGATGTGCGCCTGCTCTGCTCGTACGGGTGCCTCCAACCGCGCGGCCAGGGCCGCGAGACGGTCGGCGTCAGGGTGTTCCACCCTCCACCTCCTCCAGCCTGGCCCGCAGAAGGCGCAGGCCACGCTTGATGTGGCTTTTCACCGTTCCCAAGGGCAGGGACAGCACAGAAGCGATCTGACTGTGCGTGCACCCCTCGAAGAACGCCAGCCTGAGTATGGACCTACAGGGCTCGTTCATCCGGGCCAGCTCCGATTGCAGGGTCAGCCGCAAGGCCAGACGGTGTTCCTCGTCCACCCACGTCTGATAGGGCTGCGCGACGATGGCCGAGAACGAGCGGCGGTCACGTTGGACGGCGGCGTACCGGTCGGCGATACGCCGCCGGGTGATGCCCACCAGCCACGCCGCCAGACTTCCGTACCGCGGGTCGTAGTTCGCGCGGCCACGCCAGGCGGAGACGAACACCTGCTGGGTGATGTCCTCGGCTTCGTGGGTATCGGGAAAAGCCTTGCGCGCCATCCCGTAGACCAGGGGTGACCACCTCCGATAGGCCTCGGCCAGATAGAACTGATCACCAGTGGAAAAGGCGAGCGCCAGCTCGTCGTCATCCAACTCGGCGGTGTTCGAATTCATGAGGGAAATCTTAGATCGCTTCTGATCGTTCGCCCTCTACCGCTCACGGCGATTCCACGAGAACAGCGGTGACGACGACGTTATGACTGTACGAAGTTATTTTTGAGTCAAAATTCCCTCCGCAGGTGATAAGGGTGAGCCTGGGCGGACCGTGGTCAGCGAAGATCTCCTCGGTCGGCAGTTCCTCCTTGTCGATCAGTTCTCGCGCCACGACCCGGTAGTCGTGTGCGGTCCCGTCGGAGAGTTCGACCTCCACCACGTCGTCCACCTCCGCTTCGCCCAGTGGCCACAGGGCCCCGTGACCCTGCGCGGCGGAGTCGACGTGTCCGACGAGAACGGCCGACCCCGTCGTGGACCCCGGCCTCGGTCCGAATCGGTACCAGCCCACGCGTGTGATGTCGGCCGGCACGTCGACCTGGCGGTCGGCGTCCACGCCGACCGGGTCGACCGGTGCGGACAGTCCGAGGTCGCGAGAGACCAGTCTCTCCGGTTCCGCAGGCGTTTCCCGTTCTTCTCGGGGTGCGCCCGAGGAGGGTGCGGTCGAGGGGGCCGGGGGGTTCTCCGACGGGGCTCCGGGACCGCCGGGCCGGGCTCCGACATCACCGGGTCCGGTGGGCGCACCGATCAGGATCGCGGCCGAGGCGGCCAGAAGCGACATTCCGAACGCGGAGAGGAACCGTGGATGTCCCACAGGGGTTTCCATGGAGGTGCCGCACGCGGGGAGGTCCCCGCGTGCGGCGTTCGCCGATGACTCCATGCGCCTAGACCCGGCGACGCAGGGTGAACCGCTCACGCAGCGTGTACCCGATCACCGCGGCCCCGGCCAGGCCGAGCAGCGCGGCGACGGCGGTCCAGGTGGCGGAACCGTCCGCGGCTCCGCCCGTACCGCCGGGCACGCCTTCGGGCGCGGAACCCATACCATCGATGACCTGCACGATGAGGTCGAGGTTCTCGTCCTCCGCGCTTCCCCAGGCGTAGACGACGGTGTTGTCGCCTTCGGCCAGGTCCAGGTCGGCCGGGCCGATCACCACATCGTCGGTTCCGGCGAGGACGACATCGGCCGAGATCGTACCGGCGCCCACTTCGAGTGTCTCCTCGTCGGGGTTGGACAACCCCTCGATGACCGCCTCTCCGTCCGCGCGCACGTCCACCTCGGGGGCGGCTGCGGTGTGCCGCACCGTGAGCCGGGCGTCACCCGCGTCGATCCGCGAGGTGTCGTTCACGAAGGGCGTGAGCGCCGGGTCGCCCTCGGCGTCGAGATGGGCCACCACGCTCGCGTTGGCACCCGCGGGCACGTCGACGCCCTCGGCCTCGACGAGCGCCTCCGCATCGGCTCCCGCCCCGGCCTCCGTGACCTTCAGGTCGTAGGAACCCGCGGGGAGGGTGAGCGTGTCGGAGACGGTGCCCGGCTGGAAATCCTCCAGAACGGCGTCGCCGTCGACGTAGACGTCGACGGCCGCGTCGGGCACGGCGTGCACGACGGACACCTGCGCGTCCTGCGAATCCGAGAAGGCCGGTACGGCCGAACTCAGCAGAAGGGCCGTACCAGCGACGGTGACACCGCTGACAGTCCAGAGAAAGCGTTGCATCGTGACCTCCGGTTCGAGCAGCCGGTTTCAGGTTTCACCGTCTCTTCTCTCGCGGAGGGCGTATCGGATGCGTTGTCCCTCGGTTTTTGGATGTGTTTACACGGAACACCGACTTCTCGAAGTGACCTCGCCCCCGGGAACCGAGAGGCCCTTCCCCCGGGAGGGGCCTCATCGAGGACGGAAGCGGTGTCGGGGACGACGGCGGCATGGACGACCCCACCGGGTGCGGGCGGGACGGCGACCGGGGCGTGCGAGCGCACGGGTCGAACCGATCACGTGACCCGCCGCGATACCTCCGATGGGCACGACGGTCGATCCCGGAAACTCATGGAGTCCTCCGTACACCGGGGTCGGGGCGCGACGGGGCGGTCCCGGAACACCGGTCGTACGGCGAGACCAGGACGCCGCGCGGAGACCCGTGCGTCGAGACGGAAAGAGGGGCACGTCGTTGAACGGATCAGGCGAACGGAACGGACGGGGCGTGCGCGTCCCGCGCACGATCCCCCGTGCCACGGCGGCGGCACTGCTCCCGGTCCTCGCCCTCACCCTGGTGGGCTCGACACAGACCGATCAGGCGGTGACGGTGGAGGAGGCTCGGGCCGCCGGGGAGGTCCCCCAGGAGATTCTGGACAGGTCGGGTTTCGCGCCTGCCGTGGACCGTTTCACCCGGGAACTGCGCACCGCCCACGACGCCGAGCACGCGGCCGCGGTCGTCGAGCGCCACGGGGACGCGCTCTGGCGGGCCGCGGTCGACCGGGTCGGCGGGGCCGGTGGGACCGAGGGGGACCTGAGCGCCGGGGACGACCGACCGCTCTACTGGGCGAGGCTCGGCATGACCTCCGCGCTCCACCGTTGGGAACCGGGGTTCACGCTCGACCGGGACGACCGTGCCGCGCTCGTGGCCGACCTGGAGCGCCGCTCACGGGGGCACCACGACGCGGACTTCTCCGCCGGCCACCGCGAGGACGCGATGCTCCGCGTCGTCGTCACCGGTTTCGACCCCTTCGGCCTCGACGGCGACATCCGCCAGGCCAACCCCTCCGGTGCGGCGGCCCTCGCCCTGGACGGGGCGGTGATCGAGACCGGTGAGGGCCTCGCGGTCGTCGAGGCTCTGCTCTTCCCCGTGCGCTGGCGCGACTTCTCCGACGGCATGGTGGAGGAGGCCCTGCTTCCGCATTACACGGGCGACCGTCCGGCCGACGCGGTCATCACCATCAGTCAGGGCGGGGGCGAGGGATTCGACCTGGAGGCGCACAACGGAGCCTGGCGAGGGGGCTTCGAGGACAACGAGCGTGCGGGCGAACAGGGCCTGATCCCCGTGCCCGAGGACGTCCCCACCGTCGCCCCGCAACCGCAGTGGTCCGATTCCTCGCTGGACCGGGCCGCGATCGTCGAGGCGACGGACGGGGCGCCGTTCGCCGTGTTCGACAACACCATGGTGGTCGAGATCCCCGAGGGCGAGACGGAGGAGGTCGTGCGATGGGACGGTCCGACCCCGGGCTCCCGAGCACGCGCCGGCGGCGGGGGCGACTACCTGTCCAACGAGATCGCCTATCGCAACACCCTGCTGCGGGACGCCACCGGGCGGGACGTCCCCGCGGGCCACGTGCACACCCCGGTGCTGTCCTTCGGGCCGGGTGACGAGGTCACCGATCCGGAGTTCGAGGAGAACCGGGCCGCCATCGTCGGTCAGGTGGAGGACATCATCGCGGTCGCCGTTCGGCCGTGACACGCGGGGCGCGGTCCCGGCGCACCGGAGGAACCGTGTGCGTCGGGGCGGCCCCCCCCCGGACGACACCGTCGATGATGACGGCCGGCCGGAAGGCGCGGACCGGTGTCAAGGCGTGCGGGCCGGTGCCGGGGCGTCCCACGCGAAACCGTCCGGATCCGTGCAGGACCCGATGCCGCCTCCGATCATGATGCGGTGCGAGCCGCTGCCCTCCGGTGAGACGCCGATGGTCCTGGCGAGGGCGCGGCGACGGTAGAGCGCCAACTTGACGGAGCCGGGGCCGGTGTCGAACTCGACGTAGGAGCGGCCGAAGCCCTTGCCCACGCTCAACCCTCGCTCCACGTAGAAGCGCTTGCTCGCGGTCACGTCCTCGACCCCCAGCAGGAGCACGATCTCGTCGACCTTCCGGGTGGCCGGGCCGATGTTCCTCTTCCTCGATGTGGCCACCTGCCAGACGGCCCCGTCCGGGGCCTGGATAACGGCGCCGTAACCCCAGAGCGACTTGGCGGCGGGCTTCAGGGCGACGCCGCCGGCGTCGAGGGCGGCCTCGACGAGGGCGTCGACGTCGGCGGGCTGGGACGTGATGAGCGACAGGGTGAACCCGCGGAACCCGGTCGTGGGCGCGTCCGCGGCCCGCAGGCGGAGCAGCCCGCCCAGGTCGAAGGCGGCGGTGTAGAAGCGGTCGGCGGCCTCGGTGTCGGTCGCGTCGAGGGTGATGGAGGCGATGTTCGTCATGACCACGACGTTATGGGAGGACCCACCGCCGGCGCTTCTCGATTCCTGACCGGTCACGCGTCCGTTTTCGCCACCCCCGCCGTGCCCCCGACGAGCCGGTGCGAGAACGTGGGGCACCGCCGGCCGCGCGACCCCCGTCGCGCGCGGACACGACGGACCCTCGAAGCGCGGCGGGAGTACGGAGCGAGAAGAGACATGTCAGCAGCCACCGTCATCATCTCCGGAGCCCGTGTCTTCGACGGCGAGTCCTTCCTCCCGCGTGCGGACGTGGCGTTCGCCGGGGACACCGTGCTCGATGTGGGTCCGGGACTCACCGAGAGACACCCGGGCGCGCGCACGGTCGACGCGACCGGTAAGACCGTCATCCCCGGCATCATCGACCTCCACGTGCACATGACGGCGCGGCACGCGGGCTCGCTCAACTCCTTCGCCGAGCCGTTCTCCCTCCAGTTCTACGACTCCGCCGCGCACCTCGGGCGCACGCTCAGAGCAGGTGTGACCAGCGTGCGCGACGCGGGCGGCACCGACCTCGGCGCCAAGGTGGCCGTGGAGTCGGGCGTCATCCCCGGGCCCCGCCTGCGGATCGCGGTCACCATCATGAGTCAGACCGGTGGGCACGGCGACATGCGATTGCCCTCGGGGGCCGAGAACCCGATGCTGGCACCGCACGCCGGGCGTCCCTCCGGTGTCGCCGACGGCGTCGAGGAGGTGCGCAAGACCGTGCGCTCGATCCTGCGCGCGGGGGCCGATCAGATCAAGATCTGCTCCACGGGTGGTGTGCTCTCCCCCGCCGACGACCCGCGGCACTCCCAGTTCACCGAGGACGAGATCCGTGTGATCGTCGAGGAGGCCGCGGCTCAGGGCGCGTACGTCATGGCGCACGCGCAGGGCAGCGAGGGCATCAAGAGCGCTCTGCGGGCCGGGGTGCGCTCGATCGAGCACGGCATCTACCTCGATGAGGAGGCGATCGGACTCCTGCTCGACCGGGGCGCCTACCTCGTGCCGACGCTCTCCGCGCCGCTCGCGGTCATCGAGCGGGCGGAGCGGCCGGGATCAGGGCTCTCGCAGGCCGTCATCGACAAGGCCCACCGGGTGGTCGACACCCACCGGGAGTCGGTCGCGAACGCGGTCGCCGCCGGCGTGAAGGTCGCCATGGGCACCGACTCGGGGGTGGGTCCGCACGGCGAGAACCTCAAGGAGCTCGCGCTGATGGCCGACGTCGGCATGGGACTGGAGGAGGTACTGCGCGCGAGCACGTCCCTGGCGGGCGAGCTCATCCGGAACGCGCGGGTCGGCAGGCTCGCACCGGGGCACGCCGCCGACGCCGTCGTGCTCGACGGTGAGCTCACCGGCACCGCGCGGCTCGCCTCGTTGCCGGCGATGGTGCGGCAGGTCTGGAAGGACGGCGAGGCGGCGTTCACCCGGGCAGGGGACTGACCGCGCGGCCGGGGCGGGACGACGGCGGAGGGCGTGCTCGCCCGGTGGGACGGGGACGCTGCCCGGGGGCGAGCGGCCGACCGTGAAGCAGATCTCGGTGACGCTGAGGTCGCCGCGTCGCAGCAGCGCCGCCGCGCACTCGATGCGGCGCGTCATCAGGTACGGGTACGGGGACTCGCCGTACGCCTGCCGGAACCGTCGGCTGAGATGACCGGCGGACACGTGCGTCCCGCGGGCGAGCGTCTCGACGTTCAACGGCCGCGCGCGCTCCCACCGGTCACGGACGCGGCGCGTCAGGGCGAGGTCGTCCAGGCGTTGCGCTTCGGCGCGGGCGTGGCCCCACGAGGGACGTCACATGGGGAGGCTCCTTTCCGCCGGTGCGCGGCTCAGCGCGTCTCCTGAACGCGGATGAGGTTGCCCGCGGGGTCGCGGAAGGCGCAGTCGCGGATGCCGTACGGCTGCTCGGTCGGGTCCTGGACGACCTCGGCCCCCTGGGCCCGCACCTTGTCGAAGGTGACGTCGAGGTCCCGGGTCGCCAGCAGGATCCAGCCGTAGGTGCCCTTGGCCATCATCTCCGCGATGGTGCGGCGCTCGTCCTCGCTGATGCCGGGGTCGACCGCCGGGGGCGCCAGGAGGATCGACGTGTCGGGCCGGTCGACGGGGCCGACCGTGATCCAGCGCATTCGCCCCTGGCCGACGTCGCCGCGGACCTCGAAGCCGAGGACGTCGCGGTAGAAGACCAGGGACGCGTCCGGGTCGTCGTGCGGAAGGAAACTGGTGTGAATCGTGAGGTCCATGCCGACCAGACTAGGGCGACGTCCCGACGCGCGCTTCTGGATCCCTGATCGACCCCGGGCGCCTCTCCCCCGCTCCGGGCGCCCTTGGCGGGCCTTCCACGGAAACGGATATCGAACCTGATTTCGACACGGGGGGAACTCCCGCACCACCGTTGGCGGCGTGGGCATCACGTCCGCCGAGCGGAAATGGCTTTCTTCTCCTTATTCGCGTCTTCGATTCGCCGCAATGGGTATGTTCATTTCACGGACGCCCCGTTGTCCACAGGGACGAGATGGCGGGTCATCCCACGACCGAGGACCGCTCCCCTGCGCCCGCCCCAGGGAGAAACCCCACCCCCGCCCCGGTGACACGCCTTCGGACCCGACACCCGCACGCAACGGGAGATGAGCCGTGAAAGGAATTCCGAGGCGGAGAGAACCAACGCCGTAGAACCTTCTCACCGAAAGGTTTCGACCGTGGATTGGATCCGTTTTCTCCAAGGCGTCGGCGAGGTCGCGCAGGGCACGGCCTCCGTCATGGCCGTTCGTCGACTTCTCGAACTGGACGACAACACGGCGTTCGCCCGGATCGCCGACTTCGTCGAGAACTCGGGGACGGCCGAGATCGACGCCTTCGACGGCGTCCTTCTCTCGACCGCGACGGGCGAGATCAACCTGCACGACAGGGCCCGACTGATCAAGTTCTACGCGCTCTTCAAGATGCTGGAGTACATGAAGTTCAACCAGTTCCGAGGGTTCCCCCACTGATCGGCCCGGACCGTCCTCCGGTCCGGCGGACCCTCCGCCGACCCGGGCCACCGGTCGTGTTCGGCACCGCCGATGGCCCGGGCCCGGAGATCAGGGGAGGTCGACGCGGAAGAGGGTGGTGGTGCCGGAGACCTCGTTGGCGACGGCGAGGAGGGGAACGCCCGGGAGCGGGGAGTCCTCGGCGGCGATGAAGGTCAGCCCCTCGGCGCCCAGGTCACCGGCCTCGGGGGTGCCCGGGGTCGCCGAGAAGTCCCGGTTGTTGACGTAGTCGACGAAGGCGGCGCCCTCGGGGTCGGTGATGTCGTAGACCATCACGCCGCCGACGCGCTCCAGACCGACGAAGGCGTAGGTGCGGCCGTCGATCACGCCGAGGGTGACGCCCTCGGGCTCGGGACCCTTGTCGTCGCTGCGGGTCTCGAAGGTGTTCTCGGTGTGGTTGGAGTTGAAGAAGTCCGGGTTCGCCTCGGCCGTGATGCGCTCGAAGTCGGAACCCGAGTCGAAGACCACCTCGCCGTCGGTGGTGAAGATCGAGAAGGAGCGACCGCCGAAGGCGTGGAGTTCGTCGTGGCAGCCGTCCTCGGTGAGCCCTTCGGCCGCGGAGACCGTCAGGCGGCCGAGGTTCTCGTCACGCTGGAGGTCCGCGAGGGTGAGGCCGTTCGCGTCGAGGTAGGGCCGCAGGCGCGGGGAGTCCTCGCAGAGTTCGAGGTTCTTGACGCGGACCCCCTCCGCGTAGTCGCCCCATTCCCGGACGTCGCCCTCGTTGGCGGTGACCAGGAGGGTACGGCCCTCATGCCGGTAGGAGTCGAAGCCGTCGGGCTGGTACATCCCGTACACCGGGAGGTTCTCGATACGGATCGCGCCATCGCGGTCGGAGGCGTCGAGTCCGTTGCCCGGCTCCATGTGGTCCTTGAGGCCGAAGGGCACGATCTCGGTGACCTCGGCGGTGCGCAGGTCGATGACCGCGAACGCGTTGGCCTCCTGAAGGACCGCGTAGGCGCTGTGGGCGGTGTCCGCGACGATGTACTCGGGTTCGAGATTGCGCGCGACCCGGCCCGGAGTGCCGGGTTCGCCGGTGGACAGGTCCGGACCGAACACGCGGACGCCCTCGGGGAGTTCACGGCCCTCGTCCCAGGCGCGGAAGTCGGCGGTGCGCACGTCCCTCTGGGTGACGGAGGCCGGACGGCGGTTCACCTTGATGACGCTGATGGAGCCCTCGGGGTCGACCGTGAAGTCGTCGTTCGGTTCTCCCTCGTTGGCGACGAGGAGGAGGCGGCCGTCCGGGGTGAAGGTGGCCATGTCCGGAAGGGCGCCGACCCGGACGGCGTTGAGGGCGTTGCCCCGGGTGTCGTAGAAGACCACCCAGCCGGGATCGGTGCCGTCGGCGGCCTCCACGGCGACGGCGACCGTGTCGCCGTGGATCGCGACGGAGTTGGCGACCACGCCCTCCTCGACGACCGAGCCGTCGGCCGCCGGGACCCCCGGGGCGGCCAGGTCGAAGAGCTTCGTGGGGGCCGTGGGGTCGGAGATGTCGACGACCTCGACGGTGGCGGCGAGGGCGTTGACCACGTACAGGCGCTGGTGGCGCGGGTCGTGGGCGACGATCTCGGCCGCGGACCGGTCGAAGGCGCCGGTGGCGTAGGTGCCGAGCGGCGACAGTGCGGTGCCGTCCGAGCGCTCGTCGGCGTGGGCCGCCGCTCCCGTGAGGGCGACGGTCAACGCCGTCGCGACCGCCGTGGTCTTGCGCATGGTGCTTCCTTCCGGGGGAACGGGCGCGAGCGCGCCCGGGCGGAAGCCAACCAGGCTCGCCCGAACGGCCGGTGTCGGCCGGGTGAAGCAGCGGGGATCAGGACCAGGTGAGGCGGTGGGCGGTGACGGCGTCCTCGATCGGCGAGGAACCGTAGTGGGCGGCCAGGATGGTGGCCCCCGGATCGGTGTCGGTACGGATCACGGTGGTCGGGGCGATCCAGCGGGCCCAGGCGGGCTCGAAGGCGTCCCGGTGGAGCCGGTTCCGGCTCAACAGGGCCGGGACCACGTGGTACACGACCGGGTTGGCGGGGAGGTCGCCGTCGAGAAGGGCGCGGGCGTTCTCCTCGGTGGGGGCGGGCGGCAACGGCCGGGGGACCAGGTGGGTCGGCGTGCCGACGACGGGTCCGACGAGTTCCTCCAGGGCGATGGCGAACTCCTCCGCGGCGTCGGGGAGCGTGAAGCGGTAGACGCCGTCGGTGTCGATGTGCACGCGCACCCCGGCCGCGCCGGTCGTGGACCGACCCGTCCCCCGAAGGGCGTCGGCGACGACGCAGGCGTAGCGGATCGCGTCGTCGGGCGTGGCCGCGTCGGCGAGCAGTTCCCGCGCGTGGCGCACGCGCGCCGCGGCGTGGGCCCGGAACGCGATGGGGACGAGGGCCACGGCGATCACCGCCGCGATCAGGCTCCAGGGGGCGAGCAGTCCGAGCACGAGGGAGAGGGTGGTGATGATCCCCAGGAGGATGACGATGTCCGGGAACGACCTCGGCGGCGGGTCCGAGGGGGACGCGCCCGACAGGGACACGCCCCGCTCGGCGGGCAGGACCCGGGGAGGGTCGGGCAGGGCGACGTCCACGCCGCGGACGGTGACGGGGCGGGGGCGGCGGACCCGCAGGGTGGGCAGGAGTGCGTCCTCGTAGGGTTCGCCGATGCGCCAGCGCGCGCGGGTGAGGTCGCGGCGACCGACCCGGTCGAGCATGCGCAGGTTGACCGCGTCGAGGTCGTCCGGCGGGGTGTAGGGCGAGAGCGACGGGTCGACGTGCGCGATACCGCTCATCACCTCGCCGTCGGCGTCCACCCCCAGGTAGCCCTGGTGCTTGCGGACGAACCGCTCCCAGTCGGCGTCCCCGCGCGGATGATCCCGGCTGACGCAGACGACCGTCCACGTGTGCGCGGTCTTGTCCGGCCAGGTCGGGTCCAGGCGCAGGGCCCTCCCCCGGCTCTGCACGACGGCGGTGGGGGTGGTGGCGGTGGTGAGGTCGACGACGGTGTTCACGCCCCGCGCGTCCCAGCCCTCGCCGAGCAGGGCGCGGGTGCCCACCAGGATCCGGCCGCCACCGGATTCGAAGAACCGGGTGACCACGGCGACCCGGGTGCGGGACGACCAGGAGCCCTCGATGTCGCACAGGCCGTCGGGTCGGTCGACGGCGACGAGCCCGGCGTCCGGGAGTTCGGCACGGATCGACTCCAGGAAGACCATGGCCGTACCGGGCGCCATCGCCACGGTGCGACCGGTGAGCAGGATCGGGTCCAGGTGCCCGGTACGGGGGTCGCCGACCAGGGTGGAGAGCTGGAGGCGGGCCGATCCGGCGTCGGCGTCGAGGATGCCGAGCAGCGCGGCGGGAGGACGGGAGGACGCGCGTTCGTGGTCGCACAGGACGAGGGCGCGCAGACGGTCCCCCAGGGCGGTGTGCTCGGCGGCGAGGATCTCGACGGTGGCGTGGGCCTTGGAATCGCTGCGGGCCAGTACCCGGTCCACCGGGGACACGCCGCGTCGGACACCGTTGCGGGTGAGGTGGTGGCCGACGGCGGGCAGGGCGGCGCGCAGGCGGTCGCGGGCCGCGCGGTCGTGGGCGGAACCGGGGTCCAGGCAGCGCCGGGCGTAGTCGTCGATGACGGCGATCCAGTCGGCGGCGGTGGGCGGCCGACGGTGTTCCTCAAGGGGTCGGGCGCCCTCGGGGAGGGCGCACAGTCCGATGTGGTGCAGGCGCAGGACGGCGGCGGCCAGGTCGGGTTCGGCGGCGGCGATCCGCGACCAGGGCAGGCGACCGCCCTCGGCCATGTCCCGGTGGACGAACCGGGCGTCGATCCAGGGCAGCAGGTCGGTGGTGGCGAAGCCCGGGGTGAGCAGTTCGTCGCACATCCGGGCGAACCGTTCACCCTGTTCCTTGAGGTAGACGAGTTCGGTGTGCGTGGGTTCGGTGAGGTAGGCGAGTTCGGCGAAGGGGGCGAGGTAGCCGTCCCGCACCAGGGCGGGGATGGAGGCGCCCGTGACGGGTTCGCCGAAGAGGCGGTCCACCAGCGTCCGCTCGGCCGTGGTGAGGTTCGTGGCCGGGGTCCCGGTCAGACCGATGACGCGGGCGTCGGGCAGTTCGTCGAGGATCTCGGAGAGGAGCCGGCCCCACACCTGGAGCAGGTGGTGGCACTCGTCGAGCAGGACGGTGAGGGGGCCGGCGTCGTGCAGGGCGGCGACGAGGGCCCGCCCGTTTGGGTGCAGTCGATCGCGGACGGGGGCGGTCCCGCGCCCTTCCTCATCGTTCTCGGCCTCGGGGTCGAACACCGCCAGGGACTGGTACGTGAGGACGTTGACGTGGTGCGCGAGGTCGCGGTCGGCGCCGGCGGTGCGGTCGTCGTCCGGACACAGGGCGGACCATTGGCGGATCCACTGCCCCTGGATGGCGGTGTTGGGCACGAGGACGACGGTCCGGCGGCCGAGCCGGCGGGCGGCCTCCAGGCCGACGAGGGTCTTGCCCGCACCCGGCGGAAGCACGATCCAGGTGCGCCGGTGGCCGTTCGACCAGCGGTCCTGGACCGCCGTCAACGCGGCGCGCTGATAGGGCCGGAGTATCCCGGCCGGATGATCCACCTGGGGTGAGGACACCCGTCCACGGTAGCGAGGAGGGGCCAGAGGTCAATCGGCGGTCAGGCGCAACCGCTGCCAGGCGGCGACCCAGCGCCGCCGTTCGGCCTCGTCCTCGCCGGCGCAGGCGGTGACGAACGCCATCAGGAACACGTACCTGGGCAGCCGGTCCCCTTCGAGGACCTGCCGGAAGGTGGTGTGCTTGACCGCTCCGCCGCACAGGTACTCCAGCTCCCGGTAGGACCAGTCGCCGGCCCACACCACGTAGCGGCGCATGGTGAGCAGGAATCCGGCGGCGGTGCGGGCGTGCAGGGGGTTGGGGCGGTGTTCGTAGCCGTCGATGTCGCGCAGCGGGCGGGAGCGTTCGACGGGGGTGACCACCGGGGTGGACAGCAGCCGATCCAGCCATCCGGTGCCGTTGAGGGCGCGGTTCGGGCCGGTCGGTTCAAGGACGCCCGTGGGGGTCACGCCGTCTCCTTTTCCGGTTCTCGCTTCAAGGAAGGTGGTCAATCGTTCTTCCGGGTATGGGGTGCCGAAGGGCGCGCGTATGAGCAGTGGTGTGCGAAGAGAACACCGAGCCGGGTGGGGACGTTGTGGAGTAACCCCGACTGTTCGGTTACCGGGAAATCTACCGGATGAACACGACAGGCGAAAGCGCCTGTGGCGTGGGCATCTCGGCGTTCTCCGCCACACGGTGGTGTGACGCGCGAAGGGCGCCCGAGGGTTCTCTGAATTTTTCAGGAGAAATCCATTGAATGTGATCTGAATCCACTGGAAAAACGTCGCCGATGATCAATGCCCATGACATGCGTCCCACCTGGTGACGGTGTGTGTGGATCATGATCACCACGCAGAGAGAAATCCGAATACCCCTATTTCGGACACCCGAAAACGGGGTTCAAAGGTCCCGGATTCCCGGCTCCCGCCTCGGCACGGACACGCTCTCGCCGACGCGCGTGCTCCGTCACCTCGCGCGAACCCCCCTAGCGCACGAGGGCTTCCGGCTCCCAGAACACGACGGTGGCGTCGTCCCGGACCTTGCCCCGGGGGTGGGAACCCCCCTCGGGGTCGGCCGCCTCCAGGGCGCGCACCCGCTCGATCAACGCCCTCGGCCCCTTGTCCGAAACCAAGGAGAAGGCCTGTCCCCAATCCAGGTCCCCGAACACCTCGACCGCCCGGGTGGCCCCGTCGGTCATCAGGGCGAAGGGGCCGGCCGCGGCTGTTCCGGTGAGGGCCTCGTCGGCCGCCCTGGGGTCGGAACCGGCCGTCCAGAATCCGCCCGGCACACCGCGCAGCGCGCGGATCGCCCCGGCGGGTTCGCCACGGCGGAGCAGGTCGGCGCGGAGGGCGTCCAGCCGGGTGTCGGCGACCAGGCCGACCCCGTCCACCGCCACGGGATCGCCGACGTTCGGGGCGTCCGCCACGGTCGGCCGCCCCGCGGGGCGGCCGTCTCCCGTCGGCCGACCCGCCGGATGGGGGGCGCCGTGGCGCCCATCGGCGCGAAGGGCCTTGCCGGCGCGGGCCACGGGGCGAGGGTCGGCGACCAGCAGTACCGAATCCGACAGCACCAGGTACTCCAGGCCCTCACCGGTCATCCGGACGGCCGCCACCGTCGCCGAGGGGGTGTCCCGGTGCGCGGTGTCGCAGGTGCCGGCGTGCAGGGCGGTGGTCGCCGTGATCGCCTCGGCCAGCGCGGAACGCAGCGGTCGACCGGTGTCGGCGCCCGCCAGCAGCAGGGCGCCGAGCCTTCGGACGTACCAGGCCACCCCGTGGGAGCAGCCGCCGTCACCGTCGAGGGGCCCGCTCACCCCGTCCAGTACCACCGCGCAGCGCGCGGTCACCGCCGCGAAGTCCTCGTTGGGCCGGTCGACGCGACCGGGCTCGGTGGCGATCAGGAAAGGCATACGGGTCCCCTTCGCGCCGGTCGGCCTCTCCGCCCGGCCGTGCTCTCTCCTTCCCCGGGGTCGTGTCCGGTCACCCGGCCGGCGGCCACGCGCCACCGCGCCCGGTCACCGGGCCTGCCCCGAGAGCGGTTCCCGCCCGCGGTTCGAGGCCGGGGCGTTCGGGGGGTACGGCCGGACGGGGGGAACCGGGTCGATCGTGCCCGGCCGAACCCGCGGGGCGCGGTCCGGTACGGCCCGAACGCCACCGCCCACCGGGGACGACCGGCGCCCGGGGGCATCGCCCCGGACACCGGAGACCCGCGGTTCCCGGCACGATCAGCGAACGACGATCGTGGTGCCCACCTCGATGTGTCCCTCCTCGCGGAGCCAGTCCATCGCGGACAGGCTCACTCGGGCGCATCCGTGCGAGGCCGGTTGCGCCGGCACGCTCGGGTAGCCGTGGACGGCGATGCCGCCGTTGAAGTACATGGGGGCGTACAGGGCCCCGTAGGGACCCGGATCCCAGCCGGCGACCTGCCGGAAAACCGTGTAGGTGCCGGTGGGGGTGACCGCGATCCGCTCCGAGCCGTCGGCGCCCTGGTAGGGCCTTCCGGACCCGGTGGAGGTGTTGAGCGCGTACCGCACCTCGCCGTCGGAGACCACCAGGAGCAGCTGGCGCTCCAGGTCGATCTCCAGCACGTCACCGGAGGTACTGGAGGCCGATGGTCGGATCCCGTCGGCCAGCGCGGCCCGGGTGTCCGGGCCGACCACACCGTCACGGTCGATGCCGGCCGCCTTCTGGAGGGCGACCACGGCCTGCGCGGTGTGGTGTCCGAACCGGCCGTCCGCCCCGTCGAGCCAGTACCCGAGGCCGAGAAGGCGCTCTTGCAGTTCGGTGACGGCCGGCCCGGAGGCGCCGTTGCGGAGTTCGCGGGCGTCGGCGTGGGCGGGCGGGGCGAGCAGGAGCACGCCCAGCAGGACGGTGAGCAGGATCGCGAGGGTCGATCGCGGATGTCGGAGGGACGGGACGGAGGGTGTTCGGGGGGTAGCCATACGTCTCTTTTACCCTCCTGCGGCGGATCATGGGGGATTTTCCACAGCCTGTGGACGAAAGCACACGGGCCGGGATCCGATCCCGGGGGTCGGCGGACCCGACTCCCCGGAGTCCGCCGCCGGGGAGTCGGGTCAGGACCGTTCGCTGCTGTTGCGCAGGGTGGCGGCGACCTGGACGAGCGCTCGGCAGCGGGCGAACTCCACCGAGGTGAACGGCACCCCGGAACGGCGGACGACCAACACCCGGCCGTCAGGGGCGGGCAGGGTCATGACGGCCCCGGCCAGGTCCTCGCGGCCCAGGCCCGGGGGCGGCCCGTCGGCGGCGTCCACCCGCTCGGCCGTCGCCAGTGAGATGAGCGAGTTCTCCAGAGTCGTGTTCCCACCGACGAGCGCTCCGACCAGGGCCAGCGTGCGACTCGTGGTGTCGCTGAGTTCGTGCGGGTCGGCGGTGCGCACGATGGCGTCGCGACCACCCGCCTCCCGGACCACCGCGTGCAGGGCGTGCGCCCCGACGTGGACGGGCGCGCTGACGAAGAACTCGTCGACCGCGTCGGTGCCGGCGGGGTGGACGTGCATGAGTCGGATGTCTATGCCCAGCACGGCGAATCCGGCGGTGAGCGCCGCGAGTCCGCCGGGCACGTCGGCGACGGTGACCCGCACGCTCCACAGTCGGTCGCCGGTCGGGTCGGTCGGGACGATCGGCCGGTGCGGCGCGACCGGGGGCCGGGTCGAGGTGGCGGAACGACGGTGCCGGTGCCAGCGGTGCAGGATCGAGACCACGATGAGCAGGACGCCCACCGCGATCAGGGCGCGGACCCCGCCGTCGCTGTGCCCGAGGGAGAGCACCACCATGTGCGCCGCCCCGGCGGCGAGCAGCAGGACCCCCATGTCGAGGGCCTCCCTGCCGAGGAAGCCGGTGCGTCGGTCGTCGGTCCCGTGGTGGCCTTCGGAAAAGTCCATGGGTCCGACGATGCCGAGTCGACGTTGCGCCCGTGCTCCGACGCGTGACGGAACGGTAACGGCGAGGTGTGAGTCCGGTCACCGAGCATGGGCCCGAGCCCGGGCCGAGGGCCCGCTCAGCCGGGCTCGACGAGTCCGGTGACGTCGATGTCGATCCGCGGGACGGCCAGGCGCAGGCGCTCCTCCAGGAGGGCGCGCACGGTGCGGCGCAGGCGCTCGGCCGCCTCCACGATGGGCGTTCCGCCGACGACCAGCACGGTCAGCGACACCACGAGCCCGTCCGGGGTCCGCCTCACCCGACAGCGGCCGACGAGGACGTCGGGGACGTCGCGGGCGGAGAGGCGCACCAGGGTGGCGACGGCCGACTCGCGGATCTCGGTGGTCCCCGGCCCGGCGCCGCCCAGCGTGAGCGTGCGGGTGTTCCTGCGCTCGCTTCGGACGATGCGCATCACGTCGTCGACGAGGCCGACGGGGGCGGTGGTCTCCTCATCCGGCGGTTCGCGCAGGACGGAGATCAACGGCTCCAGGTCCCGGGCCGCCGAACGGCAGTGGGAGCAGCCGGCCTCATGGTCCGTGGTCCGACCGGCCATCAGGTGCCGCGCCAGCGCGTCCTCGCCGTTCCCGCAGGGCAGGAGGTCGTCGTTGTCGTCGGGCGGTTCTAACGCCATGGTGCAAGCGCCTTCACGAGATGGGCGCGAGCGCGGTGGATGCGCCCGCGCACGGCGGTCGGGGTCGCGTCGACGACGTCGGCTATCTCTTCATATCCCCATCCTTCCATCTCACGGAGAACCCAACAGGTGCGCTGCGAGGGGGGCAGACCGGACAGGGCACGGGACAGGGCCTCGCGGAGGTCGCCGGCCAGGACCTCGGCGTCGGGCCCACGGCCCGGAAGGTCCGGTGCGCTCTCCTCGTCGATGGGATCGGTGTCGGCGCGGGCGCGCAGCACGTTGAGGGCCCTCCGACCGGCGATACGACGCAGCCAGGCGCCGAACCCGGCGGGTTCCCTCAGGGTGGGGAGCTTGCGCCACGCCGTGATGAGCGCTTCCTGTGCCGCGTCCCGCGCGTCTCCGGGGTCCCTCAGGATGCGCAGGGTGATCCGGTAGACGGTGTCCTGATGCCGGCGCAGGAGGATCTCGAACGCGCTGTCGTCACCGTCCTGAGCCCGTTCCACCAGGACCGGTTCGGGGAGGGCGGTGTCCGGGACGGACGACGGCGCGGTCACCTCGTGACGCTCACCTGACAAGGGCCACCCACTCCGAGTATGTATTCAGTTACTTTGAGTATCCACCCACGACCCGAACAAACGTGACGTGGATCACCGGAAGGGCGCCGTGAGCCCACCGGCTCCAGCGGTGTCCTCCCTCATGACGGCGCCGGAACGACCGACGCCACGACGGGAGGGGCGGGACGTGCGAGGGACCGGGATGTTCCTTGCGCGCGAGTCGGCAAGGTCGCGCACGACCTCCGAGACCGCGAAGAGGGGACCCGCAGACCGATCAGGTGACGTCGCCACCCTCCACGACGGCCCGACCGCCGGCCCTCGGCGCACGGTCACGGACGAGGCGACGCGCCTCCCCTCCGGTCGGGACACACCCCCTCCGAAGGCGGGATCCGGGACCGTCCGGCGCTGAGACACCGTCACCGACGCATCAGGACAAGGAAGAGGAGAGGCCCATGGCCGCGAAGAACCCGCAGGAGAACGACACCGTCGGCACCGAGCTGCGCCGGGTGGACTCGGCCCGCGCCGGGTCCGCCCAGGGCCGTACCGTGATCGCCGACCACGTGGTCGCCAAGATCGCGGGCATGGCCGCGCGTCAGATCCGGGGCGTCCACCACATGGGCGGCAACACCGCCCGTGCCTTCGACGCCGTGCGCGAGCGCATTCCCGGCTCGACCTCGACGTCCACCGCCGCCCGGGGGGTCGCGGTCGAGGTGGGAGAGCGCCAGGCGGCCGTCGACATCAACCTGATCGTCGAGTACGGGTCCGTCATCCCCGACCTGGCCACCGAGGTCCGACGCAACGTGGTCTCGGCCGTGGAGCGCATGACCGGGCTGGAGGTCACCGAGGTGAACGTGACCGTCGACGACATCCACCTGCCCGGCGAGGGCGAGGAGACCTCCGGGGGCGAGCCCCGTGTGCGGTGACGGGGGCGTCGTGCACTTCGGAGCGACCGACCGGGAATGAGGAGTCATGTGGCCGATCGTCGGACTCGCCTTCGGCGTCGTACTGGGACTGACCGCAGCGTTCGGGGGTTTCTGGGCCCTCCTGCTGGTCCTGTCGTTCGGAATCGCCGGGTTCCTCGGCGGTAGGGCGTACGCGGGCGAGGTGGACCTCGCGGCGTTGTTCACCGCGAAGGGGCGGGGTGGTCTCCGATGAGTCCGCCCATCGCCGGGTTCCGGGACGGGAGCGTGGAACCCGGCGGCCCCGGCAGGACCGTGGTCGCCGACCGGGTGATCGAGCGCCTGGTCCGCCACGCGTCCCTCGAACACGAGGCGGTGCGCCCGTTGGAGGCGCCGCTGCCCGGCGGGATCGGCGGGGCCCCGGTCCGCGTGGAGGTGCGCAGGGGCGGCTCCCGGGTCTCCCTGCGCGTGGAGGTCGCGATGGCCTACCCCTGCCCGCTTGAGGAGACGGCGGACGGATTGCGCCGCCACATCGTCGCCACGGTGGAGCGGACGACCGGCCTGTCGGTCCACACGACCGACATCCGGATCGCGCGGTTCGTCCTCGCCCCACGCCTGCGTTGAGACACGGAAGGTCTTCCATGGGATCCACGATGAACGCCGACGGCGCCGCGCGACGCACCGCCCTGAGAATGCTGAGGCCGCAGCGGATCGGCACCGCCTCGATCTGCGCCTCGGCTCTGGTCCTCGGCGGCGGCGCCACCCTCGTGATCGCCGTTCTCGGTGTCGTCGATCCGGACCATCCGGTGGTCCGGGGCTTCTCGGACGTCGTGACGGGTTCCTCGGGCCTCGGTTCGGCGGCCCCGGCGATCGCGGCCGTCGCCGCGGTGGTCGCCGGGGCCGCCTTGATCACGTGGGCGGTCGCGCCCGGATCGCGGGGGCCCGTCGCGCTGCGGACCGACGACCCGTCGATCGTGCTCGGTCTGACCCGTAGGGGCGTCGCTCGCCTGTTGACGGAGGAGGCGTTGGGCGTGGACGGCGTGAGCGACGCGCGGGTCCGGGTCGGGCGCCGACGCGTCCGAATACGGGTCTCGACCCCTCTTCGCGGGGACGGGGGCCCGCTGCGCGAGCGGGTGGAGGCGTCGGTGCGCGAGCGATGCGAGGGGCTGGGCGTGCTCACCCCTCCTCGGGTGAGCGCGCGCGTACGAGAGGTGGGATCGACATGACGACGACAGCGGCGCGGCCGGCACGGACGCGGGAGCGTGTGGAGGACGGAAGGGCCCGGCCCGGCGCGCGGCGGTTCCGCGGGGCACGCCGCAGGTCCCGCCTGAACCGTTCGCTGTCGTTCCTCCTGGGAGCGGCCCTGATCGGGTCGGGCGCCCTGGGGGCGGTCGCGACCGGGGCCGTCGTCCCGGTCCCGGTCGCCCTCCCGGCGGGGCCGCCCCTTCCCGAGGTCCCCCCCGAGTGGATCCCTTACGTCGTCATCGTCGCGGCGCTCGTCGGCACGGTGCTCGGCGCCTGGTGGCTGTCGGCGCAACGGGACGCCGACCGGCTGCACCGGATCGTGCGGGGGCGGGACACGGCGTCGGGTTCCACGGTGCTCTCGGGCCGCGCGCTGGCGGACGCGGTGGCGGACACCGTCGCGCGATCGCCCGAGGTGCTCAGGGCCCGAGCGCGCCTCAACGGCGCGGGGCACGCGCCACGCCTGTACGTGGAGGCGACCGTGACCGGGGACGTCGACGTCCGGTCGTTCCTGCGCGCCTGCGAGGAGACGGTGATCGAGGCGTTGCGCGTGTCCCTCGGCGTGCCCGAGGTACCCGCGATCATCGTCGTCACCGTGGCGGAGGGGGCCCGGACGCGCGTGCGGTGAGGGGCCGCCGGGCCGGGCGGGGTGTCCGGTGGCGGCGTTCGGCACCGTGCGCGCAACCCCTCCGCAACGTTCGTCATGCTAGGAGTGAACGTAAAATCACCGTCCTCGGGAGATTTCTTTCCCAGGAACGGGAAGGTGAACTACATCACCCAGATCAGGGCGTGAGTTGATCAAGCCCGAGCGTGTCCTAAGGACCGACGGCAAAGACCGCGTGACCGATACAGGGAGGTCCACATGAGAGTCCCTGCCGGGCTCACCTCGACGGGCGTGACGACCACCGCGAAAACAGAGGAATCCGAGAACGGCGACGAGAAGACGGTGCTGATGCGTCCGCCCTCGGCGGCCACGACCATCGGCGTGTTCGTCGCCGTGGGCTTCCTGACCGGATTCATCGCCGTCCTCGGAGTGGTGCTCCTGGCCCGCCCCGAGTCCATCACCCTGCTCAGCGGTTTCGGCCCCGTGTCGGCATGGGCCATGCCCGCGACCGCCGTCGCCTCCGCGCTGGGCCTGACCTTCCTGATCTCCGCCGTCATCGCGGACCATCGCGCGGAGGACGACCTCCGCCGCTCCCACCGGGACACCGAAGGAACACGGAACCCCATGGGCCTCTGATCCGAACCGTCCTCGCCCCGTACCCCACCGTGCTATGTTCGCCCTTTGCGGCGACCCGGACCTGAGCCCCTTCGCGCGTCAGGGACGTGCCGGACACACCGTGCCCCACGGGCACGACCGTTCCCACCTGCACGTCTCTCACCAGGGAGTCCTTTCCCGTGCGCGTCTATCCGGCCGTGTACATCAGAGGGTTGCGCCGATACTCCACCTATCGCGCGGCCACGATCGCCGGCATCCTCACCAACTCCGTCTTCGGCTGCATCAACGCCGCCGTCCTGATCGCCCTGTTCTCGGTCCGCCCCGAGATCAACGGCTACGACATGGGCGACGCCGTCACCCAGGTGTTCGTCTGCCAGGCCCTGATCGCCACGGTCGCGGTCATGGGCCCTCCGCTCGACCTGGGCGAGCGCATCCGCACCGGCGCCGTCGGCGTCGACCTGTTGCGACCGGTGTCCCTGATGGGCTGGTGGTTGTCCGAGGATCTCGGCCGGGCCACGTTCAGCCTGGTCTTTCGCGGCACGCCCACCTTTCTCGTCGGAACGGTCCTGTTCGACCTGGTCCTGCCGAAGACGCTCGGGCACTGGGCGTTGGTCCTGGCCTCCTGCGGCCTGGCCGCGATCATCGGGTTCGCCCTGCGCTACCTGTACGAACTCGCCGGGTTCTGGATCCTGGACACCCGGGGCATCTGGGCGATCGTCGGCATGCTCGGCCCGGTGGCCGCCGGAATGCTGCTCCCGCTCGCGCTCTACCCGCCGGCGGTGTCCGGGGTGCTGCGCGCCCTGCCCTGGGCGTCGACGATCCAGATCCCCGCCGAGATCCTCCTGGGCAAGGAGAGCCTGCCCGGCGGGAGCGTCGCGGGCGGGCTGGCCCTTCAGGCCGGTTGGGCGCTCGGGCTGTTGCTGCTCGGCGCCTGGATCACCTCCGTCGCCACGCGGAAGGTGGTGGTTCAGGGTGGCTGACACCTTCGCGCGCCCGGGACCCCGCCCGGCTCGCCGGTGGGGCGGACACGTCGAGCGCCTGTCGCGTCCGATCCGCGTCCACCTCCTCCTGGCCTGGACCTGGAGCCGGGCACTGGCCCAGTACCCGACCTCCCTGCTGTTGATGACCCTCGGAACGTCGTTGGGCGCGATCGCCGAGGTCTTCGCGGTGTTCGTCGTGTTCCGGCACGCCGGCGCCCTCGACGGCTTCTCCCTGGCCGAAGGCCTGCTCATCGCGGGCCTGGCCAACCTGATGTTCGCCACCGCCGACATGCTCATGGGCACGGTGGAGGGCCTGGGGCAGCACATCCGCACCGGGAGCCTCGACGTCATGCTCGTGCGCCCGGTCTCACCGCTGATCCAGATCATCACCGACCGGTTCGCTCTGCGCCGACTGGGCCGGGTGATCCCGGCGGGCGTGATCACCGGTATCGCCCTCCACCACTGCGACATCGACTGGACCCTCGGCAAGATCCTGTTCCTGCCCGTCCTGCTGGTGTCGGGGGTGGCGATCGCCGCCGCGATCTGGCTGGCCGGCTCCTGTCTCCAGTTCTTCGTCATCGACGCCCGCGAGGCCGCCAACTCGGTGACCTACGGCGGGCAGGCCCTCACCGAGTACCCGCTGTCCATCTACGGCAAGGGGGTCGTGACCGCGGTGACGTTCGCCGTCCCCCTGGCCTTCGTGGGCTGGCAGCCCGTCCTGTACCTGCTGGACCGGCCGGACCCGACCGGGCTGCCCGAGTCCCTGCGTTTCGCGCCGCCCCTCGTCGCCGTCGTCGCCGGTACCGCCGCCGCCCTGTTGTGGCGCCTGGGACTGCGCCGCTACCGATCCACCGGGAGTTGACCGATGACCTCAACGCACACCCCCGAGACCGTCATCGAGGCGGTCGGGCTGGGTCGTGACTTCGTCCTGTCCGAAGGCCCCCTGTTCCGCCGCCGCAGGCGCACCGTGTCCGCCGTGCGCGACATCGACCTCACCGTCCGGTCCGGCGAGATCGTCGGCTACCTGGGCCCCAACGGGGCCGGCAAGAGCAGCACCATGAAGATGCTGACCGGCATCCTCACCCCCACCACCGGGCACCTGCGGGTGCTGGGCATGGAACCGTCACGGGAACGCACCCGGTTGGCCGCCCGGATCGGGGTGGTGTTCGGCCAGCGCACCACCCTGTGGTGGGACCTGCCGTTGCGGGACAGCCTGGAACTGGCCCGGCACATGTACCGGGTCCCGGCCGCCGACCACGCACGGCGCCTGGCCGAACTCACCGAGCTGCTGGAACTGGGACCGTTCCTGGACACACCGGTGCGCCAGCTCAGCCTGGGGCAGCGGATGCGCGGTGACCTCACCGCCGCCCTGCTGCACGGTCCCCGCCTGCTGGTGCTCGACGAACCCACCATCGGTCTGGACGTGGTGAGCAAGTCGACGATCCGGGAGTTCCTCCTGCGGTCGAACGCGGAGGAGGGCACGACGATCCTGCTCACCACCCACGACCTGGGTGACGTGGAACGCCTGTGCCACCGGGTCGTGGTGATCGACAGGGGCTCGATGGCCTATGACGGCGACCTGGCCGGGCTGCGCGCGACCGTGCCCGTCCCCCGGGTCCTGGTGGTGGACCTGACCGCACCCGCGCCCGCCCTGCACGTGGAGGGCGCCCGGTGCGTGCGGGTGGAGGGGCCCCGTCAGTGGCTGGAGCTGTCGGACAACCCGACGGCGGTGATCGGGCGGGTCACCGCCGAGCACGAGATCGCCGACCTGACCGTGCAGGAACCGGACATCGAGGGTGTGGTGGCGTCCCTGTACCGGGGGGCCGCGGCCGGGGAGCCTTCCCCCTCCCCCTCATGAACCCCGGCTCCGGCTCGGCCCGTCCGAGGGCTTTCGTTGGCGGGGCCCGGTGGGCACGGTGCGAACCCCGGGTGACGAAACCAACGGGGACGGCGTTCGCGGTTTCGTTGCGTTGTTGCGTCACCCGGGGATCCGTCACCGTCCGTGTTCGTCGGGCGCGACGGGGAACCCGATCGTGACGGCCGGTCCGCCCTCGGGGCGCGGCAGCGCCGACACCGTACCGCCGTGCGCCTCCGCGATCGACCGGACGATGGACGACCCCGGACAACTGCCCGAACGACTCCGATGCGGGCGGGCGTCGTCGCCCCGGTGGAAGGGCTCGAACTCGACAACGTGGCGCTGGGTGCGCTGGTGACCCTGGTGTTCGCGCTGCTGCGCGGGTGGCCGTTCGCCCTGCCCTGGTGGGCGCGGGCGGGCGCGGTGGCCGGGCTGCCGCCCGCCCCGCGGGCCGCGGCCCGGCACCCCGTGGAGGCACCGAGCGCGGACTGACCGCGACGGGCCGTCCCCGTGCCTCAGGCGTCGGGGACGGCCCAGGGGTCCACCGGAACCCCGCCCGTTCGGTAACCGCGCTGGTCCAGCCGCTGCCCCTGGAGCTTGGCCTGCCACAGGGCGATCGCCCGGTCGCCCACGACCAGCTCGGGCACCACCCGCATCAGCTCCGCCTCGAACCGCTGGGAGTCCTCCACCGACCGGCTCCAGGCGGCGATCAGCAGGTTGTGCCGCCCGGTCACGCCGGCGCACAGCCGGACCTCGCGCATGGCGGTGATGCGCTGGGCCGCCTCGGTGATGGCGTCGGCCGGGACGCCCGCCCACAGGAGGACGACGGACGGCCAGTCCGACAGCGGCCGGGCCACCTCGCAGCGGGCCTGCACCATACGGGCGGCGAACAGGTGGCGGACCCGGCGGCGAACCGTGTCGGGGCTGCTGGCGCAGCGTTCGGCCAGGGTCGTGTACGACATGCGCCCGTCCATGGACAGCTCCACCATGATCCGGCGGTCCAGCTCGTCGGGCAGGCCGGCGGCCTCCACCGGCAGCGCCTCGGCGGACAGCCGTTCCGCCTGGGCGGGGGTGAGCGCGCGCAGCCGCCAGCGGCTGCCCTCGGTGAACACCGAGCCCGCCAGGTGGGTGCGACTGGCGCGCACCCCGTCCATGGTGTCCAGGGAGCCCACCACCCACCGGGACAGCGCCCCCACGTCCCCGGTCATCACCGTGAGCAGCAGGTCCCGGTCCCCGGTGACGTGCTCGACGGTGGACACGTGCGGCAGCTCGGTGAACGCGCGGGCCACCGGGAGCAGGTGGCCGCTCGCGCAGTCGACCTCGACGAACGCCAGGCAGCCACCCGCACCCGCCATCACCGGACCCGGATAGCACGTGATCCAGGCCGCCCCGGAGTCCCGCAGCCGCTGCCAGCGCCGGGCGACCGTCGCCGCGTCGATCCCCAGAACCCGGCCCAGCACGGTCCAGGAGGCACGCGGGGCGATCTGGAGGGCGTGGACCAACTGCTGGTCCACATCGTCCAGAATACGGTTTTCCGGCATGAATCTCTCCTGATCTGCGATTTTCCAATGAAATCGGAGCCCCTACAGGTATACCGCCCCATCCTGGCCCGGTCGGAGGACGTGAACGACGGGGGGACCCGAGCATGCGGATGGTGGAACGAGCGGAGAAGTACCGCGAGGACATGGTGGAGCTCCGCCGCGCCCTGCACCGCGAACCGGAGATCGGCCTGGCGCTGCCGCTGACCAAGGCCAAGGTCGTGGCCGCGCTGGAGGACCTGCCCCTGGAGATCACCGAGGGCCGGGCGCTGGGCTCGGTCACGGCCGTGCTGCGCGGCGGCCGTCCCGGCGGGGCGGTCCTGCTGCGCGGCGACATGGACGCCCTGCCGGTGCGCGAGGACACCGGCCTGGAGTACGCCTCCCGGTTCGACGGGGTCATGCACGGGTGCGGACACGACCTGCACGTCGCCGGCCTGGTCGGGGCGGCACGCCTGCTGTGCGAGGTGCGCGGGGAACTGCCCGGCGATGTCGTGTTCATGTTCCAGCCCGGCGAGGAGGGACACGACGGCGCCCGCCTGATGATCGAGGAGGGCGTGCTGGACGCCGCCGGTCGGCCGCTCGACGCCGCCTACGCGGTGCACGTGGCCGCCAACCTGCTGCCCGCCGGGTTCTGGGCGACCAAGCCGGACGTGGTCATGAGCGCCTCCGACGTGCTGAGGGTGACCGTGCGCGGCGAGGGCGGACACGGTTCGGCCCCGCACAAGGGGAGGGACCCGGTGCCGGCCGTCGCCGAGATGGTCCTGGCCCTCCAGAGCCATGTCACCCGCACCTACGACATCTTCGACCCGGTGGTCGTCACCGTGGGCCGGCTGACCGCCGGGAGCCAGCAGAACGTGCTGGCGCACGAGGCGGAGTTCGAGGCCACCGTGCGCAGTTACTCCCAGGCCAACCAGGACCGGCTCCGGGAGGCGCTTCCCGCCCTGGTGCGCGGGATCGCCACCGCCCACGGACTGGAGGTCGACGTGGAGTACCGGGTGCTGTACCCGGTCACCGTCAACGACGCCGTCGAGGCCGGGTTCGCGATGGACACCGTGCACGACCTGTTCGGCGCCGACGCCGGGTTCGTGTCGCCGGTCCCCGCCTCCGGTTCGGAGGACTTCTCCCTGGTGCTGCGCGAGGTGCCCGGGGCGATGCTCATGCTCGGTGCCACCCCGCCCGGCCTGGACCCGGCGGACGCGCCCGCCAACCACTCGCCGCTGGCCCGCTACGACGACGCGGTGCTGCCCGCCCAGGCCGCGCTGCTGGCCGAACTCGCGGTGCGCCGCCTGGCGCGCACCGCCCGATCCGCCTGACCCGCACCGCGTCCAGGGCGTCCCCCGACACCGTTCCCCCGAGCCCCCGCAAGAGCCGCACAGAAGGGTGCCGCACATGAGTGTTCCCCCCGCACCGAACGAGCCCGGTCCCACCGGGACGGCCGGCGCCGTCACCGGGAGCGTGGTCGCCGTGGTGGGCCTCCTGGTCTTCTTCGAGCTGACCAGTGGCCTGCTCCAGGGCTCCATCACCCCGTTGCTGCCTCCGCTGCGCGACGAACTCGACATCCCCGGCGCCGACCTGCACTGGATCCACGCCGTGCAGTACCTGGCGGCGGCGGTGAGCGTCCCGGTGTTCGGCCGGCTGGGCGACCTGTACGGCTACCGGCGCATGCTCCGGGTCTCCTTGGCCTGCATCGCCGTGGGCAGTGTCATCGTCGCCGCGGCACCCACCCTGGGAGTGCTCCTGGTGGGGCGGGCCCTGCTCGGCCCACTGGCGGCCCTGCTGCCGTTGGAGATCGGCCTGGTCCGCGACCGTCTCTCCCCCGAGCAGGGACGCAAGGCCATCGGCATGCTGGTCGGCTCCCTCACTCTGGGGTCCCTGCTGGGGACCCTCCTGGTGGGCGTGATCCAGACCGTGGTCGGCGACGTGCGCGTCACCCTGGGGCTGCTGGCCGCGCTGGCGGTGGGCTGTCTGCTCCTGTCGTACTTCAAGGTGCCGGAGTCGGAGAAACGGGCGCCGGGGCGCATGGACTGGGCGGGCGGTGTCCTCTTGGGTCTGGCCCTGCTCAGCCTGTTGGGCGGGGTGTCCCAGGGCAACGAGCTGGGATGGACCTCACCGCTGGTGATCGGTGGCGCCGTGCTCGCGGCCGTCCTGCTGGTGCTGTGGGTGCGGGTGGAGCTGCGCAGCGAGAACCCGCTGGTGGACGTACGGGCGGTGGCGCACCCGCGGATCGCGCCGCAGTACCTGGGCGGCTTCACCCTGGGCCTGATCATGCTGGGCGGGCAGAGCATCGCCGTGACCTACCTGTCGAGCCGGCCGGAGGAGACCGGCTATGGGTTCGGGCTGGACGTGATGAGCATCGGCCTGGTCATCGCGGTGCCGACGGTGCTGGCGTTCGTCGGGGCGAGCGGCATCGCGCCGATCGCCACCAGGCTGGGGTACCGGCGAACGGTGTTCGCGTCGTTCGCGCTCATGGCGGCGGGAACGCTGGGTCTGGCGGCGGCGTGGGCGTCGCTGCCGGCCTTCGTCGCCTGTTTCGCGGTGGCCGGACTCGGTTTCGGGCTGGCGCTGGGGGCCCTGCCCACGGTGATCGTGGAGGACAGTGCCGAGGACCGCGCGGGCAGCGCGGTGGCGTTCTACAACAACCTCAAGACGCTGGGCGGCAGCGTCGGCGGCGCGCTGACCGCGTCACTGCTGGGGATGTTCCTGATCCAGGGGACGGACGTGCCCACCGTGGACGCCTACCGACTGGTGTGGGCGATCAGCGCCGCGATGGCCGTGGGCACCGCCCTCCTGGCCGTTCGCGCGCCGCGCGAGCGGGAGGCGGCCCGCGCCTGACCCGGCGGACGCGGTGGACCCCGGACCGATGGAGGTGAACGCGCGGGGCGGACGCGGACCGATGTTTCACGTGAAACCCCGGATCGCCTTCTCGGTAGGGGATACGGGCCGAAAGCGGACGAAAGCACACGCATCGATGGCCCGCCCCGCACGGCCGCCGCCGGGACGCCCGGAAGGCCGTCGCCGAGCGGACGGCCCGGATGCCGGGCGGGCGTCCGGAGCCACTACGCCCTCGTGCGCAGGAGGATGACGGGCGCAGGACGGAGAAGAGGCTCCCGCGACCCGTTCCCTCCGGGCCCTGGCCGCTGCGATCACCACCCGCGTGCTCGCCCCCACGGCGCTGGATCCACAAGGACCACCCTGATCACGACCCGGCGTGGAAGAGCACGGCCGGGGCGGGGTGAGGAAAGGGCCGCCGTCCCGTATCCGAAGCGGGACGGGGCCCGTCGACCGCCCCTTCCCGCTACAGAGGGGAGGATCGACCTTTCGATCCTCCCCTCTCCCCGGGCCGTGCGCCACTCCCCCGCCTGGCCGACTGAGGACATCCGTCATTCCGTCGGGGTCAGGTCCACCCGCCGCAGCAACTGCGCGTTGAGCGCGACGATGACGGTCGACAGACTCATCAGCACCGCGCCGACCGCCGGTGCCAGGACGATGCCGATCGGGGCCAGCACACCGGCGGCCAACGGCACCGCGATGACGTTGTAGCCGGCCGCCCACACCAGGTTCTGGATCATCTTGCGGTAGCCCGCCCGGGACAGGGCGCGGACCGAGACGACACCGCGCGGGTCGTCGGAGGCCAGCACCACACCCGCCGACTCGATGGCCACGTCGGTACCGGCACCGATGGCGATGCCGACGTCCGCGCGGGCCAGGGCCGGGGCGTCGTTGACGCCGTCGCCGACCATCGCCACCGTGCGACCGCGCTCCTGGAGATCGCGGACCACGGCGTCCTTCTGGTCCGGCAGGACCTGGGCGAAGACCTCGTCCAGGTCCAGTTCGGCGGCGACCGCGTCGGCCACGTTACGGGCGTCTCCGGTGACCATCGCCACCCGGACACCCTGCTCCCTCAGCTGCCGGACGGCCGCCCGCGACTCGGGACGGATCGCGTCGGCCAGCGCCAGCGCCCCCACCACGGCGTCGTCGACGACCACGTACAGCACCGTCGCCCCGCGCTCGCGCCACGGTCCCGTCCGCGCCTCCAGGCCTTCCGGTGCGATCGACCCGAGGGAGTCCAGCAGGGCGGGACCGCCCACGTGCACGGTGGCGCCGTCCACCACGGCCCGCACTCCGCGCCCGGTCAACGAGCGGAAACCGTCGGCCGTCGGCACGTCCCCGACCTCCTTCGCCGCCCGGACGACGGCCTTGGCCAACGGGTGCTCGGAGTCGGCCTCCACCGCACCGGCCAACGCGAGCACCCGGGCGGCGTCCCCGCCGGGGGCGGCGGCGTGCCCGATGACGGCCGGGGCGCCCTTGGTCAGGGTTCCGGTCTTGTCGAACAGGACGGTGTCCACGAGGCGGGTGCGCTCCAACGCCATCCGATCCTTGATCAGGATGCCGTTGCGCGCCGACAGGGCCGTGGAGATCGCGATGACCAGTGGGATCGCCAGCCCGAGCGCGTGCGGGCAGGCGATCACCAGCACCGTCACGGTCCGTTCGACGGCCTCGGTGGGCTCCCCCAGTGCCGCCCAGACGACGGCGGTGATGATCGCGGACCCGAGCGCGAACCAGAACAGCAGTCCCGCCGCGCGGTCGGCCAGCACCTGGGAGCGGGAGGTGGACGCCTGTGCCTCGGCGACCAGCCGCCGGATCCCCGCCAGCGTGGTGTCCTCGCCGACGGCGTCGACGCGCACGCGTACGGAGGAGTCGGTGGCCACGGTGCCCGCGACGACCCGGTCCCCCTCCGCTCGGGTGACGGTGCGGGACTCTCCGGTGATCATCGACTCGTCCATGGCGGCGGAGCCCCGCACGACGGTGCCGTCCGCGGGCACCCGACCGCCGGAGCGGACCAGCACGGTGTCTCCGGCGCCCAGGTCGGAGACGGCCACCTCCTCGGCCCCACCGTCAGCGCCGATCCGCTCGGCCCGGTCGGGCAGGAGGGCGGCCAGCGCCTCCAGGGCGCCGGAGGCCTGGCCGAGGGCGCGCATCTCCAGCCAGTGGCCGAGGAGCATCACCACGACCAGCAGGACGAGCTCCCACCAGAAGTCGAGCGCCGTGCCCACCACACCGAGGGTGGCGAGCGTGCTGGCGCCGAAGGCGACGGTGATGGCCATCGCGACCAGGGTCATCATCCCGGGTCGGCGCGCCCGGATCTCCCCGGCGACCCCCGAGAGGAAGGGCCACCCGCCGTACAGGTAGACGCCGGTGCCGAGCACCGGCGGCACCCAGGCGAGCGCCTCGGGCACGTGGTAGCCGAGCCACCCCGAGACCATGTGGCTGGTGAACACCACGGGCAGGCTGAGGAGCAGGCTCCACCAGAATCGGATCCGGAACATCGCCGCGTGGTCCCCGTGTCCGCCACCGTGCCCCGTGTGCCCGCCGTGGTCGGAACCCTCCCCGTGGTCGGAGTGCCCGACGTGTTCGCCGTGGCCCTGTGCGCTCATGCCCCTCCCCTTTCCCTTCATATACCCCCAAGGGGTATTTTTCGGACGGATCTCCGCGCCATGCGACTCCCACCCTTCAAGGAATATACCCCCCTAGGGTATTCCCGCAAGGGCTCCGACTCCCGAGAACGCGGGCGAACGGGAACGGCGCCCCGGACCATGTCCGTGGGCGCCGTTGGAAGTGCGCGAGACCCCCGGGGACCCGGGGCGTGTTCCTTCGAACCTCCGCCCGGTCCGCGCTCGGCCGCCCGAAGAACGCGAACCTTCGGCCGCCACGTCGACCTCCGGAACCCCGTGGTCGGCCTCGCGATCCCCCGAGAGCGCGGAAGGGCGTGCGAAGAGCGGGCCCTAGTCCTCCTGGCGGCCGTACCAGGGCCACCATTCGACGGTGCGCCCGTGCGGGATCATCCGGTCCAACCGGATCGTCAGCCGCAGCGCGAAACCACCCGCGATCATCCCCGCGACCAGGTCCGAGAACCAGTGGAAGTGCAGGTAGATCGAGACCGCCGACTGGAGCAGGGCGATCCCGACGATGCAGTAGCCCAGGCGCCGGATGATGTGCGGTCGGGCCGCGCCGAAGCGGATGATGAGGAACAGCACCAGCCCGTAGATGAGGATCGCGTTGGACCCGTGCCCGGAGGGGAACGCCACGTTCCCCGCCCCGGCGAAGAATTCCGGGTCGTAGTGCTTGGCGTGGCCGCGGTTGATGCCCAGCTTCATGATCGATACCAGCGACATGATGCCGACCACGCCCACACCGCTCAACACGATCGGCCGCCAGCTGCGATGCCAGTACGCCAACTGGAGGGCGACCACCCCCAGCACCGGCAGCGCCACGTAACGGGAGGCCACGTTGTCCGGCCAGTGGATGAGCGGTTCGCGGATCAGATCCCAGTAGGGCCGGGGGAGCTCGTTGAGGAAATCGTCCACGGGATGCAGCGGACCGGCCGCGAGCATCGTCACCACGATCAGCGCGACCGCCAGGATGATGGCGATCCGGTCCGAGGCCAGACCCCACGCGATCTCGCTGACGCTCGGCCACTTGACCGCGCGGACGACCGGGGGCCCCGGGGTGAGCGGAACATCGCGCACGACGGGGATGGGGCCGCTGTAGGGACCCGGTTCCGGGGTCCTCTTTTCCCTGTCGTGCGTCGTGGTCACGTGTCTCGCCCTCGGATGCCGGGTCCTTGAAGAGTGCGTCATGTGCTCAGTGCTGTCTCACGTGTCGTGGGCTCGCCTGTGGCACTGGTCGGGGGAAGGGCCAGCCGCGGTTTCCGGAAACGGGATTCCCAACGCCCTCGGGGTCGACGGGGTGAGGGATGACCCCTCACCTCCCTTCGACGGCCGAACCTTCGAGCCGGTTCACCCCTTTGTGAACGGCCCTCGGCAGGTCCGGTCTCCGAGGAACGGAAGAAGAACGTCTGCGATGCGTCGTCTGCTCCTGCGGTGCCCCCCGCACCGCTTCATGTCCCGAACGCGGTTCACGCGCTCTCGGTCGTTCCTTTACCGTCGCGTGCGTCACATGGGCGCGACGTGGTGTGAACATTGCCGACAGATGAGCCTACCCGGACACTTCGCCCCCTCGGTGACCCTGGCGGCCAAGTGTGACCCTTCCACCTCGGACTTTGCCGCATGCCCGGATACTGGACCCAGGCGGTTCACCGCCATGCGACACGTTCGTGAGCTTTCCGTTAGCGCTTCGAGTCCGATCGGCGAAGCGGCCCCCGCGCGTGTGGCACTCTTCAAGGAGTTTCCGAGACGACGAGTGAACCGGCCGCGCACGCGCTGTGCGCGGCCGGGAACGGGAAGGGCCCTGGATGGTCGACCTGCCGATGTTGCCGGATGATCCCTCGAAGTTGGCCAGGGAGCCGCTGCGGGAGCAGATCCGGCAGGTCCTGGTCGAGGGCCTGTTGTCCGGCCGCTGGCAGCCGGGCGAGCGGATCGTCGAGCGCCGGATCGCCACCGAGCTGCGGGTCAGCCAGGCACCGGTCCGCGAGGCGTTGCGCGAGTTGGAGACGTTGCGGCTCATCGAGACGGTGCCCAACAAGGGTGCCCGGGTGAGGGACTTCGGCGTCCGGGACATGGCCGAGATCTATCCGGTGCGCGCCGGCCTGGAACTGGTGGCGGCCCAACTGGCGGCCCCGCGCCTCCGGGCCGACCCCTCCCCGTTGGAGCGAGAGGTGGAGCTGCTCAAGCGGGCGACCGCCGAGGGCGACGTGTCCGCGCAGATCAAGCACAGCGTGGAGTTCCACCGGGAGGTCGTGCGGGCCGCCGACAACAGTGTGCTCCTCCACACCTGGGAGTCGCTGGGCGTCGAGGTGTGGACGACCCTGTCCGTGCGCTGGCTGAACATGGAGCTGCACGCCAAGGCCGCCGACCACGACCAGATCACGAAGGCCTTCCGGGAGGGCGACGCGGAGGTCGGTCACATGCTGAGCGATCACGTGCTCAACTACGTCGAAGCCGCCCTGAAGTCGCACGAGGGCACGCACTGACCCAGGCCCGACACGGGCGTTTCGCACCGATGACCGGCCCTCCCGGGCCAAGGTCCGGGTATCTGCCGTAAAGTCTTATTGATCGATCATCGATCAGACCGTAGAGTGTGGCGCGACGCACGTCACACACCGCACGGCCCCTTACGGGTGTCCGGAATCGTTCATCCGGCCGGTGAACGAACCCGACGCACTCATCGCCGCGCACTCTCGCCACCCCATGCTTAGCGCGGTGGAGACCGGGAAGCATGCGATGAAGGGGTCCGGTGACAACCGCATACGAGACCCCGCGAGTCTTTCGCGCCCAGGAGAGGACGAGCCACGCTCCCCGGGGCGCACCCCGACAGCCACAGGAGCGTCACCGCCGTTGAGCCCGGCGGTGACGCGTGCCGGAGCCGCACCCGACAGCGCGACCCCGGCGGGCCTCCCGCACCTCGGCCCACAGGCCGGGTTGCCGGGCCCTCTCGTACGTAGAAAGGCACACCATGGCTGACACCACGGCCAAGCCGAAGGGCGCCGCCGTCAGGTCCGCAGGAACCCGGCGCCGGAGCCGCAAGAGCGCCCCCGGTCTCGGCGCCGAGAAGCCCGAGGCCCTGCTCGACTACTACCGTCGGATGCTCTTCATCCGCCGCTTCGAGGAGCGCACCGCCCAGGCCTACACCCAGGCGCGCATCGGCGGCTACTGTCACCTCAACCTGGGTGAGGAGGCCACCGTCGTCGGCCTGCTCGACGCCCTGCACGAGAACGACTACCTCTTCACGAACTATCGCGACCACGGGTACGCGATCGAGAAGGGCATGGACCCCAAGAGGGTCATGGCCGAGCTCTACGGACGCTCCGACGGCGTCTCCAAGGGCTGGGGCGGGTCCATGCACATGTACGACACCAAGACCCGCATGCTCGGCGGTTACGGCATCGTCGGCGGCCAGCTGCCGCTGGCCACCGGGGCCGCGCTGGCCATCTCCTACCGGGGCGGCGACGAGGTCGTCATGTGCCAGATGGGGGACGGCACCACCAACATCGGCGCCTGGCACGAGTCCCTCAACATCGCCAAGCTGTGGAACCTGCCGATCGTGTTCGTGGTGATCAACAACTTCACCGGCATGGGCACCACCGTCGAGATGTCCTCCGCCGAGCCCGAGCTGTACAAGCGCGGCTCCGCCTTCCGCATCGAGGGCGTGCGCGTGGACGGCCGTGACGTGCTCGCGGTCCGCGACACCGCGGCCGAGCTGGTCGAGCGCGCCCGCAAGGAGCAGACCCCGTTCCTGCTGGAGGCGTGGAGTTACCGACAGAAGGGCCACTCCGTCGTCGACCCCGCCAAGTACCGCACCGAGGAGCAGCGGGAGCAGGCCCGGTCCGACGAGAACGACCCGATCACGCTCTTCGAGGCCAGGCTGACCGAGGCGGGCGTCCTCACGGACGAACTGCGCGAGGAGATCGCGGCCTCCGTCAAGGCCGAGGTCACCGAGGCCGCCGACTTCGCGGAGAACAGCCCGACGCCGGACGTGTCGACCCTCTTCGACTACACGTACGCCACCCCGGTCCCCAACGAGTCGCGGCGCATGCCGGCCGACCCGGTGTTCGCAGAGTAGAGAAGGACGACGACACATGTCTGTGATCACTTACCGTCAGGCCCTGCGCGACACCCTGCGCGCCGAGATGGTCCGTGACGAGAACGTCCTCGTCATGGGCGAGGAGATCGGCGTCTTCGAGGGCTCCTACAAGATCACCGAGGGCCTGCTCAAGGAGTTCGGCCCCCGTCGGGTCAAGGACACCCCGATCGCCGAGGAGGGATTCGTCGGCGCCGCCATCGGCGCGGCCATGCTGGGCCTGCGCCCGGTGGTCGAGCTGATGACGATCAACTTCTCGCTCATCGCGATCGACCAGATCATCAACCACGCCGCCAAGATCTACGGCATGTTCGGCGGCCAGACCAGCGTGCCCATGGTCATCCGCACCCCCGGTGGCGGCGGCCAGCAGCTCGGCGCGACCCACTCGCAGAACATCGAGCTGTTCTACTCCTTCATCCCGGGTCTGAAGGTGCTCGCGCCCAGCACGCCCGCAGAGGCGTCGTCGATGCTGCGCGCGGCCATCCGCGACGACGACCCGGTGCTGTTCCTGGAGAACCTGGGGCTGTACAACACCAAGGGCGAGGTCCCCGAGGACTACGCACAGCCCGAGAACGACGACGTCGCGACCATCGGCCGCGCCGCCGTCACCCGTGAGGGCACCGACATCACCCTCATCGGATACTCCCGAATGGCCATGGTCGCCACCCAGGTGGCCGAGAGGCTCGCCAAGGAGGACATCAGCGTCGAGGTCGTCGACCTGCGCAGCCTCCGCCCTCTCGACCGCCAGACCTTCGTGGACTCGGTCAAGAAGACCGGCGCCGCCGTCGTCTGCGAGGACGACTGGCTGACGTACGGGATCGGCGCGGAGATCGCCGCGTCCATCCAGGAGGGCGCCTTCGACCACCTGGACGCCCCCGTGCGACGGGTGGCCATGGCCGAGGTGCCCATGCCCTACGCCAAACCGCTGGAGACCGCGGCCCTGCCGTCCATCGAGTCGATCAGCACCGCCATCAAGGAGACCCTGAGCGCCGTCGGCAAGCGGGTCGGGTAGAGGGAGTTCCATTTCATGAGCGAGATCTACATGCCGCGCCTCTCCGACACCATGGAGGAAGGCGTCATCAGCACCTGGGTCAAACAGGTGGGTGACAAGGTCGCGTCCGGTGACGTCCTGGTCGAGATCGAGACCGACAAGGCCGTCATGGAGTACGAGGCCTACGAGGACGGTTTCCTCGTCGCGCAGTCGGTGTCCGAGGGCGAGACGGTACAGATCGGCACCGTCATCGGTGTGATCGGCGACTCCCCCGACGCCGTCCCGGACGGCTCCGGGAACGGGGAGCCGGCCGCCGAGGAGACGGACGAGGAGGACGAGGGGACCACCTCCGAGGAGACCGCACCCGCCGAGGAGGCCCCGGCGGAGTCGTCCGCCCCCGCCGAGACCGGATCCGAGAGCGGTGAACGTCCGCGCACCTCCCCGCTGGCCCGTCGGCTGGCCAAGGAGTACGGCCTGGACATCACCAAGATCAAGGGCTCGGGCCCTCGGGGTCGGATCGTGCGCGCCGACATCGAGGCCGCGGCCAAGGAGGGCACCGCCGAGGCGCCCGCCCCGGCCGCGAAGGAGAAGGCGGCCCCGGCCGCGCCCGCCGCCCCGGCGTCGCAGGCCCCCGCCTTCGACGACGGCCGCGCCTCCGAAGAGGTCCAGATCGGCAACGTGCGCAAGGTGATCGCGCGCCGACTGACCGAGAGCAAGCAGCAGGTGCCGCACTTCTACCTGCGCCGGACGATCGACGCCGAGGCCCTCAAGGCCTTCCGCTCGCAGATCAACGAGCAGCTGGCGAGCACCGGGGCGAAGATCAGCTTCAACGACCTCATCGTCAAGGCCAGTGCCACGGCGCTGAAGCTGCACCCGGCCGTCAACTCCTCGTGGGTGGACGGGAAGCTGCTCCAGCACGGGCGGATCAACGTCGGTGTGGCCGTCGCGGTCGACTCCGGGCTGGTGGTGCCGGTCCTGCACGACACCGACAAGGCCACGCTGTCGGAGATCTCCGGCCGTACCCGTGAGCTGGCGGGCAAGGCCAGGGACGGCAAGCTCAAGCCGCAGGAGATGGGCGGCGGCACGTTCAGCGTGTCCAACCTGGGCATGTTCGGCGTGGACAGCTTCTCCGCCGTGATCAACCCGCCGGAGGCGGCGATCCTTGCGGTCGGCGCGATGCGCCAGGAGGCCGTGGTGGTGGACGGCGAGATCGCCGTGCGCAACCGGATCTCCCTGGAGCTGTCGGTGGACCACCGCGCGGTGGACGGCGCCGTGGGCGCGGCGTTCCTCAAGGACCTCGCGGAGATCCTGGAGGAGCCGATGCGGATCATCCTGTAGGGATCCGCACGTCTTCGCGAACGCCCCGGCCGGGTTTCCCGGCCGGGGCGTTCGCGCCGTTCACGGCCCCTGTGGACGAGATCCTCCACAGGGTGGGGTGAGGGGGCGGCCGGCGGACCGTCACGCGCCTCTGCCAGGATCGTCCCCGACCGTAGGGGAGAAGAACGGAGGGACACCGTGGAACAGAGAGCACTGCCGGTCGCCGAACGGCTTCTGAGCCTGCGCCCCGTTTCCTGGTCCGAGGAGGAGGTCCGCACCGGGACCGCCGGCCTGGGCTGGGAGTGGGTCGCCACCGAGCGCGGGGTGTCCCTGAGCACCGGGCATCCCGCCGGTGACGCCCGCCTGACCCGGGTGGAGTCGCACAACGTCGACCACACCGACGGGGAGGAGGTCCTGGGCCTCCACCAGCCGTTGGAGACGGTCGAGGGCGGTACCCGGGAGCACGTCGAGGCCTTCCGCAGGGCCTTCGGGGAACTGCGCGAGGGCTATGGTCACCCCGGGGTCATGGGCGCCTACGACACCCTGGCGTCCCACTTCTCGGGCTCCCCCTCATGGGGCGCACCGTTCGCGCGCTGGCGGGACGGGGAACTGTCCCTGGAACTGCGCGCCGCCCTCACCGGACCGGTCCTGACCCTGCTCCCCTCGGGGCCGTTGGAGTCCTGGTACCGGCGCAGCTACGAGAACTGCGACGGACGGATGAGCGGGTTCCTCGCCATCGCGCTGGAGCCCCTTCCCTTCGGAGACCTGAGCGGCATGACCATGCCCGGGGTGAACCGGCACGAGGACTGGAAGGAGTACGCCCGCCTGCTGTCCGCCTCCCTGGGGACGATGGCCGCCGAGATGACCGCGCTGGGGCTGGAACGCTCCTTCGGTCTCCACGGGCGCCTCCCCGGCGCCGGCGGCCCCTGGGTCTTCGGTTTCGACATCGGCGAGACCATGCGCCTGGCACTGTACGCGGCGGCGGGCGAGGGCGAGGTGGACCTGGAGGACCTGGAGCCGGAGGAGCGGGGCTGGATCAGGGCCACCGCCCCCGAGGACCTGGAGTACGAGATCGCCTTCCACACCGAGCCGACCCCCTACGACGAGGTCAACGGGACCCGGTTGGCCATGATGGTGATGGAGATGGCCGAGGACCTGGGCATCCCCTTCCCCTCGGACCTCTCGCTGACCGACTGGGCCGATCGCGTCCAGGGCGGGGACGGCCGACCGGAGTACCACCTGTACCACCACGGTCTGGGTGTCATCGGCAACCCCTGAGCGGTACGGTCGGCGGCATGGCCCACATCCTGCACATGACCGAACTGGAGCGCTGGAAGGCCGGCGGCGACGTCGAGGCCGACTCGCTCGCCGCCCAGGGGTTCGTGCACGCGTCACCCGACGACAAGACCCTGCTCGCGGTCGCCAACGCCCTGTACACGAGTGTGTCCGAGCCCTTGGTCGCCCTGGTCGTGGACACCGGGGTCCTGGACTCCCTGGGCGTGGAGACCCGTTGGGAGGCCGCCGATCCCGCACCGCCGCCCGGGACGGACGGGGACGTGCTCTTCCCGCACGTCTACGGTGCCGTACCCCGGGAGGCGGTGAGGGAGGTCCGCCACCTGCGTCGCGCTCCGGACGGTCGGTTCACGGCGGTCGAGGACCGACCGTCCACCGCCGAGGCGCTGGACCTGCTGCCGCACCCCGAGGGCGGCTGGTACCGGCGAACCTGGGAGTCGGGGGTGCGGATCCGGCCCGAGGGGTATCCGAGCCATCGCCCGAGTGCCACCGGAATCCACTTCCTGCTGTGTCCGGGCGAGGAGTCGCGGTGGCACCGGGTGCGCTCCGACGAGATGTGGGTCTTCCAGCGGGGCGGCCCGCTGCGGCTGGACTTCGGCGGTACGGGTCCCGCCCCGGTGCCCTCCGGCGGCCGGATCCTGGGCTCGGACCTCGCGGCGGGAGAGTCGCTCCAGGTCCTGGTGCCCGCCGGGACCTGGCAGTCGGCCCGCCCGGCGGTCGCCGAAGAGGTCCTGGTGGGCTGCTTCGTGTCGCCGGGCTTCGACTTCGCCGACTTCGAGTCGGTCTAGGGCGGCGCGCGGCCGGGTGGGTGACCGGGGAACGCGCCCTGCGGCCCCTCGACCGGGGGCGTGGGGCCTTCGCCCCGCCCGGCGGGCGTCCCCGAGCGGTTCGCCGGTGGTCGGAGCCGCTTTCCCCGTGCCCCTCTCGGGACCGGGATCACGCCCGGTGACCCGCGCGACCCGGTCGGCGGACGTACCCCGGGCGACGAAGGTGCCCTCGACGGCGCGGTCCCGGCCGTGCGCGGCGGGGAGCGGAAGGATCGGGAGGGCCGGTCAGTAACGCCCGGTCTGCTGCGGAGCGGCCGTGTACCGCTCCGTTCCCGACTGCGGGATCGGCCCGGTGCCGCGGATGTCGCCGTGCGGACCCGTACCGGGCCGGTCGGTGTCGTGGTGGTCGCCGTACGGACCCATGTCGGACCGGTCGGTGTCGTGGTGGTCGCCCTGCGGACCCATGTCGGGCCGGTCGGTGACGCGGATGTCGCTGTGCGAACCGACGCTGGGCGGGCTGGTGTGCCGGACCTTGCCCTTGTCCACGCCCAGGATGCGGTTCAGGTAGCCCTTCTTGCCGACCACGAACCAGGCGATCGCTCCGAAGAACGGGAACCAGAGGATGAAGATCACCCACAGGAGCTTCCCGCCGGCGGTCGTGTTGTCGTCGATCACCGCCGAGATGACGGCGGCGATGAGCAGGATGAGGAGCGCCAGACCGATGGCGACGATGGCGATGCCCGTGATACCGGTCATCCAGGCGACGGCCGTGCCGACCGGGTCCGTCGTGTTCGCGAGGGCGATGCGGTCCGTGAGGTGTTCGATCATGACTCCCCCAAGCATGCAGTGATCGTATCGACACTAAGGGTAATCACCAGGAGGGCACACTCACCCCCATTTCACGGTTTTCGGGCGTTTCCTCGGCGCCGGATCGGTGGGCTACTCATCGGTACCGCCCCCCACCAGCGCTTTCCACTGCTTTACTGAGAGACATGGGCTCTCCTCCCCTCGAAGCGAACCCGCTCCGTCCTCCTCCCCGGACGCGCAGAGCCGAGCCGGGAGGCGTCGAAGTCGCGTGACCGTGACCAGGAAACCCCGCTACCTGTGGTTGGCCGATCAGCTCCGTACCCCGATCCTGCGCGGCGAGATGCCCCCGGGCACTCGCCTGCCCTCGCGCACCCGCCTGGCCCGGACGTATCGGGTGAGCGAACAGATCTCCCGCACCGCGCTGCGCCTGTTGGTCACCGAGGGCCTGGTGGAGGCCCGACCCGGTTCCGGTTACTACGTGCGCGACGTGCCCGACGTCTTCCGCCTCTGCCGCACCGACGCCACCTCCGGCTCCGGCCTGGGCCGCCTCTCCCGGGAGCCCTTCGGCACCGAGCAGGAGATCGGTGAGCATCCGATCAACGAGCGGCTGCGCATGCGCGAGGGCGAACCCGTGTATCGGACCACCTCGCGCGGACTGGCCGAAGGTCGGCCCCTCACCCTGCACCGTTCCTGGGAACCCGCCTCCCTCACCGTCGGAACCCTGCGCACCCCCTTCGACTCCGCTCCCGAGGTGGGCCTGCTCGAACGCCTGGCCTCCGCCGGGTACCCGGTGGACCGGGTCGTGGAGGAGGTGGGGGTGCGGGTGCTGCGCGACTCCGAGGCGGCGCTGCTCGACTCCGCCCCCGGCATCACCGTCCTGGTGGTGGAACGCACCCACTTCAGCGGCGACCGCCCGGTGGAGACCTCCGATCTCATCGGCTCCGCCGACCAGTGTCGACTCCTCTACAAACTGACACTCGCCCGGCCCCGGCCGCGAGGGCGCGCCTGACCCCGTACACGCCGACGGGGGCGGGCGCCGAAGCGACCACCCCCGAGGGACGGAGGACCACCGAGCGCTAGGAGGTGAACTCCTTCGCGACGACCTCGGCGATCTGCGCGGTGTTGAGCGCGGCACCCTTGCGCAGGTTGTCGCCGCACAGGAACAGGTCCAGCGACTTCGGGTCGTCCAGCGACTGCCGGATGCGCCCCACCCAGGTGGGGTCGGTGCCCACCACGTCGGCCGGGGTCGGGAACTCGCCCTTGGCCGGGTCGTCCAGGACGGTCACGCCCTCGGCCTTGCCCAGCAGCTCGCGGGCGGCGTCGGCGGTCACCTCCTCGGCGAAGGTGGCGTGCACGGTCAGCGAGTGGGTGGTGATGACCGGGACGCGGACGCAGGTGGCCGAGACGCGCAGGTCGGGCAGGCCCAGGATCTTGCGGGACTCGTTGCGGACCTTCAGCTCCTCCGAGGACCAGCCCTCGTCCTTGAGCGAACCCGCCCACGGCACGACGTTGTAGGCCAGCGGCGCCGGGAAGGGGCCGAGCTCGCCCGCGGCGGCGCGGACGTCGCCGGCCTTCTCGCCGAGGGTGCGGTCGGCGCCCGCCTTGGCCATCTGGTCGCGGAGGGTGTCGATGCCCTCCTGGCCCGCGCCGGAGGCGGCCTGGTAGGAGGAGACCACCAGGTCGGTGACACCGAAGGTGCGGTGCAGGGCGCCGATGGCGACGATCATCGACAGGGTGGTGCAGTTGGGGTTGCTGATGATGCCGCGCGGCCGGTTACGGACCTGCTCCGCGTTGACCTCGGGCACCACGAGCGGAACGTCGGCGTCCATGCGGAACGCACCGGAGTTGTCGACGGCGACCGCACCGCGCGCGGCGGCGATCGGCGCCCACTCCTTGGACACCTCGTCGGGGACGTCGAACATGGCGACGTCGACGCCGTCGAACACCTCGGGGGCCAGGGCCTGCACCACGACGTCCTCGCCGCGTACTCGGAGCACCTTGCCGGCGCTGCGCGGGGAGGCGATGAGGCGGATCTCGCCCCACACGTTCTCCCGCTGGGTGAGGATGTCCAGCATCACGGTGCCGACGGCGCCGGTCGCGCCGACGATGGCCAGGGTGGGAAGACGGTTGCTCATCGGCCGGTACCTCCGTACACGACAGCCTCGACCTGGTCGGCGTCGAGCTGGAACTCGGTGTGGGCGGCCTGGACGGCCGCGTCGATCTGGTCTTCCGCGACGATGACGGAGATGCGGATCTCCGAGGTCGAGATCATCTCGATGTTGGTGCCCGAACCGGCGATGGCGTCGAAGAAACGGGCGGTGACCCCCGGGTAGGAGCGCATGCCGGCGCCGATGAGGGAGACCTTGCCGATCTTGTCGTCGTAACGCAGCGACTCGAAGCCGACCTTGTCCTGGACCTTCTTCAGCGCGGACAGGGCCTGCTTGCCGAAGTCCTTGGGCACCGTGAAGGAGATGTCGGTGCGGGAGGTGGAGACCGCGGACACGTTCTGCACGATCATGTCGATGTTGATCTCGGCGTCGGCGAGCGCCTTGAAGATCGTGGCGGCCTCACCGACCTTGTCCGGAACCCCGACGACGGTGACCTTGGCTTCGCTCCGGTCGTGGGAGACCCCGGAGATGATCGGCTGTTCCATGCCTTCGCTTTCCTCGACTTCCGGAACGACCCAGGTCCCGGGCTTCTGGCTGAACGACGAACGGACGTGCAGGGGGATGTTGTACCGACGCGCGTACTCCACGCAGCGCAGGTGCAGGATCTTGGTCCCGCTGGCGGCCATCTCCAGCATCTCCTCGTAGGAGACCTGGGGGATGCGCCGTGCGGTGGGAACGATGCGCGGGTCGGCGGTGAACACGCCGTCCACGTCCGTGTAGATCTCGCAGGCGTCCGCCTCCAGGGCGGCGGCGAGGGCCACGGCCGTGGTGTCCGACCCGCCCCTGCCCAGGGTGGTGATGTCCTTGGTGTCCTGGGAGACGCCCTGGAAACCGGCGACGATACAGATCGCGCCCTCGTCCACGGCCTCCTTGATGCGGCCGGGCGTGACGTCGATGATCTTGGCGTTGCCGTGCAGGGACGTGGTGATCACACCGGCCTGGGAACCGGTGAACGACCGCGCCTCGAAGCCCAGGTTCGTGATGGCCATCGCGACGACGGCCATGGACATGCGCTCACCCGCGGTGAGGAGCATGTCGAGTTCGCGGGCCGGCGGCATCGGGGACACCTGCTCGGCGAGGTCGATGAGCTCGTCGGTGGTGTCGCCCATGGCCGAGACCACGACGACGACGTCATATCCCGCTTTTTTCTGAGCGACGATCCGCTGGGCTACTCGCTTGATGGCTTCCGCGTCGGCCACGGAAGACCCACCGTACTTCTGCACGATCAAGGCCACGGTCGATGCTCCTGAAGAGTTGGGATCAAAGACGATTGCAAGGGAGTGTAACCGGTGACGTCTTCGTCAGCCCGTCCCACCTGGGACGGAAGGCGTAGTCGAGCACGGCGCACCAGCGCTCGGGCCTACCCGGCGATCGGGAGAGTACTCATATTTCGACGAAATCAAGGCGAAATGTGAGCTAGAACTCCAGGCTGCGGCGCCCCTCGAAGGCGCGTCCCAGAGTGACCTCGTCGGCGTATTCGAGATCGCCGCCGACGGGCAGGCCGCTGGCCAGCCGGGTCACCGTGAGACCCATGGGTTTGACCAGGCGGGCGAGGTAGGTGGCGGTGGCCTCCCCCTCCAGGTTGGGGTCGGTGGCCAGGATCAGCTCGGTGATCTCGCCGTCGGCGAGACGTTTCATGAGCTCCTTGACGCGCAGGTCGTCCGGGCCCACACCTTCGATCGGGCTGATCGCCCCGCCCAGGACGTGGTAGCGACCCCGGAACTCGCGGGTGCGCTCGATGGCCACGACGTCCTTGGACTCCTCGACGACGCAGATGACGGCGGCGTCACGCCGGGGATCACGGCAGATCCGGCACTGCTCCTCCTCCGCGACGTTGCCGCAGATGGAGCAGAAGCGCACCTTCTCCTTGACCTCGACCAGCGCGCCGACGAGGCGCTTGACGTCCGCGTGCTCGGCGGACAGCAGGTGGAAGGCGATGCGCTGCGCGCTTTTCGGACCGACGCCGGGCAGCCGCCCGAGCTCGTCGATCAGATTCTGCACCGCGCCTTCGTACATCGCCCGCCCATTCGGTCGGACCGTCTGGCTCGGGGCGGTCCGTCACCCCTACCACCACCGTATAGGGAACGACGACCTTCCGCGTACGCGTCGGGTCGTCGTCTTCGTCCCTCGGTGGGGCGGTGTCTAGAAACCGGGGAGACCGGGGATCCCGCCGCCGCCCAGGCCCTGGGCGAGCGGGCCCATCTTCTCCTGCTGGAGCCGCTCGACCTGCGCCTCGGCATCCCGGATGGCCGCCAGGACCAGGTCCGCGATGGTCTCGGCGGTGTCGGCCGCGTCGTCGGGGTCGACGGCCTTGGGGTCGATGGTGATGTCCTCGACCTGTCCGCGCCCGCTCAGCTTGACCTTGACCAGGCCGCCGCCGGAGGTGCCCTCCACTTCGGCCTCCTCCAGGGCCTGCTGTGCCTCCACGAGCTGCTGCTGCATCTGCTGGGCCTGCTGGAGCAGGGCCTGCATGTCCATTCCGCCAGGGTTCACGGCCGTCTCCTCGTCGCACCCGCGGTGACGGGTCTCGGTGTCATGTCCGTATGGGTGTGAGCGTAACCGGTTCCCGGGCGGAGGGCGGGGCCGCCGACGCCTCCCGGGCGAGGACGGTCTCGTCGATGACCGTGTCGAGGGAGTCGCGGGTCCGTTCCAGGGAGCGGATGGCGGCGTCGATCCGCCGGCGTTCGTCGCGGAACATGTCGAGCAGGTCGGGGGCGGGCTCACCGCGCTCGTTGGCGTACATGCACGGCATGAGGCGACGGACGGTGTCGCTGTTGAGGCCGGCCGAGTACAGGCAGCGAATGCGATCGACCCGTTCGACCACGCCTTCGGCGTACTCGCGGTGCCCGCCCGGGGTGCGGGTGGAGACCAGGAGCCCCTGTTCCTCGTAGTAGCGCAGGGAACGGGGGCTGGCCCCGGTCCGTCGAGAGAGTTCGCCGATCCGCATCGTGCCCTCCGAGGTGATCTACCGCACAAGCCCTTGAATCTCACACGGATGTCAGATTTTACGCTCGTCCCATGACGACGACAACGACGTGGACCGACCGGCGCACCACCGCCCCGACCGGCCACCCACTGCTCTCCCCCCACGACCTGGCCGGGCTCGCCCTGCCCAATCGTGTGGTCATGGCCCCCATGACCCGGATGCGCGCCGATCACCGCGGCGTGCCCACCCCGCTGATGATCGAGTACTACCGCCAGCGCGCGGGGGCCGCGCTCATCGTCTCCGAGGGGATCTCACCGAACATCGCCGGTCGGCATCACCCCCTCCAACCCGGACTGGACACGGAGGAGCAGGTCGCGGCGTGGCGTTCGGTGACCGGGGCCGTGCACACGGCCGGAGGACGGATCTTCGCCCAGCTCATGCACAGCGGACGCAACACCCATCCCGCCAACCGTCCGGACGGGGGGATCCCGGTCGCCCCGTCGGCGGTCGTCGCGCCCGGTCCGGTGCACACCCTCGACGGCAAGGTCGATCCGGTGGTCCCGCGCGCCCTGACGACGGAGGAGGTCCGTCGGACCGTGGCCGATCACGCGGAGGCGGCGCGGGCGGCGATCCGGGCCGGGTTCGACGGGGTCGAGATCCACGGTGCCAACGGTTATCTCGTGCACCAGTTCCTGGCCGACGGCACCAACCTGCGCGCCGACCGTTACGGCGGCCCGGTCAGCGGGCGGATCCGGTTCGCCGTGGAGGTGGTCGAGGCGGTCGCCGACGCGATCGGGGCCCACCGGGTGGGGTTGCGGATCTCCCCCGGCAACAAGGAAGGTGGAATGGTGGAGCGGGACCCGGCACCGACCTACCGGGCGCTGCTCGCGGCGATCGCCCCGCTGGGTCCGGCCTACCTGCACCTCACGGACGATCCGCGTTATCCGGCCTTGGACGACCTGCGCCCCCGGTGGTCCGGGACCCTGGTGGGCAACACCGGTGAACACGTGGAGACGACACAGGAGAGCGCCACCGCGCTCGTCGCCTCCGGGCGCGCGGACCTGGTGTCGGTGGGGCGGCCCTACATCTTCAATCCCGACGTGGTGGAACGCATCGCGGCGGGAGTGGCGTGGGCACCGATCCGGGGAAAGGATTACCACTACGGGAGCGGTCCGCACGGGTATGTGGACCTTCCGCGGCACGACGCGGGGACGACTCTCCGAACACCCGCTCCCATCAGCGAAAAGCTCGAAGAGTAGCGATAACATCACTGCCGGTTGAAATCGTGCCTCCCGGGGCACAACCGTCCCGGTGGTGCACTCGGGCACCACCGCCACAGCGAGAGGCACGGGGGTCGAGGACGTGTTGACCGCACGAGAACGCCACTCGGCACTGATCGAGGCGATGATCGCGGACGGCACCCTGGTCGATGCCTCCCTCATCGAGACGTTCAGAGCGGTGCCCAGACACCGGTTCATCCCCGAGTCCGGGGCGTTGACGGCGCACGGGACGACGCTCAACGCCGCCAGCGACCCGGACCTGTGGCTGTCGGCGGTCTACGCCGACAACGCCCTCGTGACGCGGATCGACGATCCCGCCGTCCTCACCGAACGGGACGAGCCGCGCGGCCGTGAGGGCGGCGTGCCCGGACCGCGTGGACCCGCGCCGTCCCGGGCCACCTCCTCCAGTGCCGCGCCCACGGTGCTGGCCCGGATGCTGGGACTGGCCGACCTGGCCCACGGGCTCAAGGTCCTGGAGGTCGGCACCGGGACCGGGTGGAACACGGCGCTGTTGGCGTGCCGACTGGGCGACTCCGCCGTGGTCTCCGTGGAGATCGACGAACGCCTGGCCCGGACGGCCCGGCAGACCCTGCACTCGGAGGGCTACGACCCCGCGGTGCTCACCGGCGACGGCCACGAGGGACTTCCGGAGCAGGCACCCTACGACCGCGTCATCTCGCCCTGCGGGGTGCGACGCGTCCCGCCCGCGTGGATCGGACAGCTCTCACCCGGCGGTCTGATCGTGTGCCCGTGGGGGCTGCTGGAGGGGACGGGCGTACTGGCCCGCCTGGTGTGCCCCGGCGACGGGACGGCCCGGGCGAGCTTCCACGGCGGGGTCGGCTTCGTGCCGCTGCGCACCCCCGGCTCCCGGCTTCCGCCCGTCCGGGACACCGGACAACAGCCCGACGAGTACCGCCTCACCCAGGTGGACCCGGTGGCACCGCTCATGGCGTTCCCGTCGGCGTTCGCGCTGTCGGTGATGGTGCCCGGGTGGCGGGTGCGCCGCAGGTGGATCGGCACCGGGTCGGGGGTGTGGGTGTGCGACCGCGCCGGGGACTCGTGGGTGCGGGTCTACCCCTACGGCACGTCGTGGATGATCGAGCAGGGCGGCCCGCGCAGCATCTGGGACGAGTTCGAGGAGGCCCTTCAGGAGTGGGCCCGGCTGGGTTCGCCCGCTCCGGACCGCTTCGGGCTGTCGGTGGCGGCCGACGGAACGCACCGGGTGTGGCTGGACTCGCCCGAGCAACCCGGATGGCGGGTGTGAACCGCGTCGCCCCGGACGGTGAACGCACACGACGACGCCCCCGGACCGGGCGCGGTCCGGGGGCGCGGGTGGTCGTTCACTCGCCGTCGGTGGCCTCGGCGCCCGCGGCGCCGTCATCGCCCTGATTGCGCTCCTTGATCTTGCGCAGCAGGTCCTCCTTGCGGCGACGGGCGTCGTCGCTGGGGCCGGTGGGGCCGCTCTTGGCGCCCTTGGCGTTGGAGCGGGAGACGCCCCGCCCGCCGCCCAGGCCGAGAAGATTGTCGTTGTTGCGGGACATGGGACCTCCCCCTGGGGCGAGGCCTGCCTCGCCCGATGCCGTGTGGGTCCCTTGAAGGGTACCTTTTCACAAGACGATACGTCTCGTCATTTATCAGGGATACCGTGGGACGTATGGCACAGACGAGCACCCCGGAGGAGCCGGCCCGGACCCGACCGAACCCCCGTCGCCGCAGCGAGCGGGCGCGCAAGGCCATTCTCACCGCCGCGGGCGAACTCCTGGGCGAGGTGGGGTACAACCGATTGACCATGGAGGCGATCGCCGCCCGGGCCAAGGTCGGAAAACAGACCATCTACCGATGGTGGCCCGCCAAGTCCGCCGTGGTGTTGGACGTGTTCGCCGAATTGACCGGGGGAAGCGCCGGAGAGCCCCTGCCGGACACCGGTGACCTGCCCGCCGACCTGCGCACGGTCATGCACGGAATCGTCGACGAACTCGCCGACCCGCTCATGGACCGTATCAACAGGGCCGTCATCGCCGAGATGCAGGCCGACCCCGAACTGGCCGAACACCTCACGCGGACCCTGCTGCGCCCCAATCTGGACGCGTTCGGGGAACGGTTGCGCGCCGCCCGCGACGCCGGGCAGATCGACCCGGGCCTGGACCCGGCCATCACGGTGGAACTGCTGCTCGCGCCGATCCAGAACCGGTGGATGATGCGCACCGGGGCGCTGTCGCACGCCTACGTGGACACCCTCATCGACACGGTGATGCGGGCCCTGCGCCCGCGCGACTGACGCACGGCGCGGGCCTCACGGGGAGACGTCGGGGGCCTCGTGCTCGATCTCCTCGATGACCCTTCCGCCCAGCGCCGTCTCGATGAGGGAGGCGCCCGAACCCGGGGGCAGCGGCGCGGAGACCTTCGCCGTCGACACCGACTTCTCGCGGGGAACGGGGCTCGGGACCGGCTCCGAAGCGGGTCGCCGCGCTTCGGGCTCCGGTTCCCGCCGGTCCGGTGCGGTCGGCGGAGCCGACCGTTCGGCGGCCGGGACGCGCCGAGGCTCGGTCGGGGGGCCGGCGTCCTCCGGGGGCGGCGCGGCCACGGCGTCCTCGTAGGGGTCCGGCGGCGGTTCCTGGAGACCGGTGACGATGCGGTCCGACGGCGGTCCGGCGGGCGCGGCGGAACCGTTGGCGACGGGGTCCGGCGCAGTCGGTGGGGTGGTCGGCGCGGGTGCGGGCTCCGGGGTCGGCTGCGGGGTCGGGGCGTCCCAGCCCACGGGCTCGCGGGGCGCCGGTTCGGTGGCGCGGTGGGCGGGCGCGGCGGTGGCACCGGCGGAGGCCGTCACGCGCACCTCCACCCCGAGCACCTGCCGGACGGCGTTCGCGACCACCTGGTCGCTGCCGCTGTTACCGAACCCCTTGGCCTCGTTGGCGCGGGAGAAGCCCAGGACGATGGCGTTGCCCTCCACCCCGATGGGGCGGACGTCGCCACCGCTCAACACCATCCAGGTGAACCGGCGCAGACCCTTGACCGCGTCCAGGATCTGGGGCCAGGCGCTCTGGACCCGGCCCAGGTCCACTGTGCCGCCACCGCCCGGAGCCGGGGTCGCGGGCGCGGAGACCGGCGCGACGGGGGTCGGGGCCTGTTCGCGGCGGGCGGGGGCCGCGTCCCAGCCGTCGGGCTCGGCCGCGCTGGGCGCCGCCCGCGGGGCGGGCTCGGGCCGCGCGGCGTCGGGCTCGGGGGCGGAGGGCGGCGGGGTGGGAGACCGCGGGGCGGAAGGCCGCGGCTCCGCGATGGCCTGCGGGGCCGGAGGCTGCGCCGCCGGGGCCCGGTGGGCGATCGGAGCGGCCACGGCGCCCGCGGCGACCCCGCGCTCCACCTGCTCCAGCCGGGCCAGCAGCGCCGCGCCCTGAGCGCCGTCGGTGGCCGGCAGCAGGATGCGCGAGCACATGAGCTCCAGCACCAGCCGGGGCGCGGTCGACCCGCGCATGTCGGTCAGTCCCTGGTTGAGGATGTCGGCCGCGCGGGTCAGCTCGGCGGGGCCCAGCCGACCGGCCTGCGCCTTCATCTGCTCGGTGGCCTCGGCCGCCACGTTGACCAGACCCTTGTCCAAGGCGTCCGGCACCGCCGCCAGCACCACCAGGTCTCGGAAACGCTCCAACAGGTCCGTGGCGAACCGCCGGGGATCATGCCCCCCCTCCACCACCCGGTCGATGAGGGAGAACACGGCGGCGCCGTCCCGGGCGCCGAGCGAGTCGACCATCTCGCCGAGCAGGCTCGAATCGGTGTACCCGAGCAGGGACACCGCGCCCTCGCGGGTGATCCCCTCATCACCCGAACCGGCGATGAGCTGGTCGAGGACCGACAGGGTGTCGCGCGCCGAACCGGCGCCCGCCCGCACCACCAGCGGCAGCGCCGCCGGATCGTAGGGCACCTTCTCCTGGCCGAGGAGATCCTCCATCAGCTCGCGGAGGGTGCTCGGCGGAATGAGACGGAAGGGGTAGTGGTGGGTGCGCGACCGGATGGTGCCGATGACCTTCTCGGGTTCGGTCGTCGCGAACACGAACTTCAGGTGCGGCGGGGGTTCCTCCACCAACTTCAGCAGCGCGTTGAAACCCTCGCGGGTCACCATGTGCGCCTCGTCGATGATGTAGATCTTGTAGCGCGAGCTCACCGGCGCGAAGAACGCGCGTTCGCGCAGGTCGCGCGCATCGTCCACACCACCGTGGGAGGCGGCGTCGATCTCCATGACGTCGATGCTGCCGCCGCCGTCGGGGGCCAGCGCCACGCACGAGTCGCACACACCGCACGGGTCCGGGGTGGGGCCCTCGACGCAGTTGAGGGAGCGGGCCAGGATGCGGGCGCTGGTGGTCTTGCCACAGCCCCGGGGGCCGCTGAACAGATAGGCGTGATTGATGCGACCGCTGCGCAGCGCCTGCCGCAACGGGTCGGTCACGTGCTCCTGCCCGCGCACCTCGGCGAACGTCGCGGGACGGTACTTGCGGTACAGCGCGATGCTCACGGCGTGATCACTCCCCTGGTCCCTGCCACGGGTCCATTCAACCCGCGAGCACCGACAGCTCGCGCCGATTCCGGGGAGGAATCCGGAGTGGACCGGGCCGGAGAAAACAGAAAGGACCCCCCGCGCACCCGCCAGAGCCCATTTATCCTTGCTGCCTTCCGGCCCTGGGGAGGTTCATGAGGTGACGCCGCACGAGGGGTCTGCCCAGAGTCTATCCGAACCCGGGGGTGCTCGGGCAACCGACCGCGTCCGTCACCCGGAGGGGACCTTCATCCCAGGGACCGTGTTCGACGCTCACTCCCCGGCCGACCGTTCTCCCGCGCGCAGCGACCTCGCCGTCTCCGTAACGGAGGACGCCTCCGCCGACCTGATGACCTTCGAGCACGCGGTGACGGGGATGCCGGGTGGACACGGGCAGGAGTGCGCTGGACTTCCCGCACGCGCACCCGGGCCGGGTGCGCGCCGACCAGCGCTGTTCATCGGCCCGGCACCCTCTTCGGCACCCTCTCCGGCGCGCGTTCCGACCGGGGCCGACCCCCGTCGGGGAAGCCCGTTCGAAGTACACCCGGACAGCCTGTAGAGTTGTGCGCGGAGGATTCGCCTAGTGGCCTAGGGCGCACGCTTGGAAAGCGTGTTGGTGGCAACGCCTCAGGGGTTCGAATCCCCTATCCTCCGCCACGGCTACCAGCCGAAACGTTGGCCCGGAGCGCACAGCGCCCCGGGCCTTCGTCGTTCCTAGTCTCAGTTTTAGTCTCAGTTGGCCTCTGCGGGGCTGCCCTCCCCCTCCTGGGGAGACTCCCAGATCAGCCCTCCGACGCGGTCGGCCACGTCCGTGCGGACCTCGTCGAGTCGCCCACCTGTTCCCCGGGCCTGGGCCCGCGGTGTCCGGGTCCTAGCGACCCGACCCCCAGGGGACGGTCGGCTGGAGGACCGCCTCCGCCAACGCGCGCGAGCGCAGCGCGGTGATCTCCCGGTATCCGGGGTCGGCGATCATGCGGCGGAACGCCTCCCTGCTGGGGTAGCGGACCAGGAGCACCGCGTCCCAGCCCTGCCCGGCTTCGGCCACCAGCGGGGTGTCGCCGTCGCCGGCGTAGAGGAGTTCACCCCCGTACTCGGCCAGGAAGCGGGACGCGGCCCGCGAGTACTCCTCGTAGGAGGCGCGGCCGTCGGGGGCGAAGCGCAGCAGGTTCAGCATCACGACGGGACCGCCCGGGTCCTCGTCCATCAGGGTCGCGAGGTCGGCTCCGGTGGGGTCGACGGCCATGGGGGGGCTCCTTGCCGGGTCGGGGGTGACGCGGTCAACGCACGGCCACCAGGGTAACCGACTGGTCGGTATGCCCCCTGGGTCCCCTACCGGATGGACTCCGCCGGGAGCGGCTCGGAGCGCGGCCTCCGACGGATCCGGGCCGGGCCGTCCGGGCGGTGACACGACCTCGTCCCCGCTCCGGTGAAGCCGAGCGGGGACGAGCGTCTTCCGGGGGCCCTCCCCTTCACAGGGGCGGCACGGCCGTCCCCCGGCGTCCCCGCAGCCCACCCCGCGGGGACGGGTCCGGCAGGGCGCGACCCCAGGTCGCGCGCCCGCCGGCCCGGTGGCATCGGGTCACTTACTGCCCTCTTCGAGGCGAAGGGCGACGCCCAAGGCGAAGAAGGTGGGCGCCCACTGGCCGACGAAGATCCCCCACCGGTCGGCCCGGTCGATGCCGGCGTCCTCCTTCTGCTTCGAGAGGGCCCAGCTCAGGAAGGCCAACCCGATGCTGGCGGTCCCGGCGCTGTAAGCCATTTCCGAGGTGACGCCGAGCTCGGACAGTTTCGCGATCACGATGTCCTCCATGGTGTCGGATGCAGGTCTGTGGACTACTGCCCGAGGGGCGTCAATGTATGAGCACGAGCGGGCAAAACGTTGACGGGCGGTGGGGTCGCCCTCCCCGGGCGCGCAAGCCTCGGACGTGCGGGATCGTCCGGCGCACCACCGTCGAGGTCGACCCGGCGGTGGCCCGGGGGCGGGGGTTCCTCGCGGTGGTGACGGTCGACGCGTCCGCCCGGATGGGCGACACCGGATCGGCGCCGGCCGCCGTCCCCGGGATCCGGGGGTCGCGCGTCGTCGCGGGCGACGCGATGCCGTTGTCGGAAGGCCCGCGCGATGACCGGCCTCCCCCGGTCAGGGCCGGGGGAGGTTGCGCAGGTTCGAGCGGGCCAGGTCGATCATCGAGCCGACACCGCCCTGGAGCACCGTCCGCCCGGCGGACAGGGCGAACCCGGCGACCTGGTCGGCGGTGATCCGTGAGGGGATGGACAGCGCGTTCGGATCGGTGACCACGTCCACCAGCACCGCCTCGGGCGCGGCGATCGCCTCGTGCAGGGCGTCGCGCACCTCGTCCGGGCGGGTGACGCGCAGGGCGCGCATCCCGATCGCGCCGGCGATCGCCGCGTAGTCGACGGGCGGGTGATCGGTCTGCAAGGCGGGCATCCCGTCCACCATCATCTCCAGCCGCACCATCCCCAGCGAGGAGTTGTCGAACACGACCGTGGTGATGGGCAGCCCGTGCTGGTGAACGGTGATGAGCTCGCCGAGCAGCATGCTCAGCCCGCCGTCGCCGGACAGGGAGATCACGCGACGGTCGGGCGCGGCGTAGGCGGCGCCGATCGCATGCGGCAGGGCGTTGGCCATGCTGCCGTGCGTGAACGACCCGATGACCCGGCGACGACCGTTGGGGGTGAGGTACCGGGCGGCCCACACGTTGTTCATGCCGGTGTCGACGGTGAACACGGCGTCGTCGGGGGCGGCCTCGTCCAGGAGACGGGCCACGTACTCCGGATGGATCGGGGTCCGGTCGGCGATGTTCCCCGTATAGGCCTCCACCACCTTGGTCAGGGCCCGCTCGTGGCGGCGCAGCATGTCGTGCAGGAAACGGGTGTCGGACTTGTGGCCGATGAGCGGCAGCACCGAGCGCAGAGTGGCGGCGACGTCGCCGTGGACGCCCAGGGTGAGCGGCACCCGACAGCCCAGACGGCGGGGATCGCGGTCGACCTGGACGACGTTGCGCCTGGGCAGGAAGGCGTCGTAGGGGAAGTCGCAGCCGAGCAGGAGCACCAGGTCCGCCTCGTGGAGGGCCTCGTGGCAGGCCCCGTAGCCGAGCAGGCCGATCATGCCGACGTCGTACGGGTTGTCGTACTGGATCCACTCCTTGCCTCGCAGGGTGTGCCCCACAGGGGCGTTCACCCGGTTGGCGAGCGTCATGACCTCGCCGTGGGCGCCGCGCGTGCCTGCGCCGCAGAAGAGGGCGACCTTCTCGGCCGTGTTGATCCGTTTGGCGAGTTCGCGAACATCGTCCTCGGCGGGCCAGGCGGTGGCGCGCACGGGGACGACCGGGGTGGTGTCGGCGTCGCCGGTCGCCTTGCGTCCGGCGACGTCGCCGGGCAGGACGAGCACGGCGACGCCGGGGGTGCCCAGGGCGTGCTGGATCGCGACGCGGGCCAGGCGGGGCATCTGCTCGGGGTGGGAGACCAGCTCGCGGAAGCCGGTGACGTCGCCGAACAGCCGCTCGGGGTGGGTCTCCTGGAAGTACCCGGTGCCGATCTGCCGGGAGGGGATGTGGGAGGCCAGGGCCAGGACGGGAACGCCGCTGCGCTGGGCGTCGTAGAGGCCCTGGACGAGGTGGGTGTTGCCGGGCCCGCAGGAACCGGCGCACACGGCGAGGTTCCCGTCGACCTGGGCCTGGGCCGCGGCGGCGAAGGCGGCCGTCTCCTCGTTGCGCACGTGGATCCACTCGATGCCGTCGGTCTCGTGCACGGCGTCGACGACGGGGTTGAGACTGTCGCCGACCACGCCGTAGATCCGGTTCACCCCCGCGGCGACCAGCGTGCGGACGAGTTGTTCGGCGACGGTGTTCCTGGCCATGGCGGTCTCCCCCGGAGCGCGGCGACGGTGCGCGGGTGCGCCGCCCCGGCGCCCCCGCTCCACGCTAGGAGCGCGCCCCGGCCGAGCCCCGGACCGCCACGCCCACCGGAGGTCGGGCGTAGGTGTCGGTGATCCCGCGCGGGCGGGCGAGGGCGAGCACGTGGAGGGGCCGAGCGGTTCCTTCCCGCCGCCGCTCACCGGACGCACCACGCCGGTGGACGGACCGTCCGGCCCGGAGGCGGGGATCCCGTGCCCCGCCCCACGCCCCCCTTGGTCCATAAGTCGACTAGTCACTTTGTGGAATAGTCTGCTTTGACGACCACGATGCGAGGAGTCCGGAATGGGACCTGGGGACAGGGTGCGCTATGTCGCGATCGGCGACAGCCACACCGAGGGGGTCGGGGACGGCGACGACGTCCTCGGCGTGCGCGGGTGGGCGGACCGGCTGGCCGAGCGGATGGCGGCGACCGGGGCGCGCGTGGAGTACGCGAACCTGGCGATCCGCGGGCGACTGTCCGCGCAGGTCCGGGCGGAGCAACTGGCGCCCGCGCTGGCCTTGGAGCCGACCGTGGCCACGGTGTTCGCCGGGGTCAACGACGTGATCCGGTCCGGGTACGACGCCGACAAGGTGATCGGCGACCTGGAGGCGATGTTCGCCGCCCTGACCGGGGCCGGCGCCCGGGTGGCCACGCTGACCTTCCCCGACATCGCCAGAGTGGCCCCCTTGACGCGTCCCCTGGTGCCACGGGTGCTGGACTTCAACGAGCGGATCCGGGCGGCGGCCGATCGGCACGGCGTGGTGGTCGCGGACGTCGCGAAGCACGAGATCTCCACCGACCGGCGGCTGTGGGCGACCGACCGGTTGCACTGCACCCCGCTCGGGCACGCGCGGATCTCCGGGGCGCTGGCCTCGGCCCTGGAACTGCCCGGGGCGGACGGGTCCTGGTCCGACCCGCTGCCGGCGGCGCCCCGCCCGGGGGCCCTCCTCACGGTGGCCGAGGAGGTCCGGTGGCTGGGCGCCTTCCTCGGACCGTGGGCGATGCGGCGGCTGCGCGGACGGTCGTCCGGGGACGGCCGGGTGGCCAAGCGCCCGGAACCGCTACCGGTCGAGGTGGGCTGACCGGGGACACCCCCCGTCTCCGGGGGCGACCCGCGAGGCATTTTGCAACTTGTTGCATAATGAGATGGCGGGCCGCCCGGACAGCGGCCCGCGAGGCACCCCGCGCGAGGAGACACGATGAGCGACTACCCCCACCTGTTGGCGCCCCTGGACCTGGGCTTCACCACCCTGCCCAACCGGGCCATCATGGGCTCGATGCACCTCGGCCTGGAGGAGCACCCCGGCGGCTTCGAGCGGATGGCCGCCTTCTACGCCGAACGCGCCCGCGGTGGGGTCGGTCTCATCATCACCGGCGGCATCGGCCCCAACGATCACGGCGCCACCTTCAAGGGCGCCGCCAAACTGACCAACGCCGAGGAGGTCGCCCGGCACCGGATCATCACCGAGGCCGTGCACCGCGAAGGCGGCCGCATCGCCATGCAGATCCTGCACACCGGCCGCTACTCGTTCAACGAGGACCTCGTCGCCCCCAGCGCGATCCAGGCCCCCATCAACCCCTTCACCCCGCACGAGCTCACCGCCGACGAGGTCGAGCGGACCATCGAGGACTTCGCGAACGCCGCCGCCCTGGCCCGCGAGGCCGGCTACGACGGTGTCGAGATCATGGGCTCCGAGGGCTACCTCATCAACCAGTTCATCGCCGCCGCCACGAACAGGCGCGAGGACGAGTGGGGCGGATCCTACGAGAACCGCATGCGCTTCCCCGTGGAGATCGTGCGCCGGGTCCGCGAGCGGGTCGGCACCGACTTCATCATCGTGTACCGCCTGTCCATGCTCGACCTGGTCCCCGACGGCTCCACCTTCGACGAGGTCGTCCGGCTCGCCAAGGCCGTCGAGGCGGCCGGGGCCACCATCATCAACACCGGCATCGGCTGGCACGAGGCGCGCATCCCCACCATCGCCACCTCCGTCCCGCGCGGCGCCTACGGCTGGGTGACCGAGAAACTCATGGGCGAGGTGTCCGTCCCGCTCGTGGCCGTCAACCGCATCAACACCCCCGAGGTGGCCGAGGAGATCATCGCGAGCGGCAAGGCCGACATGGTCGCCATGGCCCGCCCCTTCCTCGCCGACCCGGAGTTCGTGGCCAAGGCCGCCGCCGGCCGCTCCGAGGAGATCAACACCTGCATCGGCTGCAACCAGGCCTGCCTCGACCACACCTTCAACCTCAAGATCACCTCCTGCCTGGTCAACCCGCGCGCCTGCCACGAGACCGAACTCGTGCTCTCCCCCACCCGCCTGCGCAAGCGGATCGCCGTCGTCGGCGCCGGACCCGCCGGGCTGGCGTTCTCGGTGTCGGCCGCGGAACGCGGCCACGAGGTCACCCTGTTCGACTCCGCCGACGAGATCGGCGGCCAGCTGAACATGGCCCGCCGGGTGCCCGGCAAGGAGGAGTTCGACGAGACCCTGCGCTACTTCCGTGTCCGGCTCGACGGGCAGGGGGTGGACGTGCGTCTCAAGACCGAGGTGGGCGTCGACGACCTGACCGGTTACGACGAGGTCGTCCTGGCCACCGGTGTCGCCCCCCGCACACCCGAGATCCCGGGCGTCGACCACCCGAAGGTCGTCGGCTACGTCGACGTGCTCCGGAAGAACGCCGAGGTCGGCGCGCGGGTCGCGATCATCGGCGCCGGCGGCATCGGGTTCGACGTCGCCGAGTTCCTCACCGATGACGGCGGGCGGGCGTCCCTGGACCCCGACGAGTTCTTCCGTCAGTGGGGCGTGGACACCGACCACACCACCCCGGGTGGTCTGCGCTCCCCCGAGCGGCCCGCCCCGCCGCGCCGCGTCCACCTGCTCCAGCGCAAGACCAGCAAGGTCGGCGCGGGCCTGGGCAAGACCACCGGGTGGATCCACCGTCTGGAGCTGCGCCACCGGGGCGTGGAGATGCTCGCGGGCGTGGAGTACACCCGCGTCGACGACGAGGGCCTGCACATCGTCGTCGCGGGAGAACCGCGCGTGCTGGAGGTGGACACCGTCGTGCTGTGCGCCGGGCAGGACCCGCGCCGCGACCTCCTCGACGGCCTGGCCGAACGCGGTGTGACGGCGCACCTCATCGGCGGCGCCGACGTGGCCGCCGAACTGGACGCCAAGCGCGCCATCGATCAGGGCACCCGCCTGGCGGCCACCCTGTAGCGGCCGGTCGCCGGCCCCTCACTCCGGCGGCGGGCGCGCGACCGGCGCGTCCGCCGCCCGAACCTAGAATGCGCACATGTCCCTGCCCCACGCCATCCTGACCGCCCTGCTGGAGAAACCCTCGTCCGGGTCGGAGCTGACCCGACGGTTCGACCGGTCCATCGGCTACTTCTGGTCGGCCACCCACCAGCAGATCTACCGGGAACTGGGCAAGTTGGAGAAGGCCGGACTGATCCGCGCGCTGCCCTCGCCGATCCCCACCCGGGGACAGAAGAAGGAGTACGAGGTCCTCCCGAAGGGACGCGAGGAACTGCGTTCCTGGGTGAACCGGCGCGAGGACCCCAAGGTCGCGCGCGACCCGCTGCCGCTGCGCCTGCGCGCCGCCGGGGTCGTGGGCGTGGGCGACCTGCTCCCCGAGATCGTCCGCCACCGCGATCTGCACCGCGCCCGGCTGGACGAGTACCGGGAGTTCGAGAGGCGCGACTTCACCGACGGACCCCGCACCGAGCAGGAGCGCATCCACCTGCTGGTGCTGCGCGGCGGCATCGACATCGAGAACGGGTGGATCTCCTGGCTCACCCGCGCCATCGACGAACTCTCCGAGATCTCCGGGGACCGCGGGGGACCCGTGTCGACCGCCGAGGAACGGTGACCTCAGTGGACCGGAACGGGACCCGACTCGGACAGGTCGTCGGGCAGTCGTAGCCCCGGCGTGCGCAGCGGCGTCAGCCGGGACCGCAGGACCATCGCGGCAGCCCCGATCGCCGGCGCGGTGTCGGCGAAGGTGGACAGCCGTACCCGTACCGGTCCCCCGCCCCGGCCGGCGAACGCCGTCCCCAGCTCCCGGCGCACGGCCGGGAGGTAGGTCTCGCCCGCGACGGCCTGCCCCACACCGGTGAGCACCACCAGGTCCGGGTCGACGATGCCGACGAGGGTGCGCACCGCCACCGCCGTGTACCGGGCGGACCGGTCCACCAGGGCGCGAGCGGTGGGGTCCCCGCTCCGGGCCGCCCGCACCACCGCGGTGAACCCCCCGACGACCGATGACCGTTCGCGGCCGACCAGGCCGGCCGCACCGGCGGTGCGCTCGTCGGCACGGGCCGCCGCGACGATCGCCTCCGGTCCGGCGATCGCCTCCAGACAGCCCCTGGCCCCGCACCGGCACTCCGGTCCGTCGACGTCCAGGCACACGTGCCCGAGGTCGCCGGCGTTCCCGTGCGCGCCCCGGTAGGGGATGCCGTCGACCAGCACGCCCGCGCCGATGGTGGCGCCCATGTACACGGCGGCCAGGACCGACGCGCCGCCCGCCTCACCCGACCAGTACTCGCCCAGGGCCGACGCCGTCGCGTCGTCGCCGGTGACCACCGAGAGCCCGGTGGCCCGTTCCAGGTCCTGCGCCGAGAGGGAGACCGGGGCGGGAACGCCCGCCGCGGTGACGAGGCCGATGCCCAGGAGCCGTTCGCGGTCCACACCCGCGCCGTCGACGAGGGCGTCCACCTGGCGGACCATGCGGGCCGGAACCTCCTCGGGGTCCTCCTCACGTGTTCCGACGTGGGCCATGCGGGAGACGACGGCGCCGGTGAGGTCGGTCAGCGCGTACGTGGTGCCGCCGGCGTCCAGATGCACGCCGACCGCGTACCGCGAGCTGGGGACCAGGCGCAGCAGCACCCGGGGTTTGCCACCGGTGGACTCGGCGCGGCCGACCTCGGTCACCAGCTCGTCGGCGAGGAGTCCGCGCACGACGTTGGAGATCGTCGCCGCCGTCAATCCCGTGGCGCTCGCCAGACCCGCCCGGCTGATGGTGCCGGCCGCCCGGATGACGTCGAGGACCGTGGCCCGGCTCGACGTGTGGGGAATGGCCCGACCCAAGAGAACCTCCGGCTGTGCCGCGTCCGACGCGCGATGCGACCCCAGCGTACCGAGGGGTTCCGGAAACCCACCGTTGACTTACTTAGTTCATTGAAGTAAGAATCCTCAGACCACCTGCTCGCACTTGAGGAGCGAGATGCACCGTCACACCCTGCACGACGGCTGGCGACTGACCGCCACCGCCGGCCCCGTCCCCGAGCACATCGCGGACCGGGAGATCCCCGCCGAGGTGCCCGGGAGCACCCACCTCGACCTGCTCGCCGCGGACCTGATCCCCGAGCCCTACCTGGACGAGTCCGAGACCGGGCTCGCCTGGGTCCACCGCGCCGACTGGCGTTACGCCCTCACCTTCGAAGCCGAGGCCCCCGGCGACGGGGAACGCGTCGACCTGGCCTTCGACGGCCTGGACACCATCGCCACCGTCACCCTCAACGGCCACGTGCTCGGCACCACCGCCAACATGCACCGCGCCCACCGGTTCGACGTCCGCTCCGCGCTGCGCGCCGGGACCAACGAACTGACCGTGGACCTGCGTTCGGCCCTGGCGTACGCCGAGGAGAACCGCGCCGAACTCGGTGCCCGCCCGCACGTCAACGCCCACCCGTACAACATGGTGCGCAAGATGGCCTGCTCCTTCGGCTGGGACTGGGGGCCCGACCTCCAGACCGCCGGCATCTGGAAGCCGGTGCGGCTCGAACGCTGGAACACCGCCCGGCTCTCCCGGGTGCGTCCCCTGGTCACCGTCTCCCCCGACGGCACCGGCCGGGTCGAGGTCCACGTCGACGTCGAACGCTCCGGCCCTGACGTCGACCTCCGCCTCACCGCCGAGGTCGCCGACCGCACCGCCACCGCGACCATCGCCGCCGGCGCCCGCACCGGCACCGTGGTCGTCGAGGTGGCCGACGCCGACCTGTGGTGGCCCGTCGGATACGGCGACCAGCCCCTGTACGACCTCGACGTCACCCTCGCCGCCGACGACACCCCCCTGGACGGCGCGCACCGCCGGATCGGTTTCCGCACCATCACCGTGGACACCGCGCCCGACGCGCACGGCACGCCCTTCACCGTCGAGGTCAACGGTCGGCCGATCTTCGTCAAGGGCGCCAACTGGATCCCCGACGACCACTTCCTCACCCGGATCACCCGTGACCGCCTCGCGCACCGCGTCGACCAGGCCGTCGACGCGCACATGAACATGTTGCGCGTGTGGGGCGGCGGCATCTACGAGACCGAGGACTTCTACGACGTCTGCGACGAGCGCGGCGTCCTCGTCTGGCAGGACTTCCTCCTGGCCTGCGCGGCCTACCCCGAGGAGGAACCGCTGTGGAGCGAGTTCGAGGCCGAGGCGCGCGAGAACGTCGCCCGCCTCACCTCGCACGCCTCCCTCGCCCTGTGGAACGGCGGCAACGAGAATCTGTGGGGCCACGAGGACTGGGGCTGGAAGGAGCAGCTGGGCGACCTCACGTGGGGCCACCGCTACTACACCGAACTGTTCCCCCGGATCGTCGCCGAACTCGACCCCACCCGGTTCTACTCCGACGGCAGTCCCTACTCCCCGGGCCTCACACCGGAGGAGTCCCACCCCAACGCCGAAGCGCACGGCACCCGGCACGAATGGGAGGTGTGGAACCGCGTCGACTACCGCGGCTACCGCGACAACGTGCCCCGGTTCTGCTCCGAGTTCGGCTTCCAGGGACCCCCGACCTGGTCCACCCTCACCGACTGGATCCACGACGAGCCGCTCACCCCGGAGTCCCCCGCCTTCCTCCTCCACCAGAAGGCCGAGGACGGCAACGGCAAGCTCGGCCGCGGGCTGTCCGGCCACCTGCCGACGCCCACCACCTTCGCCGACTGGCACTGGGCCACCCAGCTCAACCAGGCCCGCGCCGTGGCGTTCGGCGTCGAGCACTTCCGTTCCTGGTGGCCGCGCACCGCCGGCACCCTCGTGTGGCAGCTCAACGACTGCTGGCCGGTCACCTCCTGGGCGGCCGTCGACGGCGAGGGGCGGCGCAAGCCCCTGTGGTACGCGCTGCGGGCGGCCTACGCGCCCCGTCTGCTCACGGTCCAGCCCCGGGACGGACGCCTCGTCCTCATCGCGATCAACGACACCGACGAACCGTGGGAGACGACGGTGCGGCTGGAGCGGCTGCACTTCGAGGGCGGGATACTGGACGGTACCCAGATCGACATCGCCGTTCCGCCCCGGTCCACGGCGGAGCACGAACCGGCCCGATCGCTCTTCGCGGCCGGCGACGACACCCGGGAGGCGCTGGTGGCGACCACCGACGACACCCGCCTCGTGCACACCCTCCGCGAGGACGTCCACCTGGCCTACGACCCCGAGTCGCTCACCGCGACGGCCGCGGCCGTCCCCGGCGGGTACCGGGTGGAGGTCCGCGCGGCCTCGCTGACCCGAGGCGTGTCCGTGCTCGCCGACCGGGTCGCCCCGGACGCGGAGGTGGACGACATGCTCGTGGACCTGCTCGCGGGCGAGTCGCACACCTTCCTGGTGCGCACCTCGGCGGAGGTCGACCCGGCGGAGTTCACCCGGGCACCGGTGCTGCGCTCCTCCGGTTCCACGCACCCCCGTGGGAAGCGATGACCGCGCACGAGCGCGCCGGCGCGGTCGGGCTGATCCTGGCCCGACCGCCCCGGTTGTTGAGCGCCGAGCCTTTCTTCATGGAGTTCATCGCGGGCATCGAGGAGCGCCTGGCGGACCACGACATGTGGGTCATGCTGCACCTGGTCTCCACGCTCGATGAAGAGATCGCCGCCTACCGCCGCTGGGTACGGCGCCGGGTGGTGGACGCGGTGGCGGTGGTCAACCCGACCGCGGACGACCCCCGGCCCGCGCTGCTGCGCGACCTGGGGCTTCCGTTCGTGGTGGCCGGCGCCCTCGCGGGAGCGGACGTCCCGGCGGTGTCCGCCGACCACGCGGCGCCCGTCCGGGAGGCCGTGGACCGGCTGCGGGCCCTGGGGCACCGCCGCATCGCCCGGGTGAGCGGCCCCGAACCACTGCTGCACACCCGCGCCCGCACCGAGGCTCTCATCTCGACCTGCGCCGACACGGGGCTGCCCGCGCCGGCGATCCTGACGGGCGACTACTCGCACGAGGAGGGTGAGCGGCTCACCACCGCCCTGTTGTCCGCTCCGGAGCCGCCCACCGCGATCCTGTACGACAACGACGTGATGGCGGTCGGCGGGCTGGCGGCAGCCCGCGCCCTGGGCGTGGACGTCCCCTCCGGGGTGAGCCTGGTCGCCTGGGACGACTCCACCCGCTGCCGACTGTCCTCCCCCACGCTGACCGCGATGAGCGTGGACGTCCACAGCTACGGGACCGCCGTCGCCGAGGCCGCCCTGGAGGCGGCGGAGGGCCGACCGATCACCGAACGGTGGTCCCCGGCCGCACGCTTCACCCCCCGGGGCAGCACCGGCCCCGCCCCGGAGTCGATCTGACCGCGAGTCGCCGAAGCCCTTTGTCGACACGGGCCCGGACATGAAAGAACCGCCCCCGGCTGTGCCGGGGGCGGCTGGTGGCGGTGGAGGAGGGATTTGAACCCTCGAAGGGTTGCCCCTTACCCGCTTTCGAGGCGGGCGCCATCGGCCACTAGGCGACTCCACCGTGGGCAACTCTACCGGATGTGGACCAGTGCGGAAAACCTGTTACCCGCGCCGTTCGGAGAAGAAGCGGGTGAGCAGCCCGGCGCAGTCGGCGGCGACCTCGGCCCCCACCAGGTCGGGCGGGACGACCTCGGGCCGGTGGTTCAGCCGGGGGTCCCGGACCAGGTCCCACAGGGATCCCGCCGCGCCGGCCTTGGGGTCGCGCGCACCGTAGACGAGACGGTCGACCCGGGAGAGCACCGTGGCGCCCGCGCACATGACGCAGGGTTCCAGGGTGACGACCAGGGTGCAGCCCGAGAGCCGCCATTCGCCGCGGGTTCGGGCCGCCGCCCGCAGGGCGAGGACCTCGGCGTGGCCGGTCGGATCGCCGGTGGCCTCGCGTTCGTTGTGCCCGCGACCGATGATCGCGCCCTCGGAGTCCAGCACCACGGCGCCGACCGGAACGTCCCCCGCGGCGAGGGCCCGCTCGCCCTCGGTCAGGGCCGCGCGCAGCGCGGCGTCGAGGGCGTGGTTCACAGCCTCATGCCGTCGAGCAGGTCGCCGAACCCGGCGCGGTCGGCCACGACCGCCAGGACGTCGGCGGGCAGGACTCCCCCGCCCACGGACAGCGAACGCAGTTCGTCGGACGGCATCCCGAACTCCTCCAGCAGTCCCGGGTCCCCGCCCGGGGCGGGCCCGCGGGAGGTCTCGGCCGGGCCGGCCGCCACGAGCATCCCCGTCTCGGCGAGCACCTCGGCCAGGGGATGTTCCTCCACCGCGCGGGCGTCGGACAGGTACACACGGGGCTCCCCGTCCTCGCCGACCCGCACGACGGCGAACCATTCGTCGTCGGCCTCGATGAGGATGACGGCGGATTCGGCTCCCGTGTCGGTGGCGAAGTCGAGCGCCGGGTCGATGACGTCGTCGATGACGTCCACCTCCCCGAGTTCGAGTTCGGTTCCCCGCCACGCCTGCCCATCGGGCGCGAAGACGGCTGCGAAGGTCGACACCGCGTGCTCTCCTAGCTCTCCGGCCTGCGCTTCCCGGGATTCCCTACCCCATCGCGTCAAGGACACGCTGGAAGGACTGTGCGAATCCGAGCCGTTCGGAGATGCTGGCCAGCACCTCGTCCGGGTACAGGTCGAGGTCGCCCGCCAAGGCGCCCAGTTCCATCTCGTCCAGCCCCAGATCGGCGACGATCGACAGGTCTCCCGCGGGCAGGACCTGATCGAGGTCGTCGTCGTCGGGCTGGTCGATGTCCAGGTGGTCCAGGACGTCCCGGGCCACCTGCCAGTCGACGGACGCGGTCACGTCGGAGAGGAACAGGGACACCTCACCGCCGTACACCCGGACGATGATGAAGAAGTCGTCCCCGACCGAGACCAGACCGATCGTCCCGCTGATGCTGGGTTGTTGGCGCAGGGCATGGATGAGGCCCTTGAGGTCGTGCGTCAGCGCCACCGGGAGGAGATCGACCTCCCAGTACTCCTCTTCCCGGAACGCGACGGCCGCGAAGTCACCCGAGTCGTCACCATGATCGAGCACTGTCATCGTCACCCCAACCCGGCCGGTGCCATCAGTCCGGACGATGGAACCCCGGATCGCCCGTGCGAGTGACATGGTAACGATCACTCAGTGCCCACCGTGGTCCTTGTCCGCTTCAGTCCGACAACGCTCTCACGAGTTGGGAGGACGCGCTCCCACGGGGGGTTCCCGTGAGCGCCCCGTGGGCTCGCGAGCGCACGTCGGCGGGTGGGTGCCCACGGTTAGACTCTGGCTGGCTCAGCTCCCCGGCCACCGTCCCGTCGTCCCAGCTCACCCGGAGACCACCTTGGAAACCCTGGTCGTCGATCACCCCTTGGTCGCGCACAAACTCACCACCCTGCGCGATGTGCGGACCGACTCTCCGACCTTCCGCCGCCTGACCGACGAGTTGGTGACCCTGCTCGCCTACGAGGCGACCCGCGACGTGCGAGTGACGGAGGTCACCATCGCCACGCCGCTGGTGGAGACCACCGGAACCCAGTTGAGCCGCCCCACCCCGCTGGTGGTGCCGATCCTGCGCGCCGGTCTGGGCATGCTCGACGGGATGACCCGACTGCTGCCCACCGCCGAGGTGGGTTTCCTGGGCATGGCCCGGGACGAGAAGACCCTTCAGCCGGCCACGTACGCCGACCGGCTGCCGCAGGACCTGTCGGGCCGCCAGTGCTACGTGCTCGACCCGATGCTGGCCACCGGCGGCACCCTGGCCGCGGCGCTCAAGCTCCTGGTGGACCGGGGCGCCGACCACATCACCGCGATCTGTCTGCTCGCCGCCCCCGAAGGGCTGACGGCGGTGAAGGAGAAATTGTCCGAAACCCTGGCCCCCGACCACGGCGCGACGCTGCGCGTGGTGACGGCGGCGGTGGACGAGCGACTCAACGAGAACGGCTTCATCCTTCCGGGTCTGGGAGACGCGGGCGACCGGCTGTACGGCTGCGCCTGATCCCCGGCCTCTCTGGCGCTCGACCGGTCTTCCGGTCGGGCGCTTTTTCGGTTGTTTTGAAGCCCGGATGAATGAATGGCCGAAAATCGGGCACAGTCCCTCCATCGGACCGCCATCGCCCCAGGTCGCAGCCGGAAGGACGAGGGGCGGGCCGGACACCAGGACGACACCTCAGACCGCATTATCCGAATTCATTTCGAGACGGGAACGTAACCGACAGGAGTGATCATGGTTCCAGGCCGCCCGTAACAAGGAACCCCAACGGCCCGAAACCACTTCCACCAGGACCCGGTCCACCGACCCCCGCCCCCTCGCCCATCCCGGACGCGGCCTTCAGGCGACCCCACGGTGACTACCGAAAGCCTCCGGTCGCGCACGCTGAGCCATCAGTCTCCCGAACTCTCAAGGAGAGAGATGCCCGAGACCACCTCCGCCCCCACCGTCACCGACACGCGCTTCGCTCCCGTGGTGGATCGCCTCGCCTCGGAGTTCTCCGGGGTTCACCACGATTCCACCGTGACCCGGTGTGTGGACGCCGCCCGGCACGGCGCCGAGGAGGTCACCGGCCGGGCCACCCCGGATCTGGTCGAGCGGATCGCCAGACAGCACCTCCAGGTGCTCGCCCTGGCCTTCGCGGAACGCGCCTGACCCCGTTCCCCCAGCACCCCGGAGAAATCTGACCCGACCCGAGTTCCCTTTTCGGACGGGCCGACACACAGGGTGATTTTCGGCCTTGATCGATGCGCCCCACTTCTCCACAAAAGCCAGCCCAAACCTCCTGACCTGCCCTGGAAGGCGCCCGAATTTCGGACCTCCGGCCACTCGGCGATCAACGGCACCGGAACCGGACACAGCCCGCAAGCGAGGAAGGTCCGACATACCGCCACGCCGAGGGTGCACCCCAGGCTTTACGGGCAGGATTCCCGGTGCGACAATCGCTGCTGGGTCGGTGGGTCAGGTGGATTCCAAGGGGAGTCAGTCGTGGCGAAGTTGAAGAAATGGGGCGGCTACGCTCTCATCGGTTTCGTGGCGTTTTATCTGCTCACGCAACCCGAAAGCGCAGCGGGCGTGATCCAGAGTGCGCTCGGGGGGCTGATGGGCGGCGCCGAGTCGATGTCCCGCTTCGTTAACGCACTGCTGCCGTAGGGGGATGGTCGGGTGCCATGCGCCTCGTAGCGTCGAGTAACAGCGCCCCGGCTTCGGTCAACCGCTACCTGCTCCCACACGAGCAGGACGTGGTCACCATCCGGCGGCATCCCGCGGTCCTGGTGGGACCGGTGGGCGCGGTCCTGGGGGCCCTGATCGTCGCCGGATTCCTCAGCAACACGCAGCTCGCCGATACACCGGCGGCACTGGCCATCATCTGGTGGTTGTGGCTGCTGGTCCTGGTGTGGTTCGTGTGGCAGGTCGCGGAGTGGTCGGTCGACTACTTCGTCATCACCTCCGCACGCCTGTTGCTGACGACGGGGTTGATCACCCGGCAGGTGAACATGATGCCGTTGGGCAAGGTCACCGACATGAGGTTCGAACGCACCCTGATGGGGCGCTTCCTCGGTTACGGGACCTTCGTGATGGAGTCCGCGGGTCAGGACCAGGCCTTGAGCAAGATCGCGTTCATCCCGTACCCGGAGCAGCTCTACCTGGAGGTCGTGGGGCTCATCTTCAAGGAGTAGCCCCACCACGCGCATCCGATAGGGCACCCGCCTCCTGGGCGGGTGCTTCTCGTTTTCCCGGGTTCGGTGCGCCGACGAAGGGCGCGCCCCACCTCTCCGCACGCCTGCGGATCACCCGCCCGGCCTCCTCGCCGCCTCCCCGGGCCGCCCGTCCTCAGGTCGCACCGAGAGGGTGGCCGATTCGCCCTCTGTTCACCTTCCGTTCATTTTGCTTCTTCGGCCACTTCGCGCCCACGCGAGAAGCCTCCCGCAACCCCCTGGAGAGCAGGGATTCTCTGCCCGCGGTCGCGGACAGAGAGATTGCCGACACGCGGAGGTTCGGAAAGGAATTGACTCAAAGGTGAACATAGGGTTAACTGGTGCTATCTGATACGGAAACGAGGAGGGCTTCATGGCACGCAGGACCGAACGTGCACCGCACCCGACTCGCTCCGTGAACGTCCGTCGACGCACTCGCTCCACCGAGGAGAACCTCCGCCTTTCCGGCCTCGCGCCGGACGCCGTGAGCGTTCCCCGACCGCGCGAGGACGCCGACACCATCGCCTCCGGGCACCCGATCATGCACTGGGTGTCGGTCACCGACGAGACCGGGCGCACCCGCCCCGAGGCCCGCTGGCTGTAGCCGCGCGTCAACGACGTACGCCCCCGCCGAACACGCCGGAGGGGGCGCTCGGTTTTCACACCGGGCACGAGAGTGAGTGAAGGGCCGTCCCGCCGAGCGGGGCGGCCCTTCGTCCTTCCCCGCACCGGAAGGCGTCTTGTCGTCGTGTCGACATATCGGTTTGAAGAAATACCCCTATTTCAGATGGCCTTATAGGGAGCCCAGGTTCGGAGCGTGAGTGATCCGCGTCTCACCGGATTCTCCCTTGACCTGATGCGAAACGAGACGTATCGTCTTGCTCATGAGGCTGTACTTCTTCCTGTGATCCCGCGTCCGACGCCCGTGTCCGAGCACATCGCGCCCCACCGCCTTCCGGCGGCCCCGCGCGGCTCCACCGGCGCGCTCCACCGCGGTCGATCCGGTACGGCCTCTTCGTCGTCTCCACGCCCCGGGGTCGGTGCCCCCGAAGCACCCTCCGCCCGGCACCCGTGTGACACGACCCGAGCCCTCCGGCGGCCCGCGGCCCGTTGACCCACCGGCCACACCGCACCCGAGGAGGCGGACCATGCGCACCGCTCGAATTCGATCCGCAGCCCGCGCCACCGAGATCACCCGGGGAGGAAAACCCGTGCCCACGCCCCCGGTCCGTTCCACAGCCCGGGTCACCCTGACCGAGGTCGTCAAACGCTACGGCGATCACACCGTCCTGGACCGGGTGAGCCTGAGCATCGCGCCGGGCGAGCGCGTCGGAGTCATCGGTGACAACGGTTCCGGCAAGAGCACCCTGCTGCGTTTGCTCTCCGGAGAGGAGGAGCCCGACAACGGGGAGATGACCGTCATCGCGCCCGGCGGCATCGGTCACCTCCCCCAGACCCTGGAACGGGTCGGGAGCGGCACCGTCGGCGACGCCATCGACGACGCCCTGTCGGACCTGAGGGAGATGGAGGCCCGTCTGCGGGACCGGGAGGCGGAACTGGGCGCCGCGGGCCCCGAGGGGCTGGCGGCCTACGGTGACCTGCTCTCCGCGTTCGAGGCACGCGGCGGCTACGAGGCCGACGCGCGGGTCGACGCCGGCCTGCACGGCCTCGGCCTGCCGAACCTGGATCGGGGTCGCCCGCTGCGCACGCTCTCCGGAGGGGAACGCTCTCGGCTGGCGCTGGCCGCGGTGCTGGCGGCCGACCCGGAACTCCTCCTGCTCGACGAACCCACCAACGACCTGGACGACCGCGCGGTCGCCTGGCTGGAGCAGAGGCTGCGGACCCACCGGGGCACGGTCGTCGCCGTCACCCACGACCGCGCCTTCCTGGCCGGGGTCACCGGGACCGTGCTGGAGGTCGATCACGAGCAGCGCCGGGTGAACCGCTACGGCAACGGCTACGACGGCTTCCTCTCCGCGAAGGCCGCGGCCCGGGCCCGGTGGATCCGCGAGTACGACGCGTGGAGGGCCGAGCTGGCCCGTCAGCGTCGATTGGCGGAGAACAACGTCGCGGCGCTCCAGGCCATCCCCCGCAAGGTGGACAAGGCGGCCTTCGGTCACGGTGGCTTCCGGATGCGCGGGCGCGCGCACGGCGCCATGAGCCGGATCCGTCAGGCCAAGGAGCGGGCGGAGCGATTGATCGAGAACCCCGTCGCGCCGCCGCCGGTCCCGTTGGAGATGACCGCGTCCTTCGGGACCGCCGTCTCCGAGGACGGGGCGGTGCCCCCGGTGGAGCTGGAGGGGGTGCGGGTCGACCATCGGCTCGCCGTTCCCGCGCTGACCCTGGCCCCGGGCGAGCGCGTGCTGGTCACCGGCCCCAACGGGGCGGGCAAGACCACGCTTCTGCGGGTCATGGTCGGGGAGCTGGCGCCGGATTCAGGTCGGGTCGCCCGGAGGGGCCGGGTCGGCCATCTCCGCCAGGAGGACGGGGTGATCGTTCCGGGCCGGACGGTGCTCCAGGCCTATGCGGCCGGTCGGCCGGGGGCGGCCGAGGAACACCGGGACGAGCTGGCCGCGCTCGGCCTGTTCCGGCCCCGGGAGATGGACCGGTCGGTGGAGTCCCTTTCGGTCGGCCAGCGCCGTCGCATCGAGGTGGCCCGATTGACCTCGGACTCCTATGACCTGCTGCTGTTGGACGAGCCGACCAACCACCTCTCCCCGGGTCTCGTGGAGGACCTGGAGGAGGCGCTGTCCCGGTACCGGGGGGCGCTGGTGATCGTGACCCACGATCGGAGAACGCGCGAACGCTTCACCGGTCGGCGGCTGGAGATGCGCGGGGGAATGATCGTCGCCGACACCGCCTGAGGTCGCCCTGACGCTTTGTCGACAAATCGGCTTGACCATAAATCGGTAAATTAACTGACCGAAACAGGGGGGTGTGTCGGACACCGCCACACCCCTCTTTCGGTGTCCGAAAAGACCGACCCGGTACAGCATAAGCCGCGCCCGGACTCGACGGGACCGCTCCGCCCGGCCGCTGCCCTCGTCTTCCCGAAGTCCCTCGGCAGGGCCGTGCCGTGACCGCCGGGCGGGCACCCGCGAGGTCGAGAGGAACGGGTGTCCGCGGGACACGCCCTAGCCGGGCGCCATGTCGACGAAGCGGCTGTAGTGGCCCTGGAAGGCCACGGTGACGTCGGCGGTGGGGCCGTTACGGTGCTTGGCCACGATGATGTCGGCCTCGCCGGCGCGCGGCGACTCCTTGTCGTGCACGTCCTCGCGGTACAGCAGGATCACCATGTCGGCGTCCTGTTCGATGGATCCGGACTCGCGAAGGTCCGACACCTGCGGGCGCTTGTCGGTGCGCTGTTCGGGACCGCGGTTGAGCTGGGAGAGCGCCACCACGGGCACCTCCAACTCCTTGGCCAGCAGCTTGAGGGATCGGGACATCTCCGAGACCTCCTGCTGGCGGCTCTCCACCCGGCCGGGAGAGCTCATCAGCTGGAGGTAGTCGACGATGACCAGCTTGAGGTCGTGCTGCTGTTTGAGCCGTCGGCACTTGGCCCGGATCTCCATCATCGACATGTTGGGCGAGTCGTCGATGAACAGCGGCGCGTTGGCGACCTCGCCCATGCGCCGGGCCAGCCGGGCCCAGTCGTCGTCGGTCATCAGACCCGAGCGCATGGTGTGCAGCGGCACCCGGGCCTCCGCCGACAGCAGGCGCATGACGATCTCGTTGCGCCCCATCTCCAGGCTGAAGAAGACCGAGGTCAGATCGTTCTTGATCGACGCCGCCCGCGCGAAGTCCAGGGCCAGCGTGGATTTTCCGACGGCGGGTCGGGCGGCGATGATGATCATCTGGCCCGGGTGGAGGCCGTTGGTGAGGGCGTCGAAGTCGGCGAAGCCGGTGGGGACGCCCGTGAGGGTGCCGTCGTGGGAGGAGATCGCCTCGATCTCGTCCAGGGCGCCCGGCATGATGTCGGCCAGGGCGACGTAGTCCTCGCCGGTGCGCTTCTCGGCGACCTTGTAGATCTCCGCCTGGGCGTGGTCGACGAGGTCGTCCACCTCGCCGTCGCCGGCGTAGCCGATCTGCGCGATGCGGGTGCCGACCTCGACGAGACGGCGTAGGATGGCGCGGTCGGAGACGATCTTGGCGTAGTAACCGGCGTTCGCGGCGGTGGGGATGGCCTCGGTGAGGGTGTGCAGGTAGAGGGCGCCACCGACCCGGGTGACCTCGCCGCGTTTGGTGAGTTCGGCGTTGACGGAGATGACGTCGACGGGCTCACCGCGGGAGAAGAGGTCGACGACGGCGTCGTAGATGATCTGATGCGCCGGACGATAGAAGTCCGCGGAGCGGATGATCTCGACGACCTGGGTGATGGCGTCCTTGGAGATGAGCATGCCCCCCAGCACGCTCTGTTCGGCCTGGATGTCGTGAGGGGGCGTGCGCTCGTATCCGCCGCCTTCTTCGGGTGGCTGCTCAGCGACGCTCACGAACAATCTCCCCTGGGCCGTGCTCCACCGACCCCGGGTCGGGACCGACCCTTCCAGGATGCCTCATGAAGGGTGCCGAAGACGCCGCGGGCGGAGTCGTCCACAGGGCTTCTAGCACCCGTTCGGCCCGGTCCGCAGGGGTTTCTCCGACCCGTTGTGCACATAACCTGTGGATAACTTCGCACACACCCCCTCTTATCGGTGTTGACCTGCGAAAACATGCTTCGCTACCCAGGTGTGCAACATGTCTCACAGGGCCGATTTCCACAGGTTATCCACAGGCATCTCGGGGCCTGTGGATAACTTCACGTCCCCATGGGAACGCCTGTCCGATACCGTGGCCTGGTCATGCGCAGACCGCTCTCCGCCGCGCCGTTCCGGCACCGCCACGACCGTGAGATCTTCGCCCTCGCGATCCCCACGTTCTTCGCCCTCGTCAGCGAGCCCCTGTTCCTGCTGACCGACTCCGCGATCGTCGGCACCCTGGGCACCGAGGCCCTGGCGGGGCTGGGCATCGCCGGCCAGGTCCTGCTGACCCTGGTGGCGGTCTGCGTCTTCCTCGCTTACGGCACCACCGCGGCGGTCTCCCGCAAGTTCGGCGCCGGCGACATCCCCGGCGGCATCCGGGACGGTATCGACGGGCTCTGGCTGGCCGTCCTCCTCGGTATCGCCGCGATCGTGATCGGCTGGCCGCTCGGACCGGCCATGGTGGACCTGCTCGGCGCCTCCCCGGAAGTAGCCCCCCACGCCCTGACCTATCTGCGCATCAGCCTGTTGAGCACGCCGTTCCTGCTCATCGTCATGGCGGGCACCGGCGTCCTGCGCGGCCTCCAGGACGCCCGCACCCCGCTCGCCGTCGCGGTCGCCTCCTACGTGGCCAACGCGGTGTTGTGCGCGATCCTCGTACTGGTCCTGGACCAGGGCATGGCCGGCTCGGCCTGGGCGACGGTGCTGGCCCAGGGGGGCGGCGCGTTCTGGTACGTGGCGGCCATGGTCCGCCGCGCCCGCGCCGCGGGGGTCTCCCTCGCGCCGACGGCCGCCGGGCTGCGCGCTTCGGCCTCGGCCGGGTTCGCCCTGTTCCTGCGCAGCGTCTCGATGCGCGTGGTGGCCCTGGTGACGGTGGCCGTCGCGGCCCGGCTCGGCGACGCGCCGGTGGCCGCCCACCAGGTCTCCCACAACATCTGGGCGCTGCTGGTGTTCGCCCTGGACGCGATCGCGATCGCCGGGCAGTCGATCGTCGGCCGGTACCTGGGCGCGGGTGACGTCCAGGGGACGAGGGACGCCACCCGCCGCATGGTCGAGTGGGGCGTGATGACGGGCCTGGCCTTCACGGTCCTGGTGCTGGTGATCCTGCCCTGGGCCTGGATCCCCTTCACCTCCGATCCGGAGGTGCGCGCGCTCATCACCGCGTCCCTGGTCGTGGTGGCCCTCCTGCAACCCCTGAGCGGGGTGACCATGGTGCTGGACGGGGTGCTCATGGGCGCCGGGGATCAGCGGTACCTGGCCTGGGCCTCCCTGTGGACGATGCTGGTCTTCCTGCCGTTCGCCCTGGTCGTCCCCTCCCTGGGGACGACCCCCGTGTGGGGTCTGATCGGGTTGTGGGGCGCCTACGGCGTATGGATCCTCGCCCGGGCGGTCGCCCTGGGGCACCGGGCCCGGGGCGGGGCCTGGTTGGTCACCGGCGCGACCAGGCCCTGACCCCGGAGTCCCGGAGACGCGGACATCCCGGGTTCGCCCGGATCAGAGGGAATCGTCGAGGTCGCCCACCGCCGGCCCGTGGTAGAAGGTCGCCACGCGCTCGGAGGTCGGGGCGGGCGGATAGGTGGGCAACTGTTCCAGGGTGAGTTCGACCCCCGTCACCCGGCTGAGGTGCGAGAGCTGTTCCCTGAGCCGGGACGTGACGTCCTTGCGCAGTTGCGGGAGCATCGCGTACAGCTCGTCCCCCGGGCAGTTGGTCGCGTTGTAGTCGCGGTGCCCGAGGATCGCCTTCTCCGGGTCCAGCCGGTACACCAGGCACAGCCAGACACAGGTGTCCACCAGGGAGCGCATGAGCGCGTCCGGCGGGGCCACCGTGGAGTAGGTGCCCTCGTTCTCGATCCCGATGGTGTGCGAGTTGTGGTTGGCGGTGTGCGCGCCGATCACGTGCCCGCCGTCGGCGATCGCCCGGAGGGTGCGGTCGCGACCCTCCATGATGTGCCCGCCGCGGCTGATGGTGAGCTGTTGACCCGTGTCGCTCCACCCGTTGTGGTCCATGTGGTACCGCTGGATGGAACGGGACAGCGCCGCCGCGTGCGAGGTCGAGGTGTCGGAGACGTTCCCGGTCGCCGTGTGGTGCACGACGATGTGGGTGGGTCCCTGCGGCCGGACCTCGATGCGGTTCCTGGGGTTGCGGGCCTTCCAGTCCGCCCGGGTGTACACCTTGGGCATGGCCGCGGCCCAGGCCCGGTCCGCGGGGGTGAGGCCCAGCAGTCCGCCGAGGAGTACGCCCCCGGCCGCCAGCGCCGTGCCTTTGAGGACCGTCCTGCGGTCCGTTGGGTACTCCGCTCGTCCGTTCATCGGTCCGTCGTCCTCTCAGTGCGGAGCGTCGCACCACGCGACATCAACACAGAGAACACGATAGGTTACAAAGAGTAGTCAAAGGGTGGCTTTCGTGGGGCCCCGGCGTGTTGGCCACCCTCGTCGGGAAAGCAGGACGGGCCCCGTTCCTCCGCGGAGGAACGGGGCCCGTCGGGCACGAGCGGAACGCCCGGATCAGACGCCGGCGACGTCCAGATTGATCGTGGCGACGACCTCGGGGTGCAGGCGGACCTGGACCTTGTAGGCGCCGACCGACTTGATCGGGTTCTTGACCTCGATACGACGCTTGTCCAGCTCCGGACCACCGGCGACCTTGACGGCGTCGGCGATGTCCGCGGGCGTGACCGAACCGAAGAGGCGGCCACCCTCACCGGCGCGCTGCTTGAGGCGCACGTTGAGCGCGGAGACCCGGCCGGCGACCTGCTTGGCCTCGTCCAGGGTCCGGATGTCGCGCGCCGAGCGGGCGCGCTGGATCAGGTCGATCTGCTTCTGGCCGCCGCGCGTCCACCGGATGGCGAACCCGCGGGGAAGCAGGTAGTTGCGGCCGTAACCGTTCTTCACCTCGACGACATCGCCGGGGGCTCCGAGACCGTTGACCTCGTGGGTCAGGATCAGCTTCATGACAAAAACCTCCCTCGGAGAATCCCCGCTAGCGAGCGGTGCTGGTGTAGGGCAGCAGGGCCACCTCGCGCGCGTTCTTGATCGCGGTCGCGACGTCGCGCTGGTGCTGGGTGCAGTTACCCGTCACGCGGCGGGCGCGGATCTTGCCGCGCTCGGAGATGAACTTGCGGAGAAGCGTGGTGTCCTTGTAGTCGATGTAGGACTGCTTCTCCTGGCAGAAGAAACAAACCTTCTTCTTGGGCTTGCGCGCTGCCGGCTTCGCCATCGTGGTGCTCCTTCGCAAGAGCCCCGGGGTCCACCCGGGGATGGTCTGAGGACGTGTGTACATGGACTCGGCGCCTTGGGACGCCGGGCCGGAGTGATGCGTTGTGCGACCGGTGGTCCGGACGGTCTAGAACGGCGGGTCTTCGGAGAAGCCGCCGCCGAAACCGCCACCGCCACCGCTGCCGCCGCCGTTGTTCGCCCACGGGTCGTCGGCGGGGGGACCGCTGCGGCCACCGCCCTGAGGCTGGCCGCCGCCGAAGCCACCGCCCTGGTTCCCGTAGCCGCCGCCCTGCGGGCTCGCGCCCTGAGGCTGACCGCCACCGAAACCGCCACCGCCGCCCCCGCCGAAACCGCCACCGCCGCCCTGGCGCTGCGTCTTGGTCACCTTGGCGGTGGCGCTGCGCAGAGCCGGGCCGACCTCGTCGACATCGATCTCGAAGACGGTGCGCTTCTCACCCTGCTGGGTGTCGTAGGAGCGCTGCTTGAGCCGCCCCTGGACGATCACGCGCATACCGCGCTGGAGGCTTTCCGCGACGTTCTCCGCGTACTGCCGCCAGACGGTGCAGGTGAGGAACATGGACTCGCCGTCCTTCCACTCCCCCGACGCGCGGTCGAAGGTGCGCGGCGTCGAGGCCACGCGGAAGTTGGCGACCGCGGCTCCACTGGGAGTGAAGCGCAGTTCAGGATCGTCGACGAGGTTGCCGACGAGCGTGATCTGGGTTTCGCCTGCCATGAAAGGGCTCCGGTTCGAGATAGATCGGATCAGGCGGTTTCGCCTGCTCCCCCGATCATCCGCTCCACCACCGACAGACGGTGGGGAGGCCGAGGATCAGAGGTAGGGGGTGCGGGCGAGAGCCGCTAGTGGACCTCGGGCCGGATGACCTTGGTGCGGAGCACGGCCTCGGCGATACCGAGCTGGCGGTCCAGCTCCTTGACCGTGGCGGGCTCGGCCGTCAGGTCGATCACGGCGTAGATGCCCTCGGGGTTCTTTTCGATGTCGTAGGCGAGCCGACGCTTGCCCCAGATGTCGACCTTCTCGACCGAGCCGCCGTCGTTGCGCACGACGGACAGGAAGTTCTCCAGCGACGGGGCGACGGTGCGCTCGTCGAGGTTCGGGTCGAGGATGACCATGATTTCGTAACGACGCATAGGCGTACGTTCCTCCTCTGGACTGTCGCGGCCATGGAATCTCCATGGCAGGAGGGCAGGAGCCCGCCGGGATGTCCCCGCGCGTGGGCGCGGGAGGTGCGGGCTCAGAGCCATACGGGAACCAAGGTTACCAGCAGCCGAAGACCGGAATCCGCGATCCGCCGCACCTGTGGAGAACGCGGAGGGGGCCGGCGCGCGATGCGCGCCGGCCCCCTCTCATGTGGCGGTCGGATCAGTCGTCACGCGAGCCGAGGATGACCACCCGGCCGTTCTGACTCTGGTCCTGTCCGGGACGGCCGGTGTTACCGCCGCCGCCACCGCCACCCTCGTCGTCACCACCGGACCAGCAGGGGTCGTCCAGGGGGAGACCGAAGCACTCCTCCGGCCCCGGGCTCTCCCCGCCGTCATCGCCGCCATCGCCCGGGCACTCGAAGTCGAACCGTTCGCAGTCGGGCTCGGTCGGGAACCCGGCGCAGTTGGGGTTGTTCGGGTCGACGTCGTTCGGGTCGCACGGGACGTCCGGGGTGGGATCGTCACTCGGCTCCTCCGGGGAGGCGCTCTCGGACGGCGTCGGATCGGGACTCGGCGAGGGAGCGAAGCTCTGGTCCGTGCCGACGTTCGCGGCCGGCGGGAAGTTCTGCGGCTCCAGTTCCATGATCTCGATGGCCTGGACCATGAACGCGTTCCACACCGTGGCCGAGGTGCGGCCACCGTACACATCGCTGTTGGCGATGCCGTCGAACTCCAGACCGACGTTGGCGTCCTCGCGGCTGAGGCCCACGGCCACGGAGAGCTGGGGCACGTAGCCGACGAACCAGGCCGAGATGGCGCCGGAGGAGGTACCGGTCTTGCCGGCGACCGGACGACCGTCGGGCAGCGCGGCGTTGGAACCACCGCCGTTCGCGACGACCTCGGTCAGCGCGTAGGTGACGTCGTTGGCGACGTCGGCGCTCATGGCGCGGGTCCCGGTCTCGATCTCCTGCGCGTCGTTGGGCTGGACCTCGGTGCCCTCCTTGCTGGTCACCTTGGTCACCATGTGGGCGGGGCGGTGCAGACCCTGCGCGGCGAAGGTGGCGTAGCCGGTGGCCTGGTCCAGAGCACTGACCTGGTGGGTGCCCAGGGCGATCAGCGGCCCCTGGGTGGAGGTCTTGATCTGCTCCGGGTCCACACCCGCGGCGACGGCCATCTCGTCGGCCTTGACCGGGGTCACCTTCTCGGCGAGCTGCACGTACGGGGTGTTGTAGGAGTGCATCGTGGACTCGACGAGGTCGACCGCCCCGTGGCTTCGCCCGTCGGCGTTCTTGACCTCGCTCTCCAGACCGGCGAAGTTCTGCGGCGAGTCGCCGTTCATCAGGGTCCTGAGGCTGATGTTCTGCTTGAGCGCCTCGGCGAGCACGTAGGGCTTGTACGACGAACCCGCCTGGGTGCGCTCCACCAGGGACTGGTTCAACTGGACGCCCACGTCCGAACCGCCGCGGAAGGCCACGATCTCGCCGGTGGCGGGGTTGATCGCGGTCAGGCCCTTGCGGGTGTCCTCCGGATGTCCGGGCAGGGTGTCGAACGCGGAGTAGGCCGCGTCCATGAGGTCGGGGTTGAGGGAGGTCTCGACCTTGTAGCCCTTGGTGGCGATCTGCTCCGAGGTGAGCCCGTAGCGCTCGACGAGTTCGGTGATGACGGCGTCGCGGACGTAGCCGGGCTTGGGGTCGAACTCGTCCTCGGTCTCCTCCTCGGACTCCTCTGACTCCTCGGACTCCTCGCCCTCGGCGCTGGGGCCCCACTGGGTCGTCGGGGGGATCTCCAGGGCCTGGGCGTCCTCCTTGGGCAGCCCCCGGCCGTTCTCCTCCTTCATGGCCGCCAGCTGTCCCTGCATGTAGGGCCAGCGCTCCTCGTGGAGGTACTTTTCGGTCCAGGGACCCAGCTGGGAGTTCTCGAAGTTGGCCGGCATCTGGATGACGAGGCCGAGGTAGGCGGCCTCCGCCTCGTCGAGTTCCGTCACGCTCTTGTCGAAGTACTGGCGGGCCGCCATCTCGATCCCCATGGCCTGACGGCCGAAGTAGATCGTGTTGACGTAGCGCTCCAGGATCTCCTCCTTCTCCATCCTCTGGCCGAGCTTGATGGAGATGAAGATCTCGCGGATCTTGCGCTCGATGGTGCCGTAGCCGTCGAGGTCGCTGTAGTAGTTGCGGGCCATCTGCTGGGTGATGGTCGAGCCGCCGCCGGCCTCGCCGCGGTAGACCAGGGCACGGCCGATGCCCATGATGCTGATCGCGGGGTCCTCGAAGAACGTGTGCTGCTCGGCGGCGATGATGCCGTCGATGACGTGCGGCGGGATGTCCTCGTACTGGACCTCGATACGGCGGACCTCGCCGGTGGTGACCGCGACGTCGCCGGTCTCCCAGAAGATCTGGGTGGCCGACAGCGTGGCGTCCTCCTTCTCGTCCAGATCATCGGGGTCGGGAGCCTGGGCGTAGAGGAGCGCGAAGGCCGCCACACCGCCGATGATCATCAGGCCGAACACCGCCAGCGCGGGCTTCCAGGCCTTGGACAGGAAGCGCTTCCACCAGGGGCGGTCGTCCGGCCCCTCCTCGCGGCGGCGTCCACCGCCGCCCCGTCCCCCACCGCGTCCGCCACCGCCCGCGGCCGCACGGCGTCGGCCGCCCTCGGAGCGGGCGCCGTGCTCGCGGTCGCGGGGGTCGCGCGGACCACCCTCGGCACGCCGACGGCCGCCGGGGCGGGCCCCGTCCTGCGGCGGCCGACGTCGGCCGCCCTCGGAACGGGCGCCGTGCTCGGCGTCCTCCGGGCGGCGCCGGGGTCGCTCGCCGTCGGCCGGAGGCCGGCGGCGCGGGCCCTCGCCGCGGCGACGCGGGTCGTCCTCGGGCGGTCGGCGGCGCTGCCCCTGGCCCTCGGGGCGGCGCGGACGCTCACCCTCGGCCCTACGGCGGGCGCCCCGGTCCTCGGGGCGCGCGTCATCGGCGGGGGGACGACGCCTCGGACGGCCCTCCTCCCCCCAGAAACCATTCTCCGCATCCGGGGATCGGCGCCCTCCGGCACGTTGTTCCCGGGGCGGCGGGCCCTCGGCCCGGCGCCTCCCGCCGTTGCCGCCGGGGCCGTTCGCCGGGCCGTCGGCCCGGCGACGGCCGTCATCGGCGCTCCGTCGTCGTTCGGTACTCACGTGGTCCTCGATTGCCTTTCGCGGCCGGTCGGCCTGACGATTCCTTGGTGGAACGGGGGGACGGTCCCCCTGGGGGATCGGTGGTCCGCGACCTGTTCCGCGGTGACGGGGACGGGGCCCTGCCCGAGCCCCGTCACCGTCGCCCGTGCTTCAAGGCTTGATAAAAGGACGCCCCGGTCGGGGCGAAGGTTTTCAACAGGTCACGAAGACGTCGGCCGCTGCATCCTCCTGGTCCTCGGCCAGCAGGGACCTCAGCCCCGTAGGCGTCGGCCGATGTCATCGTGTCGGGGGCGGTTCGGGGAGCTGTACCGGCCATCACACGCAAATCACAGGTCACGTTAAGGCGAGGAGCCGGTATAGCACAACCCACGCGCGAGAGTACCGCGTGCGGCGGAACAATCCACCACGTACCGCCTGTCTCGTACCGTTCGCGCTGTTCGCGGCCGTGGAACCGAACACCGGTCGGTATCACCCCCGAAGGTCGGGGCGCTGTCGGCGCAGATTGGAGGGGGTGTGTGACATTTCGCGCGCGACGCGACGGGGGAGGCGATGGACACGGAAGGGTACCGGCGCTTGCGGAACGATGGTGTCACCCGGCGTGACATGCGGTTCCCCGGATGACCGAAGATAGAGTCATATCCGAACAAAACAGGCGGAGACGCATGTTCCTCCCCCGCCCGACCGTCCGGGTCGGGAACAGAAACACCGTGCGAACCGCTGAGCACATACGGAGAACGAACGCGGGGCGGCCGTCCCCCACCGGCCCCAGGGCACGGGGGCGCCGTCGTGCGCCGTGGCATCCATGTTCGCGAACGAGAAGGAGCAAGGACCAATGGGTTCGGTACGTGTAGCCGTCGTGGGCGTCGGCAATTGTGCGGCGTCGCTCGTCCAAGGCGTGCACTACTACAAGGACGCCGACCCCGATTCCCGGGTCCCGGGCCTGATGCACGTTCGGTTCGGTCCGTACCACGTGCGCGACATCGAGTTCGTCGCCGCCTTCGACGTGGACGCCAAGAAGGTCGGCCACGATCTGGCCGACGCCATCGTGGCCAGTGAGAACAACACCGTCAAGATCTGCGACGTGCCGCCCACCGGCGTCACCGTCATGCGCGGCCCCACCTACGACGGTCTCGGCAAGTACTACCGGGAGATGATCCAGGAGTCCCCCGAGGACGCCGTGGACGTGGTCGCCGCCCTCAAGCACAGCGGGGCCGACGTCCTCGTCTCCTACCTCCCCGTGGGCTCGGAGGAGGCCGGCAAGTTCTACGCCCAGTGCGCGATCGACGCGGGCGTGGCCTTCGTCAACGCCCTGCCGGTGTTCATCGCCTCCGACCCCGAGTGGGCCGCCAAGTTCACCGAGGCCGGCGTGCCGATCATCGGCGACGACATCAAGTCCCAGGTGGGCGCGACCATCACCCACCGGGTGCTGTCGAAGCTGTTCGAGGACCGCGGTGTGATCGTCGACCGCACCTACCAGCTGAACTTCGGCGGCAACATGGACTTCAAGAACATGCTCGAACGCGACCGCCTGGAGTCCAAGAAGATCTCCAAGACCCAGTCGGTCACCTCGCAGATCCCCCACGAACTGAAGGCCGGCGCCGTGCACATCGGCCCCTCGGACCACGTGCCGTGGCTGGACGACCGCAAGTGGGCGTACGTGCGCCTGGAGGGTCGCGCCTTCGGCGACGTGCCGCTCAGCCTGGAGTACAAGCTGGAGGTCTGGGACTCCCCGAACTCCGCGGGCATCATCATCGACGCGGTGCGCGCCGCGAAGATCGCCAAGGACCGCGGCGTCGGCGGCCCGATCCTCGCGCCCTCCTCCTACTTCATGAAGTCGCCGCCCGAGCAGTACAGCGACGCCGAGGCGCACGACGCGGTCGAGCGCTTCATCGCGGGCGAGTAGCGCGGGGCGTGCCCGGGGCCGGGCCGGCCCCGGGCACGCCCTACCCTGGTGGCGTGTCCTTCTTCGGCGATCTGCGCACGGTTCTCCAGGGGTCCCGGTTCCGCCGGCTCTTCGGTACCCGGCTGGTCTCGCAGTTCTCCGACGGGGTCTATCAGGCGGGCCTGGCCGGCTTCGTCTTCTTCAACCCCGAGCAGCACACGAGCGCCGCCGCCGTGGCGACGGCCTTCGCGGTGCTGCTCCTGCCGTTCTCGGTGGTGGCGCCGTTCGCCGGGGTGCTCATCGACCGGTGGCCGCGCCGCCAGGTGCTCCTGCTGTCCGCGCTGGCCAAGGCCGTGCTGGCGGTGGTCAGCGCGGTGGTGGTGACCGGGGGCGAGGGCCCGGCCTTCTTCGTCGCGGCGCTCCTGGTGTTGAGCGTCAACCGGTTCTTCCTGTCCGGGCTGTCCGCGGGGCTGCCGTACGTGGTGCCGCGCGAACAGCTCATGATGGCCAACGCCGTCACGCCGACCTGCGGGACCGTGGCGAGTTCGCTGGGCACCGGGGCCGGCCTGGTGCTCGGGGTGCTCGGCGGCGCCGGAGCGCTCGGTACGGGCGTCGTCCTGGTGACCGCCGCTCTCGGCTTCGTCGGCGCCGGGCTGGTCTCCCTCTCCCTGGGATACCGGGAGCTGGGCCCCCACCTGGAGCGGGAACCCGTGGAGGTGCGGGACGCCGTGCGGGGCTCGGTGCGCGGCATGGTCGCCGGGGTGCGGCACATCTGGTCGCGCCCGCCGGCCCGGGACGCCCTGGCCACGATCGGGCTGCACCGGACGCTGTTCGGGATCTCCTCGCTGATGACGCTGCTGCTGTACGACAACACGTTCACCGGTGGCGGGGTGGCGGGCCTGGCCGGGTTCTCCGTGGCCGCGGCGGTGCTGGCGATCGGGTTCTTCCTCGGCGCGGTGGCCACCCCGTGGGCGACGAGGCGGATGACGCCGGGGACGTGGATCCGACTCCAACTGCTGGCGGCGGCGGTGGCGCTGGTGCTCTTCGCCCTGCCGTTCTCACCCGTGCTGTTCCCGGTGGCGGCGTTCGTGCTGGGGTTCGTGTCCCAGGGGGTGAAGGTCACCGTCGACACGTTGGTACAGCGACATGTCGACGACGCCTTCCGCGGCCGTGTGTTCTCGGTGTACGACGTGCTCTTCAACGCCACGTTCGTGCTCGGCGCGGCGTTGGCCGCGGCTCTGGTGCCGCCCTCGGGGGCGGGGGCGACGGTGGTGATCGGGATGGCCGCCGTCTACCTCGCGGCGAGCCTGGCCTGGTCCCTCAGGGAGCGCGTCACCGTCGCGCTGCCCGAGACCACGGAGGCGTGAGCGGGTCTCAGGCGACACGTCCCTTGGTCGACGTGTCGACCTGTTCGTGTGTCGTCCTGTAGATCTCCAGGCCCCGCGCGCGGTAGTTGGCGAGCGCGTGCTCGCCGTCGAGGGAGCAGGTGTGCAGCCGTACCCGGCGGGTGGGCTCCCGACCGGGGAGCCGGTCGGCCAGGTCCCAGGCGCGACGCAGGGCGAGGGTGAGGGTATGGCCGCCCAGCCCGCGGCCGAGGAAGCCGGGCATGAGACCGAAGTAGAGGATCTCGACCGCGCCGTCGTCTTGGGCCTCCAACTCGGCGTAGCCGGCGGGAGCGCCGTCCTGGTAGAGCACCCAGGTCTCCACGGCGGGTCGGTCGACCCAGGCCCTCCACCGATCCGGGGTCCAGGTGAGGCGGTCGACCCACTGCCAGTCACCGCCGACGCGTTCGTAGAGGAACCGGCTGAACGCGGGACTGGGGATCCCCACACGGACGAACCGCACGTCGCCCTCCGGCTCCCGCGCGGGGCGCAGGTCACCGAGGTCGGTCATCTCCAGGTACCAGGTGGTCAGGCTCATCGCGCCAGTGTCATGCCGAAGGTCCGATCCGCGCAATGACCGCCGTCACGCCCTTCGCGCCTCGGTGGGCGCGCGCCCGGTGAGCGGGCTGGAGTAGACGACGTTGGTGGTGACCGCGCCCAGGGTGGCGACGCGACCCACCACCTCCTCCAGGTGACGCATGGAACGCGCGAGGACCTTGAGCAGGAAGCAGTCCTCACCGGTGATGTGGTGGGCTTCGAGGATCTCGGGCGTGGTGGACAGCAGGTCGTGGAAGGGCCTGTGGTTGCCGTTGGGGTAGGACAGGCGGACGAAGGCGGACACGGTGAACCCCAACCGCTCGGGGTCGACGACGGCGGTGTAACCGGAGATGACGCCGGCGGCCTCCAACCGGCGCACGCGTTCGGCGACGGCGCTGGCGGACATGGCCACGGTCCGGGCCAGCTCGGCGTACCCGGCCCGGCCATCGGCCTGGAGGGCGGTCAACAGGCGCAGATCGGTCTCGTCCAGGGATACATCGGTCATGAAAGGGATATACCGCGTGTTCCACGGTCGGGACAAGGTGAGACCGTGGATCACACCTGTTCCCCGATCGGTCCCCGAATCTAGCCTTGTCGACATGATGACATCGCGTTTCGCCGCCCCTTCCGAGGCCGTCACCCACTTCTCGGCGCGTCTGGCCCTGTACACCGACGTGTCCGACGTGAGTGCCGCCATGGCGACCGGGGACCCGGGTTTCACCCTGGTGGACACCCGCGCCGACGTCGCCTGGGACCAGGCCCACGTACCCGGCGCGGTACACCTGCCCAGGACCCGGATCGCCGCGGAGGCGGGAGCGCTCGTCGACCCGTCCCGACCGGTGGTCGTGTACTGCTGGGGCCCGGGGTGCGACGGCGCCGCCAGGGGCGCCCTGGAGTTCGCCCGCCTGGGGTACCGCGTCAAGGAGATGGCGGGCGGCATCGAGTACTGGATCCGCGAGGGTTTCGCGGTGGAGACCGCCGACGGGGTCCGGCGCTCCCCCGCCGACCCGCTGACCGCCCCCGAGGGCACCCCCACCTGCGCCTGTTGAGCGGGACGGCCGGATTCCGAAGCCGGGGTGTCGACATGTCCCTACAGCGATCGATCTTTCCGTGATCAATCCATCACTTGCTGTAGTGTCCCGGCCAAGGACTCGTCGATGCGGAGAGATGGTGTGCCATGAACGATGGGCCGGGGATCGGTGATCCCTCCGGCGCCTTCGGGCGACGCGGAGTGGCCAAACGGGTCGGAGCCGTCTCGCGGCACCTGCCCGTCCGAGGGGACCGGCTGCTCGACATCGGTTGTGGCGACGGCGCCCACACCGTCGAGATCGCCGACGACTACGTCCGGGTCGACGCCATCGACCTGGAGCCGCAGCGGTTGGACCTGTTCGCCGAGCGCATCGCCGGCACCCCGTTGGAGGATCGGATCGGCCTTCACAAGATGTCGGCCGACTCGCTCGCCTTCGATCCCAACACCTTCGACCGTGTCACCGCGTTCGAGGCGATCGAGCACATCGATGACCTGGGGTCGGCGCTGGGCGAGATCCACCGCGTCCTCAAACCCGGCGGGGCGTTCTCGCTCACCACCTCCAACCGGTGGTTCCCCTTCGAGACCCACGGCGTGCTGTGGGGCGATCGGCGCATGCCGGCGTTGACCGCGCCGTTCCTGCCGTGGGTGCCCCCGCTGCACGGGCGGATGTCCGACGTCCGCGCGTTCACCACCCAGGAGATGGGCCGACTGCTGCGAGGGGTCGGCCTGCGGGTGCGGGCGATCGACTACCTGATGCCGGCCTTCGACCGGCGCCCGCGCCCCCTCCGATCCCTGTCGGACGTGCTGGAGGGGACGCCGCTGCGGGTGTTCGGGACGGCGATGGCGGTCACCGCCGTCAAGCCCGGTCGGCCCTGACCTCTCAGGTCACTACACCGGGCGCCTCCGCGGACCGCCCGGCGAGGACGGTGGCGGGCGGGCCGAGGGGTCAGGAGGACAGGTGCTCGGCAGCCCAGGCGCGCAGTTCCTCGATCGCGGCCTCCTTCTCCATCGGCCCGTTCTCCAGGCGCAGTTCCAGGAGGTAGCGGTAGGCCTTGCCGATCTCCGGCCCCGGCCCGAGGCCGAGGATCTCCTGGATCTCGTTGCCGTCCAGGTCGGGCCGGATGCGGTCCAGCTCCTCCTGCTCGGCGAGGGCCTCGATGCGCCGCTCGATGTCGTCGTAGGAACGGGCCAGGGCCGCCGCCTTGCGCCGGTTGCGGGTGGTGCAGTCGGCCCGGGTGAGGATGTGCAGCCGTTCCAGCAGCGGACCGGCGTCGCGGGCGTACCGGCGCACCGCCGAGTCGGTCCACTCCCCCTTGCCGTACCCGTGGAAGCGCAGGTGCAGCCCGACCAGGGCGGCGACGTCGGAGATGACGTCCTTGGGGAAGCGCAGCGCGGTGAGGCGCTTGCGGCTCATGGAGGCGCCCACCACCTCGTGGTGGTGGAAGGTCACCCGTCCGGGCCCCTCGAAGGCGCGCGTCTTGGGCTTGCCGACATCGTGGAGCAGCGCCGCCAGGCGCAGGACCAGGTCGGGCTCGTGCCCTCGCGAACGCTCCAGTTCGATGGCCTGGTCCAGGACGGTGAGGGAGTGCTCGTAGACGTCCTTGTGCCGGTGGTGCTCGTCGATCTCCAGGCGCAGCTTGGGGACCTCCGGCAGGACGTGGGGGGCGATGCCCAGGTCGACCATGAGCCCGATGCCCCGGCTCGGGTCCGGGCTGAGCATCAGCTTGGCCAGCTCGTCCCGGACCCGCTCGGCGGAGACGATGGTCAGCCGATCGGCCATGTCCCGGGCCGCGTCGGCGACCTCCGGGGCGAGCTCGAAACCGAGCTGGGCGGCGAACCGCACGGCCCGCATGATGCGCAGCGGGTCGTCGCTGAAGGAGTCCTCGGGCTTGCCCGGGGTGCGCAGGATCCCGGCCCGCAGGTCGGCCAGGCCGCCGAAGGGGTCGACGAACTCCCCGGCGGGCAGGCGCACCGCCATGGCGTTGACGGTGAAGTCGCGGCGCAGGAGGTCGTCCTCGATCTCCGTGCCGTACGCCACCTCGGGCTTGCGGGACTTGGGAGAGTAGGACTCGCTGCGGTAGGTGGTGATCTCCAGCTGGAGATCCCTCTTGCGCAGTCCGACGGTGCCGAAGTCGATGCCCACGGTCCACACCGAGTCGGCCCAGCCGTCGACCAGTTCCAGCACCCGCTGGGGCACGGCGTCGGTGGTGAGGTCGATGTCGTGGGACGGCCGGCCGAGAAGGGCGTCCCGGACGGGGCCGCCGACCAGGGCCAGTTCCTTCCCGTGCTCGGCGAACCGACCGCCGAGTCCATCCGAGACGGGACGGGACGACTCGACCAGTTCGGCTATCGCGGACAGTTGCGCGGGGGTCGGCGCACCCGCCGTGGTCGGCATGACGTCGTTCTCACTCGAAGACTCTGTGTTCGGCACACAACGCAGGTTAGGCGGCCTCGCGAGCAAACCGCGAATCGTTTCCGGGGCGTCGGCGCCCGGGGCGCGCGGGGCACGGCTCGGTCGTCCGAACGCCCGAACACGCCCGTTCGATGTGCGATCGTGTCCCGACGACACGTCCCACGAAGGTCCTCGCCAGACCCCGGATGTGAGGGAGACGGTATCTTCGGGTGCAGTGGTGGAGCGCGATGGTCGTGTTCTCCGCGTCCACCCGACCCGCGAACGTCGTGTGCGCCGTGCGGGCACCCCGACCGTTCCCGCCCTCGCGACGAGATCCCGGCGGGTCGGCCCTCTGGACCCGAATCAGGAAACCGGTCAAGCGTTGCGTCGAATCACCTCCGTGCCGGTGGTCATGGCCCTGGCCACCGCGCTGCTTCCGTTCCCGGCCACGTCCGCGTCGGCCGTCCCGGCCGAGCCCTCGGACGGCGCCGAGCCGCTCGTCGTCGAGCGGATCACGCCGGACGCCCTCGACGAGAAGGACACTCTGCGCATCTCGGGTGAGGTGACCAACACCACCTCGGAGAGCATGCACGAGGTCAGCGTCCGCGTGCGGTACTCCAAGCACCCCTTCGTCGACCGCGACGCCCTGGACGATTTCGCCTCCGGCGACGGCTGGCAGCCCGACGCGCCAGGCCCCGAGGACGAGATCACCGACGAACTGCCCCCCGGCGCCGGCCACTCGTATTCGTTGAGCGTGCCCGCCGATGAACTGGGCCTGGGCTCCTACGGCGTCTACCCGTTGGTGATCGAGGCCGTCGACGGCGACGGCGCCGTGATCGGCGCCCGGTACACCTTCCTCCCCTACGTCGGCGACGAGGACGACCCGCCCGCCGTCGACATCGCCTGGGTGTGGCCGCTGATGGCCCCGCCCCAGCGCGCGGACGACGACACCTTCCTCGGCGACGGCCTGTCGACGACCGTCGCGGAGGAGGGCCGGTTGGGCCGGCTGCTGTCCGTGGGCGCCCAGACCCCGGTGTCCTTCGCCCCCGGCGACGAGGACCTCGTCGAACTCCTCGGACTGAACGCCGAGCCCTCCGAGTCCCCCCTCGACGAGGAGGCCACCGCCGAGGAGACCGCCGGTCCGGTGCCCCCGGACGAGACCGAGACCGATGATCAGGACGAGGGCGAGGAGAACGGCGGGGAGGGCGAGGAGGAGAACGGGTCCGAGGAGACCGACCCGTCCCGCACCGAGGGTGTGCCCATCACCTGGGCCGTCGACCCCGGCACCCTCGACGACATCCTGCGCATGGCCGCCGACGAACACGACGTCGTCAACGACCCCTTGACCGTGCCCGCCGGGTCCGACCCGGACCGGGAGAGCGTGCAGGCCGACGTCGCCGCCCAGGTGTGGCTGCGCGAGGCGCGCCGCGTACTGTCCCTCGACACGGTCGTGGCCACCCCCTACGCCTCCCCCGACCTGGCGGCCCTGCTCCGCAACGAGATGGACGGCGACGCCGAGGCCTCGTTCCGCATCGGTCGGGAGGCCGTCGAACGGGCGCTGGGGAACCCCGCCGACGAACGTTTCGCCCTTCCCGCCGAGGGGCTGATGGACGACGCCGTGCACACCCTGTTCGCCGAGGAGGGGGCCACCCGCTTCCTGTTGGCCGAGGACGCGCTGCCCGCCCAGAGCCTGCTTTTCACCACCCCCACCGCCCAGGCCCCGCTGCCCGCTTCGGAGGGCGACTCCGACGAGGAACCGATGGCGCTCGTGGCCGACGAGGGCATCACCGAGATCCTGTCGATGCCCACGGACACCCCGGGGGACACCGCCCTGGCGCTGCGGCGGTTCGTCGCCGAGACCGCGATGATCGCCGGTGAGAACGTGGGCGGCGACCGGGTCATCGTGGCCTCCCCCGACTCCGGGTGGGACCCGAGCCGGGAGTTCGCCGAGGGCGTGCTCGCGGCCACGGACGATCTGCCCTGGCTGTCCGCGGAGCGCCTGGACGAGATCGAACCGCCCGCCGAGGAGGAGTGGGAGGACGTCCGCGGATCGCTGGACTACCCCGACCGCGCGGCCGAGAACGAACTCGGCTCCACCTACCTGGGCCTGGTCGAGGACGTCAGCCGCGACGTGCGGATGTTCAACAGCATCCTGGTGGAGGACGAGGACCCGTTCCGGCCCGCCCTGGTGCGCCTGGAGTCCGTGCACTGGCGCGACGAGGAGACCGTGGCCGGCAACATGCGCGCCCTGGTCATGGCGAAGGTCGACGACGGTCTGGGGGACGTGCGCATCATCCCCGGTGAGGACGTCACCCTCGCCAGCCGGACCGGCATCACCGGCATCCTGGTCGCCAACGACCTGGAGGACCAGTCCGTCTACGTGCACCTGTCGGTGTTCTCCGAGAACGCCGAGCGGTTGAGCATCGGCGAGTACGACACCCACTTCGAGATCGCCCCGGGGGCCAAGACCACGGTGTACGTGCCGCTGTCGGCCCGGATCAACGGGCGCACCGTGGTGCACGCCAGCCTGCACAACTCCGCCGGCGAACCGATCAACAGCCAGGCCGTCCAGCTTCCGGTGAACGCCACCGGTCTGGGCACCCAGGCACTGCTGATCAGTGGTGTCGGCGCGCTGATCCTCATCGCCGCCCTGGCCCCGCGCGCCCTGCGCAGGTGGATCGTCCGTCGGAGCCGGGCGGCGGCGGAAGCCGAGCGGGCCGCAGGGGGGACCCCCGAAGAGGACACCCCCGCCGCAGCCGCCTCCCAGGAGGGCTCGGACGAGGACACGGACACCGGCGGAGCCCACCCGGGCCCGCGAACCGAGGGGGGCGACACGCCCTCTCAGGAGGACGGGGCACCCGGCGACGACACGAGGACGCCCGACGGGAACACCGCGCCCCCGCGCGGCGAAGGGTCGTGAGCCCTCCGATCCCCCGATCGACATGACCGCTCGGCGACAGGGCGCCATGTCGACACATCATCACGTCGCCGTGTCGACGCGCCCCGCGCGCCTCGGACACGGCCCGACCCGGCCGAACGCGGAGCCGACGGCCCGGTCCCGCCGGGTCCTCCCAGTCGGACGAAAGGAAGCCTGATCCACGGTGGTCACCGACTCCCCGAACGATGGCGGAAAACACCGCCGTCGTTCCTCCCAGCCCGAAGGTCCTCTCCCCGGTGAGAACCCGATCCGCCCCTCGGGCGGACCCGTCCCCTCGTTCGAGGAGGGCGAGCTGCCCGAACCGGCCGTTCCCGGCGTCCCCTCCCCCGGGGAGGACCGGAACGGGGGCGACGACGGAGGCGGAGGCGGTGACGGCGGAACGGCGTCGGACACCGGCGGCGGCATGATGCGCTCCAGCGCCATCATGGCGGTCGGCACGATGGCCTCCCGGATCACCGGCTTCGCCCGCACCATCGTGCTGGGCGCCGCCATCGGCACCCACCTGCTCGGTGACGCCTACCACACGGCGCACACGATCCCCTTCATCCTCAACGACCTGCTCATCGGCGGCCTGATGGCCAGCGTCGTGGTGCCGTTCCTGGTCAAGCGGCGCAAGCGCGACGCCGACGGCGGCAAGGCGACCGAGGACCGGCTGTTCACCACCACGTTCGTGGCGCTGTTCCTGCTCACCGCCGTGGCGATCGCGGCAGCCGAGTTCCTCATCTGGTTGTACGGATCCCGGTTCACCGGGGACCAGTTCGACGTGTCGGTGTACCTGGCCCGCTACCTGCTGTCGCAGATCTTCTTCGTGGGCCTGAGCGGTCTGCTCAGCGCCATGCTCAACACCCGCGGGTACTTCGGCGCCGCCGTGTGGGCACCGGTGCTCAACAACCTGGTGATCATGTCCGTGGCGGGCGTGTTCCTGTGGATGGCCGGTCCCGGCCAGACCCCGAGCACCGTCACCGACGGCCAGCTGAACCTCCTGGGCGCCGGCACGGCCGCCGGCATGGTCCTCCAGGCCCTGGTGCTGTTCGTGGCACTGACGCGCACCGGTTACCGCTGGCGCCCCCGCCTGGACCTGCGCGGTTCCGGACTGGGCGAGGCCCTCAGGACCGCCGGCTGGATGATGATGTACACCCTGCTCACGCAGGCGGGGCTGTGGATCACCACCAACATCGCCAACGCCGCCAACGTCACCGCCATCGAGCAGGGGCGCGACGTCGGTGCCGGCATCACCGCCTACAACCTGGCCTACCAGCTGTTCCAGCTCCCGTACGCGATCATCGCGGTCTCCCTCATCACGGTGCTCCTGCCCCGGATGAGCGCGCACGCCGACGACCACGACTGGGACGCGGTCCGGTCGGACTTCTCCCGCACCCTGCGGATCTCCGCGTTCGTGCTGGTGCCCATGGCCTTCGCGATCGCCCTGTTCGCCCAGCCGCTGTCGATCCTGGCGTTCGCCCGCGGGTCCATCTCGGTGGCCGACGCGGCCAACATCGGCCAGATCCTGGCCGTGATGTCGCTCGGGCTGGTGCCGTTCACGATCTTCCAGCTCATGCTGCGCGTGTTCTTCGCCATGGGGGACACCCGCTCCCCGGCGATGATCGCCATCGCCAACCTGGCCGTACACGCCGCTCTGGCGCTGGTGTCCTACCTGTTCCTGCCCCCGGAGCAGGTGGTCGTGGGCGTCGCGGCTGGCTTCATGTTCTCGTTCCTGTCCGGTCTGGTCATCGCCGGGACCGTGCTGAGCCGCCGTATCGGAGGGCTTGACGGAAAGCACATCATGGGCACATTGTTGCGCCTGCACCTGGCCGTCGTCCCGAGCATCGCGGCGGGCTTCGGTGTGCTCTGGCTCTTCGACACCTACGTCGGCCCCGGCCTGCTCACCTACCTCGGCGCCCCCGCGGCCGGGTGCCTTCTCGGCGCGCTGTTCTTCCTCGTGACCGCCCGGCTGTTGCGGGTCCCGGAGTTGAGCGCCGCGGTGGAACTGATCCGCGGCCGCCTGCGTCGTTGATCCCGCATCGACGTTCCCGGCCCTGACCCCCGCCGGGATACCGCCCCCGCTCCACGAGACAAGGACGAGACCACGGTGTCCAGCGAAGACCCCCACGAGCAGGATTCCGGTACGAGGCCCGGAGAGCGGGCCTCCGGGGAACGACGCCGTCGCCAGATGGTGATGCCCGAGGACGTCCTCGACGTCTACGAGCGCGACGAACCGGCGACCGAGCCCGAGACCGGGCTGACCACGCGCCGGGACCCGAGCGACATCGGCGACCTGGGCACCGCCGACCGCGCCGGTATGGAGGACGGCGACGAGATCGGCGGCAGCACCCACACCGCCCCGGGCAACCTCGCCAAGTCCAGCGCGATCATGGCGCTGGGCACCGTGTTCTCGCGCGCCACCGGGTTCGTCCGCACCATCGTGCTGGCGGCGGCGATCGGCACGCAGATGCTGGGCGACGCCTACCAGGTGGCGGGCATGGTCCCGTACATGGTCTACGACCTGCTCATCGGCGGTCTGCTGGCCAGTGTCTTCGTCCCGTTCCTGGTGAAGCGGCGCAGGCTGGACGTCGACGGAGGGAACAAGACGGAGCAGCGGCTGGTCACCCTGATGCTGGTGTCGCTGCTCCTGATCACCGGGGTCTCGGTGCTGCTGTCGGAGTGGTTCATCCGCATCTACGCGGGCGAGTTCACCGGCGCCCAGTTCGAGGTGTCGGTGATCATGGCGCGGTACCTGGTCACCCAGATCTTCTTCATCGGTGCGAGCGGTCTGGCCAGCGCGATGCTCAACGCGCGCGGCAGGTTCGGGGCGCCGATGTGGGCCCCGGTGCTCAACAACGTGGTGATCATCGGTATCGGCGTCTGGTTCCTGCACATCGCCGGACCCGGCCGCACCCCGGACACGGTGACCTCCGGTGAGCTGATGCTGCTGGGTCTGGGTACGGCCGCCGGTCAGGTCGTCCAGGCGCTGGTGCTGCTGTGGGCGCTGGGCGCGGCGGGATTCCGCTGGCGCCCCCGTTTGGACCTGCGGGGCGCGGGGTTGGGCGAGGCGGCCCAGGCCGCCTCGTGGATGATGCTCTACATCGTCGTCGCCCAGTTGGGCGCCCTCGTCTCCACGAACGTGGCCTCCCGCGCCGGGACCCGGGCTGCCGAGCTGGGCTTCGAGTCGGGTTCGGGCATCGCGGCGTACAAGTTCGCGTCGATGCTGTTCCAGCTCCCGTACGCGATCATCGCCGTCTCGGTGATCACCGCACTGCTGCCGCGGATGAGCGAGCACGTGGCGGCCGGCCGCAAGGACCAGGTGCGCAGCGACTTCTCCCGGGGCTTCCGGCTCTCCTCGGTGCTGATCGTGCCGATCTCGGTGGCGATGATCGTCTTCGCGATCCCGTTCTGCGTGATGATCTACGCCCAGGGCAGCACGAGCGCCGCCGACGCAGCCGCGATCGGTCGCATCCTCATGGTCTTCTGCGTGATGCTGATCCCGTTCACCCTGTTCCAGCTCCAGATGCGGGTGTTCTACGCGCTCGGTGACACGCGCACCCCGGCCCTGGTGGCGATCCCGTCGGAGATCGCGCACGCGACCACCGCGATCGCCCTGCTGTTCGTCGTGGAACCACAGCACGTGGTGGTGCTACTGCCGATCCCCTACGGGCTTTACTACATCGTCGGTGCGATCATCATGTGGTACATGCTGCACAAGCGGCTGAACGGCCTGGACGGGCGGCACACGGCGGTCACCCTGTTCAAGCTGCACCTGGCCACGGTCCCCTCGGCCGTCTTCGGAATCGCGATGATCCACGTGTTCCAAGGGCTGTCCGGCGACTTCTGGCCCGGACTCGCGTCGATGGTCATCGGAGGTGTCGTGGGTGGCGTACTGTTCGTGGTCAGTGCCAAGTTCCTCAATGTGACCGAAGTCACATCATTCCTCGAATTGCTCAAGACCCGACTGCGACGTCGCTGATCACCGGGAATGGATGGCCTTGGGCACCCCAGGGCCGCTACGTCCCAGAAGGTGAACGGACACCCGTTGTCCTCCAAAGATGCTGTTCAGGCGTCCTAGCATGGACGAGCATCGCTTGACCGCCACCACATTGTTCATCCGAGCTGCCCGAAGGGAGGCTGGGGACAGCAGACAGGGCCGATACCCCCTGCACGCGCACCCCGTGACGCACCGGTCCGCACAGGATCGCGACACGGACCGCGCCGGGCACCGGCACTGGCACCCGTCACTCCCATCATGAGCACCTTCCTGATCGAGCCCGGGGCGAAGCTGGCCAACCGGTACCGCCTTGACCAGGTGGTGAGCGAGACCGGTGGGGCCACCCGCTGGAAGGCCACCGACGAGACACTCGCACGGCCCGTGGCCGTGTGGACGTTCGCCGAGGGCTTCCCACGCACGTCCGAAGTGGTCCGCGCGGCCCGAGCGACCAGCCGCATCCCCGACGCGCGCGTCACCCAGGTCTTCGACGCCGACGACACTCCTCCCATCCCCTACGTGGTCGAGGAGTGGGTGGTCGGCTCCTCCCTGGCCGACCTGCTGTCCCAAGGTCCCCTGGACCCCGAACGCGCCGCCGGCCTGGTCGCCGAGGCGGCCGAGGCCATCGCCGCCGCGCACGCGGGCGGCCTGTACCACCTGTGTCTCACGCCGAGCAAGCTCATGTGGAGCAGCGGCGGAGCGGTCAAGGTCACCGGTATCGGTGTGGACGCCGCCCTGCTGGGCGCCCCCGTCGCCGACCCGGCCGCCATCGACGCCCAGGGGCTGGGCAACCTGTTGTACGCGGCCCTGACCGGCACCTGGCCGGGCGGACCGCAGAACAGCCTGCCCCCGGCCCCCCAGGGTCCCTCCGGCCCCTACCCGGCGAACCAGATCCGCCAAGGTGTCGGCGAGCCCCTGGCCTCCATCACCACTCGCGCCGCCCTGCCCCACCTCGTGGGCCAGGTGGTCCCGGGCCCGGCGATCACCTCGCCGGGCGAGTTCTGCGCGGCCATGGCGGACGTACCCCGACTCATCCCGCTGCCCGTCGCCCCCGCCGAGGCGGCCCCGCCGCCCGAGCCCGGGACCTCGCGGCGCACCGGCGAGTTCGGCTCCACCGGCCCGCGCCGCTCCTCCCGCAACGGGACGGGACCGCGGTCCGCCGCGGCCATGCGGAGCGAACGTCCCGCGCCCTCGCGCATGGACCGCCGGGCCGCCGAGCGACAGGGATCCCCGCAGAAGATCATCATCGGCGTGCTCGCCGTGGTGCTCTTCGCGGCCGTGGTCACCGGCGCCTGGATGTTCGGCTCCAACATGCGCAACGACGACGAGGCCCAGCCCAGCGGTGACGGCAGCGAGCAGGCCGGCGGCGAGGAGACCGTCGAAACGGTACTTCTCGACATCTCCGGTGCCGAGGGGTACGACCCGCTGCCCTCCGGCGACGGCAACGAGCACAGCAACAACGCGCACAGGGCGCACGACGGGGACACCGCCGGGGAGCCCTGGAAGACCGAGAGTTACAACGACCCCATGGGCAGCACCAAGGACGGGGTCGGCCTCCTGGTCGACCTGGGTTCCAGCCGTGAGGTCCACGGGCTGAACCTGTACCTGCCCACCGCCGACCACACCGTCGAGGTGCGGATCGGCGACCAGGCGGCCTCGCACCCCAGCGAGATGGAGGCGGTGGACGCCGCCATGCCGGCCGTCTGGTCCGGTTCGGTGACCGGTGAACAGCCGATCGAGCTGGAGACACCGACCTCCGGTCAGTACGTCCTCATCTGGTTCACCGAACTGCCGGTGGACAACGACGGCAAGTACCGTGGGAGCATCTACGAGGTAGAGGTACTCGGCGTCGAGTAGACGGGGATATGTGATCGACACTGATGGACGCGGTCCAAGAGCTTCCTGACCGGGAGCTTCTGACAAGACACACCCAGGGTGACGACCAGGCGTTCGCGGTGCTCGTGCGACGCCACCGGGATCGTCTCTGGGCCGTCGCCGTGCGCATGATGGGTGATCGCGAGGAGGCCTCGGACGCCCTCCAGGACGCCTTCCTGTCCGCGTTCCGCTCGGCCGACCGCTTCCGCGGCGAGTCCCAGGTGACCACCTGGCTGCACCGCATCGTCGTCAACGCCTGCCACGACCGGCTGCGCCGCCGCAAGGCGCGCCCGGCCACCCCCACCGAGGACGACACCCTCGACGTGCTCTCCAACGACCGGCTGGGCCGCGTCGGCGGCGGACCCGACCACGCCTCCCAGACCGAGGCCCGCCTGGACGTGCACGCCGCCCTGGAGACCCTCCCCCTCGACCAGCGCATGGCCCTCACCCTCGTCGACATGCTCGGCTACCGGGTGGAGGAGGCCGCGCAGATCCTCGATGTGGCGACGGGCACGGTCAAGAGCCGATGTGCGCGAGGTCGCGCCAAACTTCTTCCGTCTCTGGCCCACCTGAGGAACCCTCATCCCCCCCGAGACGTCACAACTGGGAGAGGAGGTGCCAACCCATCGTGACGTCCCATCCTGACGTGGAGGCACTCGCCTTCTTCGCCGAGGAGCTACTGGAGCCCGACGAGGAACGCACCGTTGCCCACCACATAGAGACCTGCGCGCTCTGCGCGGCGACACTGGACGAGCTCACCGCCGTCAACGGAGTGCTCGCCGACGTGCCGCCGGTCCCGCCCATGCCACAGGACGTCGCCGACCTCCTCGACCGACGTATCGACGAGGCGGTGCGCGAACGTGCCGGCTCCGACGACACCACCACGGAGGCGGACGGACCGGTGGCACCGGTCGTCCCGTTCACCCGCCCGAAGAAGCGCGGCTTCAACGGGATGAACCTGCCTCGGCTGATGATGCTCGCAGCCGCGGGCGCGGTCGTCGTCGGTGGCGGCGGGGCCGTGCTCAACGCGGTGATGTCCACCCAGCAGGAATCCGCCGTCGGCGGCAGCGCCGCGCCCCTGCTGCAAGAGGAGCAGGGCGAGGAGGCCGTACCCGACGCCGCCCAGCCCTACAAGCCGGAGATCGTCGGCAGCGGCACCGACTACACCTCGAAGGATCTGGCGGACCAGGCCGCCGACGTGCTCGACGCGACCGTCCCCGAGAGCGGGTACGGCGCGGAGGGGAAGGCGCAGGACGGCTCCATCCTCATCGAGGAGTGCGCGGTGACCCTGGGCGAGCGGCTGGGAGTGCGCTTCAGCCTGGTCGACGACGCCCGGTTCGAGGGGGCACCGGCCTGGGTGCTGTTCGCCCCGACGGGCGACACGACCGAGGTGTACGTGGTGGACCCGGCCGGTTGCGAGAGCCCCGACGGCGTCCTCGAACAGGAGACCCTCACCACCCGTTGAACGGCCCGCGTCGTCCTGTCGACACGTCGACAGGACGATTCGCCGACGGAGCGCCGGACCTCCCGCCGTACCGGGCCTTCGGCATACCCCGCCCCCGTAACCAGGGCGGATGTGCCCAGGGGAATCAGGTGCGCCTACCATCGGTTGTGCTATACCGACTCTCCCCCGAGGTCACCATCCCGTGGCCGGGGCATCTGATCGTGTGAAGGGCCTACGAGCGTGAGTGACGTCCGCAATGTCATCATCATCGGTTCCGGACCGGCGGGGTACACCGCCGCCGTCTACGCCGCCCGAGCCGAACTGCGCCCCTTGGTGTTCGAGGGCTCCATCACCGCGGGCGGCGCGCTGATGAACACGACCGAGGTGGAGAACTTCCCCGGCTTCCCCGACGGCATCATGGGTCCGGACCTCATGGACAACCTGCGCAAGCAGGCCGAGCGCTTCGGCGCCGAACTGGTCCCCGAGGACGTCACCGCCGTGGACCTGACCAAGCCCGTCAAGGAGGTCACCGCCGGCGGTGAGACCTTCCTCGCGCACACGGTCATCCTCGCCACCGGCTCCGGTTACCGCGAGCTCGGCGTCCCGGGTGAGAAGGAACTGTCCGGCCGCGGCACCTCCTGGTGCGCCACCTGCGACGGGTTCTTCTTCCGCGACCAGGACATCGCGGTGATCGGCGGCGGCGACACCGCCATGGAGGAGGCCCTCTTCCTCACCCGCTTCGCCAAGTCCGTGACCGTGGTCCACCGTCGGGACGAGCTGCGCGCCAGCCGGATCATGGCCGAGCGCGCCTTCGCCAACGAGAAGATCTCCTTCCTGTGGAACACCGAGGTGGTCGAGGTCCTCGGCACCGACAGGGTCAGCGGGCTGAAGATCCACGACAACAAGACCGGTGAGGACGGCACCCTCGACGTCACCGGTGTGTTCGTCGCCATCGGGCACGACCCGCGGGTCGACCTGATCCGCGACCAGATCGAGCTCGACGACGAGGGTTACGTCAAGGTGGACTCCCCCTCCACCCGCACCAACCTGGAGGGCGTCTTCGCCGCCGGCGACGTCGTCGACCACAGCTACCGGCAGGCGATCACCGCCGCCGGCACGGGCTGCGCCGCCGCTCTGGACGCCGAGCGCTTCCTCGCCGAGCACGGCAACTAGAACCCCACAGGTCGGCCGCCCGCACGGGCCCGGCCCCGCCAACAGGTCTCATCGAACAAGGAGAACCATGTCCGCCGTCAAGACCGTCACCGACGCCACCTTCGAGGTCGAGGTCCTCAAGAGCGACAAGCCCGTCCTGGTGGACTTCTGGGCCGACTGGTGCGGGCCGTGCAAGCAGATGGCCCCGGTCCTGGACAAGCTCGCCCAGGAGCACGGCGAGAAGATCGAGGTCGTCAAGCTCAACACCGACCAGAACCCGGAGACCCCGCGGGCCTACGGCGTGATGTCGCTGCCGACCATGAACCTGTACAAGGACGGCGAGGTCGTCAAGCAGATCATCGGCGCCAAGCCCAAGCGCCTCCTTGAGGCCGAGCTGGCCGAGTACCTGTAGGCGATCCGCGAAAGGCCCCCAGGTCGCCCCTGGGGGCCTTTCGTCACTCTCGTGAGCACGGGGAGGACCTCCTCCTCGCCAGGCGACCCAGGGCCGCCTGAGCGACTCCGCCCTGATGTTCCACGTGGAACATCAGGGCGGAGTCGATGAATCGACACGCGTTCAGGCCTTGCGGGCGCCCATCTGCTCGATGATGCGCTCCAGGTCCTCGACCGAGGCGAACTCCACCACGATCTTGCCCTTGCGCTTGCCCAGGTCGACCTTGACCGTGGTGTCGAGCCGGTCGGCCAGGGCGGTCGCCCACTCCTCGACGTGCGGGGGGGTGATCGCCCTGAGCGAGGCCTTGCGGATCCGCTCCGCCTTCTCGACGTCGTGCCCCTTCTCCCGCAGCGCGACGATCTCCTCCAGGGAGCGGACCGACAGGCCCTCCTGGATGACCCGCTCGGCCATCCGCTCCATCGCCTCGGGCTCCTTGAGGCTCAGCAGGGCACGGGCGTGCCCGGCGCTGATCACACCGGAGGCCACCTTGTTGTGCAGGCTCGCGGGGAGCTGGAGCAACCGCAGGGTGTTCGTGACGTGCGTCCGCGACTTGCCCACCCGCTGGGCGAGCTCGCCCTGGGTGGTACCGAAGTCGTCCAGCATCTGCTGGTAGGCGGCGGCCTCCTCCAGCGGGTTGAGCTGCTGCCGGTGCAGGTTCTCCAGCAGCGCCTCCCGTAGGAGTTCGTCGTCCCTCGTCTTGCGGACGATGGCGGGGACCGTCTCCCTCTCCGCCATGTGACTGGCCCGGAACCGCCGCTCCCCCATGATCAGCTCGAAGCGGTGTCCCTCCCCCGACGACAGCTCGCGCACCACCACCGGCTGGAGGACACCGACCTCGACGATGGAGTTGCGCAGCTCCTCCAGGGCGTCGTCATCGAAGTGGACCCGCGGCTGCCGGGGGTTGGGGCGGATGTCGGCGAGCGGGATCTCCTCAAGGTAGGTGCCGTCCGGCATGGGCACCGGGCCGCCGGACACGGCCGCCGTCCCGTTGACCGTCTCCGGAACGGCCTCGGACCCCATGGGAGCCGCAGGCGGCCCCGACGGGATGAGCGCCCCCAATCCCTTGCCCAATCCGCGAGGTCGCTGGCTCACCGGTACTTCCCTCCACACTTCTCACACGGTTCACACCCGGCCGGGCCGGCCGGGTCCACATACGCACGGATCAGCGCCGCACGTCCTTCGCCCGGTAGGCGATCTCCCGAGCCGCGTCCAGATAGGCGACGGCACCGGTGGAGGACGCGTCGTAGGTCATCACCGACTGGCCATAGCTGGGCGCCTCGGAAACGCGCACGCTTCGGGGGATGACCGTTTCCAGGACGGTGTCGCCGAAGTGCGAGCGCACCTCGTCGGCCACCTGCTGGGAGAGCCGGGTCCGACCGTCGTACATCGTCAACAGGATGGTGCTGACCGCCAGCCCGGGGTTCAGGTGGGACTGGACCAGCTTGACGTTGCTGAGCAGCTGCCCCAGGCCTTCGAGCGCGTAGTACTCGCACTGGATCGGGATCATGACCTCGTCGCAGGCCACCATCGCGTTGACCGTGAGCAGGCCGAGCGAGGGCGGGCAGTCGATGAGGATGTAGTCCAGATCCGTTGTGTCGTAAGCGGCGAACGCCCGCTTGAGGCGGGCCTCCCTGGCCACCAGGGAGACGAGTTCGATCTCCGCGCCGGCCAGGTCGATGGTCGCCGGGGCGCACCAGAGTCCGGGGATGTCCGGGACCGGCTGGGCCAGCTTGCGGATCTCCTCGTCCTCCACCAGGCAGTGGTAGATCGAACGGGTCTGGTTGTTGCGCTCCATGCTCAGGGCGGTGGAGGCGTTGCCCTGCGGGTCGAGGTCGACGACCAGGACGCGCTGGCCGTGCATCGCCAGAGCGGCGGCGATGTTGACCGTCGTCGTGGTCTTGCCGACGCCGCCCTTCTGGTTGGCGACGCCGATCACGCGGCAGGCTTCGGGTCGAGGCCACATCTCGGTGTGCCCGCGGGAGGCCATGGCGGCCTGTGCCGCACGGGCGAGCGGAGTATCGGGGTTCTCGCCGTAGGACGATGTTTCACGTGAAACATCGAGTAGGTCCCCGTAGGCGGATGTTTCACGTGAAACATCAGAACTGTCGGTTGGATTGTGGGGCACGAATGAGTTCACCTCTTCCGTCCGCGCTTCTTCTTGCCGTCCCGCGACTTCTGCGACCCTGACGGGGACGGACCACCGTCGGATGTCACCGTGACGCGAACGACCGTGGTAGCGGGTTCGACTTTACCCCGGCCGACCCTGATCACATCGCTAACGTTGGGCCGCAGTTTTGAAACGGCTTGCTCCGCGGCGACGAGTTCGGCCTCCGCCTGCTCGCCCTTGAGCGCCAGCAGACTGCCGCCCTTGCGCAACAGCGGGAGCGCCCACCCGGCCAACCGCGGCAGCGGCGCGACCGCCCGCGCGGTCACGAAGTCGGTGAGGAGTTCGCCGTGCGCCTCCTCGGCCCTCCCCCGCCGTACCTCGACGTTGGGCAGGTCCAGGATCTCGACCGCCTCGTTCAGGAAGACCGTCCGACGCAACAGCGGCTCCAGGAGGATCATCCGCACGTCGGGGCGGAGCAGACCGAGCACCAGACCGGGCAGGCCCGCACCGGAACCGATGTCGACGACCTCCGCCCCCTCAGGGAGGAGTTCCTCGACCACCGCGCAGTTGATGAGATGCCGCTCCCAGAGGCGGGGCACCTCGCGTGGTCCGATCAGTCCGCGCCGCACGCCGTCGTCGGCGAGCAGTTCGGCATAGCGCCGCGCCTTCGGCAGGGCATCGCCGAAGATCTCCACCGCCTCGACGGGAGGCTCGGGCGGCACGGCACCGGACTCCTCAGCGCCCACGGTCATCGGTCACCACCTGTCGGAACTCTTCCATTTTCACTTCCAAGGTCGGGTCGTCGGCGGAGGCGGCATGCACCCGAAGGCCGATGAAGGTGATCCCCGCGTCGGAGAGAACACCGCACGCACAGGGGGAGGATCCCCACCGATCCTACGCGGGTGAGCGGGCCGATGTTTCACGTGAAACATCAATTCCCCGAACGTTCCCCATCGCAGACCCCGCCAGGGGAGCGACACACACCGACCATCGGGCCCAGGGCGGTGCCGCCCATGAACATCGCAGACCCCGCCAGGGGAACGGCACACCCCGGGAGTGTCGCCTCCCCGCCCCGACGCGGGGGCCCCTTTTCGACCACGACAAGGGGCTGGTCTTCCACCCACGACCGAGGATCACCGCTCAGGCAGGAGGGTGCTGTTTCCCTGAGGGCTGGGCCCGTGGGTTGGGGACGGTGGTCGCTGCTTCCTCTCGACCCGGGCCGGGGGTGGGCTCGTGGCGGGGGCCTGATGGCGGATGTGAGCCCGTTCCCGGCCGCGACCGAAGGAGGGACCGTCTTCCTGCGCCCCAGCGGGAGAGGCGACCAGAGCCTTGACCCCCCTGGGGCTAAGGGGAAGATGCCCCCTGCCTCCACCCCAGGGGGTGAGGGGAAAAGCGATCTGCGGCGCCGGCGCCAAGGGCTCACGAGAAAGACGACCTCGACCCCGACCCACAGGCAAAGGGGTGTTCTCCTCGACCGGCGCCTCAGGATGCGGAGGGCGTCGAGGGCCGGCGGTTTCAGGGTCGGCCGTGACCTCGATGATGTTTCACGTGAAACATCGGGTCGCCATAAGGACATGTCGACACCCTGGCCGGCGCCTCACCACCCGACCGCTTCAGCACTCCGGTAACGGCCGGGAACGGGCCCACGTCCACCGTCGAGCCCCGTCACAAGCCCACCCCCGGCCCGGGTCGAGAGGGAACAGCGACCACCGCGCCCAGCCCATGGGCCCAGCCCTCAGGGAAACAGCGCCCCCCGACCCCGGCCCCACCACCAAGGCCCCGCCCCCGGGGAACAACAACCCACCGATCCCGGAGCGCACGTCCTACGGCCTCCGGAAACACGCGAGCCCACGAACCCGCTCAGGCGGGTCCGTTCGTCGGCTCGGCGAGATCATGGCATGCGAAAGGGGCGATGTTTCACGTGAAACATCGCCCCTCGGGTCTCCCCCTGTCAGGAGGCCGGGTGGACCACCACGTAGCGGTTGGGCTCCTCGCCCTCCGACTCGCTGCGCAGGCCCGCCGCGGCGACCGCGTCGTGGACGACCTTGCGCTCGAACGGGGTCATCGGCTCCAGGTCGTAAGCCTCCCCGCTCTCCTTGACCTTCTCCGCCGCCTCGGCGCCGACCCGGAAGAGCTCCTTGCGGCGCCCCTCCCGGTAGCCACCGATGTCCAGCATCAGTCGGCTGCGTTCACCTGTCGCCCGGTGCACGGCCAGTCGGGTCAGCTCCTGGAGTGCCTCCAGGACCTCCCCCTCCTCGCCGATCAGCTCATCGAGGGTGGCCCCGACGACCGAGACCATCGCACGGTCTCCTTCGACGTCCATGTCGATGTCGCCATCGAAGTCCGCGATGTCGAGAAGCCCCTCGATGTAGTCCGCGGCGATGTCGCCCTCGTTCTCCAGGGCCTCGATGTCGATAGGCGCCTCAGCCACGGCCACTGCACCGCTTCCTTCCTCGCTCGATGTCACGGCGTTCCCGTCTCCTGTTCCCGCGATCGGTACGCATCAGGGGCGTCCTCGCCTGCGTACCGCAGCCTCGCTACTGGGATCCGCCCCCGGTGCGCTTGGAGCGAGGCTGCTTCTTCGGCTGCTTGCGTTCGATCTTAGGCTGTTCCGCCGGCGGCGGAGCGGATTCGGGCTGCTTCTTCTTGCGGCCGAGCATGCCCTTGGCGGAACCGTTGGAGGTCTGCGCGCCCTTGGCCTCGACCGGCTCTCCGGGCATCGGCTGGTTCCGGTAGAGGAAGTGCTGCTGCACCATCGTCCACACGTTGGAGGTGACCCAGTAGATGAGCACACCCACGGGCATCATGAGACCGAAGAGCCCGAAGAGGGGCGCCATGTACATCATGATCTTCTGGGTCTGCATCATCGGGTTGTCGGGCATCTGCACGACGCTGCGCTTCATGCTCTGGCGCATGGTGAGGAACGTCGTGGTGCCCATGATGACGCAGGCCAACGCGATGAAGACCTTGGCCATGATCGGGTTGGCGGAACCGAGGGCCAGGAGCTCCTCGGGGGAGCTGTTGAAGTGGGCCGCGATGGGCGCCTCGAAGACGAGGGCCTGGCGGGCGCTCTCCACCAGCTCTTCGGTGAAGTAGTAACGGACGTTGCCCTCGGCGACGCTGCGGAGCACGTTGAACAGGGCGAAGAAGACCGGCATCTGCAACAGCAGCGGCAGACAGCCCATGAGCGGGTTGGTGCCGCTCTCCTGGTACAGCTTCATCGACTCCTGCTGGAGCCGTTCCTTGTCGTGCTTGTAGCGCTCCTGGAGCTTGCGCAGCTTGGGCTGAATCTCCTGCATCTTGCGCTGCGTGTTCATCTGTTTGACGAACAGCGGCACCATGAGCAGACGCATCAGCATGGTGAGCAGCACGATGGACAGGCCCCACGCCCACCCGCTGTCGGGGTTCAGCCCGACGAAGCCCAGACCCGCGTGGATCTGGACCAATGTCCAGCCGACGATGTTGTAAAGCCAGTCCAGCACCGGCCAACTCCTATGTGCTTCGATTCAGCTACTGGTCCCCGGGAGCATGGCCGGTGGTCCCGGCTCCGCCCGCAGATTCCTCGGACTCCCGAGCCCGGTCCCGCCGTGGCGGGACCGGGTCGAAGCCACCCTTGGTGAAGGGATGGCAGCGGGCGATGCGCCGGATGCCCAGCCACAGCCCGTACAAGGCCCCGTGCACGCGCAAGGCCTCGACGGCGTACGCGCTGCACGAAGGATAGAAGCGACAGACGGGTGGGAGCAGCGGGCTGATGAACCGCTGATAGCCCCGGATGGGGAGGATCAGCGCACGCGCGAACAGCGTCGGTGCGTGTTCGGTCATCGGTCCGTCCACCGTTCTCCGCCCTCGTGTGCGGGGCGGCCACCTGTCGTCTCGCTCTTCGCCGGTTCCGGCGTCTGCGGTCTCGGGGAACCGCGGCCGCGGCGACGGCGCGAGGCCCCCTTGGGTCGCATCGCCGAGGAGATCGCACCGTCCAGCTGCGCGGCCAGGTCTTCGTGCCGCGCGGTCGCGGCGGAAGGTCTGGCACGCACTACCAGCAGGCTACCGTCCGGCAATTCGGACAGTCGTGGTCGCATCAGGTGACGCAGCCGGCGCTGGACGCGCTTGCGCACCACCGCTCCACCGACCGCCTTGCTCACCACGAAACCGACGCGGGGAGGATCGGGGGTCTTTTCCGGGAACGCTTCCGGTTCCCCGGTGGTTCCCCGGACGGTGGGCGGTGGGAGATACACGACACCCAGGTCGTCGCGGGACGCGCGTCGGCCCGAGCGCATGGCGGAACCGAACTCGGCGCTATGGCGCATCCGGTTCTTCGGCGACAGCATCGGGCCTCCCCCGGGCTTCCCATGACAAAGGGACCGGCCGGCGGAAGGCCGGACCGGTCCCGAAGAACGTGGGGCTGCGTGGCCTAGTGGCTCACGGTCAGCGCGGCGCGTCCCTTACGGCGACGCGAGGCGATGATGGCGCGACCGGCGCGCGTACGCATGCGCAGCCGGAAGCCGTGGACCTTCGCGCGACGCCGGTTGTTCGGCTGGTACGTACGCTTGCTCACTACTGGCTCCAGGGGCGTGTCAGGAAAGTACTACGACAGGACCCCCAGGATATGCGGGCCCTCAGAGTGCCATGGCCGCGTGCGCACCGGTCGACGGACAGGCGCGGGCAGAATCGTCGGCATAAGCATAAAGAAGATACGACCTGGTTCGGGCGGGGTCAAATCAGACCCTCCGAGCCCGGTGCCGGGCCCCCTCGGGGCGGTCCTCGGCCCCCGATCCGTGGGGACGAGTCGACAGGGCGACCTGTGGACAGATCGTCATCCACAGGCGTGTGAGACTTCCACAACCCCCCTTCCCTGTGGATAACCTCAGCCTGTGGATAACTCTCCTCTCGCTCTTCCCCGTAGCGCCGGCGATGCCGACGAAACCCTCACGGACACATTCTGACCTGCCTGTTGTGGATAACTCTGCGCGGAGTCCACAGATCTGCCATCCTGTGGATAACCCTGTGGACAACCTGTGGACAACCGACCGAAGCTGTGGATACCCATAGGTAGTCAAAGCCTTGCCGGATCGGCGGGCCAGCGGGTTTTCCACAGGCCCGTGCGAACCTTCACATCGGGCATACCGCCCACCCTGCCCCGGCACCGTCGCCGGGGGAGGACAATGGAGAGTCCGCCCGCCGCCGACCCCGATCCGGCACGGGCTCAGGACCCCGGGGATCCGAGCCGTACCCTCCACCCGTCGCACACGCCCCCGTCCCCTCTCCAGTCCGCACGAACAGCTCCGCATCGAAGGGACAGCAACATGGCAGGTCGCTTTGGCTGACGCACAGGTCAACCTCGCAGCGGTCTGGTCCAGCGTGCTGGACGGGATCGACAACGACTCCCTGCCGGCGCATCAGCGCGCCTGGCTGCCCCAGACCCGCCCCTTGGGCCTGATCGAGGACACGGCGCTGATCGCGGCGCCCAACGAGTTCACCAAGAAGGTGCTGGAGAGTCGGCTCTACCCGATGATCAGCAAGGCGCTCTCCGCCCACCTGGGACGGGAGATCCGGGTCGCGGTGACGGTGGACCCCACCGCGGTGCCCACGCCGCCGCCCCCGCCCGCGGCGCACACCTCCTACGCCCCGCGCGAGACCGAGGACCCCCGTGCCGCCCGGTTCGACCAGGGTCTCCTGGACGGCCCCGAGGGAACGGTCGCGTCGCCCGAGGCCCGTGGTCAGCACGCACGCCCGGAGCCCCCGCAGGAACGCCCCTACCCGGGGGGCCGACACGCCGCCCTGCCGCACGAGGCCGACCTGCTCGGCTCCGGCCCGGACGCCTACGGTCACCCCGCCGACGACTCCTTCACCCAGGAGGAGATCCAGTACGGCGAGCCCGCGCCCTGGTCGACGTCCGTCGCCCGGGCCTCCCCGGCGTCCCGGGCGTCCGCCCCGCAGCGGCCCCGGCGGTCCTCTCCCCCCGCCTGGGAACAGTCCGCGGCACCGTCCGAGCCGACCGCGCCCCCCACGGAGGCGTCCTCCTGGGGCCCTGCGACGTGGACCGGAGGCGAGGCCGAATGGGAGCGCCCCAACCGTTGGGAGACTCCGGAGGCGGGTCTCACGGCCTCTCAGGAGACCCTCCCCTCCCCGCCCCCGCCGGCACCCGAGGAATCCGGTGAGGACGACGTCCCCCCGTCCGATCACGACGACGCGACGGACGTCCCGGAGGAACCGCGTCCCGCGCCGGCGGCCCGGCGACGGGCCCGCTCGGTGTCGGCGCCGTCCTCCCCACCCGGGCGTTCCCCGGAGATCCCACCGGGCGAACACGCGCGGCTCAACCCCAAGTACACCTTCGACACCTTCGTCATAGGCTCCAGCAACCGGTTCGCCCACGCGGCGTCGGTGGCGGCTGCCGAGGCCCCGGCCAAGGCCTACAACCCACTGTTCATCCACGGCGGCTCCGGGCTGGGCAAGACCCACCTGTTGCACGCCATCGGGCACTACACGCACCGGCTCTACGAGGGCTCCCGAGTGCGGTACGTCAGCTCCGAGGAGTTCACCAACGAGTTCATCAACTCGATCCGCGACGGTAAGGCCGACGGCTTCCGTCGCCGGTACCGCGACATCGACGTGCTCCTGGTGGACGACATCCAGTTCCTGGAGAACAAGGAGCAGACGCAGGAGGAGTTCTTCCACACCTTCAACACGCTCCACAACTCCGACAAGCAGATCGTCATCTCCAGCGACCGGCCGCCCAAGCAGCTGACGACGCTGGAGGACCGGATGCGCAGCCGGTTCGAGTGGGGTCTGCTCACCGACGTTCAGCCGCCCGAACTGGAGACGCGCATCGCGATCCTGCGGAAGAAGGCGGTGCAGGAGGGTCTGGCCGCGCCACCGGAGGTGCTGGAGTTCATCGCCAGCAAGATCTCCACCAACATCCGGGAGCTGGAGGGCGCGCTGATCCGGGTGACCGCGTTCGCCAGCCTCAACCGGCAGTCGGTCGACCTGGACCTCACCAGTCAGGTGCTGCGCGACCTGGTCCCCGGCGCCGACGTGCCCGAGGTGACCGCCGGGGCGATCATGTCCCAGACCGCGGCCTATTTCGGGTTGACCGTGGAGGACCTGTGCGGGACCTCACGCTCGCGGGTGCTGGTGACCGCCCGGCAGATCGCCATGTACCTCTGCCGGGAGCTGACCGACCTCTCCCTGCCCAAGATCGGGCAGCAGTTCGGCAGGGACCACACGACGGTCATGCACGCCGACCGGAAGGTGCGGGCGCTGATGGCGGAGCGCCGGTCCATCTACAACCAGGTGCACGAGCTCACCAGTCGTATCAAGGACCAGCCGCCCCTGTCCTGACCACTCATGCGCCCCCCGTCGCGGACGACATGTCGATGAACGGTCGTGTCGCCTCGTCTCTTCGGAGACGTATCGACACGACGCGGTACGCCGGTGGGGAGGTGGGGCGACCCCACGGGGTGGCCCCCCCACCTCCCCACCGGCGTCCTTCTCCCAACCCCCGCTCTCCCCTTCTCCCGCCCACCCCGACCCCTCGTCGCAGGCCGGGACGGCCCGCGAAAAAACGAAGGGCGCACGGGAGATCAGCGGGGACGTCCCTCCTTCTCCCCCGGCCCTTCGTGGGGACACCCCACGGGGCTGTGGGCGGACACGCGGGGACCCGGGGGTCGTCGGCACCCGTCCTCCCACCTCCTCGACGGACCGATCCCATCTCCCCCCGGGACCCGGCGCGTCTCCGTCCCCCGTCTCGTGCGCTCCTCGACGGCGGGGATCCCCCCATCCCCTCACCGACCCGTTCCTTCCTGTGCACAACCCCGCGAAGCGGTCCGCACACGTTGTCCACAGGGAGTTATCCACAGGCTGGGTCTCTCCACAGGTGGTTATCCACAGGTTTATGCCCAGGCCCGCCCCACTTCGAGAACTCGGCGAGGAGTGTCGGCCATCGTCACCGAACATGCCCGGACCAGTGGCTTCGCCCCGGTTTCCGGGGTCCGCGCGGCCCTGTTGTCCTTCCCACACCCGGCAGGACACCCGCTCATGTCAACGCGCGTTGGCACCGTTCCTGTGGACAACTCTGTCCACAGCCTCTTTGTGCAGGTTGGCCGGAAATGTGGAAGGGCCGGAAAAAAAATTTTCGCCGACTCCGGCGAAGTTATCCACAGAAGGGGGTCCAAATCTGTGGACAACCCTGTGGATAACCTGTGGATAACCACGCCATCGCTGTGGGTAACCCGGGGTGTTCCTGTGGACAGGGGTGGGGGTCATCGGATCATCAGACCACAGCCGGTTGTGGACAACCTGGGGAGAACCTGTGGACAACCCTGTGGACGAGCTGTGGACAACCTGGGGACGAGTCGATTCATCCACAGGCCGGCCGAGTTGTACACAGGGTCGTCCACAGGCCCTGTGGATAAAAATTCCGGTGTTGACCTGGTAAAACAACGGTTATCCACAGTATCCACAGGCCCTACTACTACTGCGCACCTTCATTAACCCAAGTGTGGCTTCGAAACGGCAACGCGGAAAATCTGTGGACAACTCGCCGTGACCGCCGTGGCCCCGGGGCCGGCAGCGGCAGCGGGTGAATCCGGGTAACGTGTGATCTCGCCCCTGTCCTCCGCCGCCCGCATCCGAGCGGTGACCCCTACGGGCTCCCGGCCCGGCCGATCCGAGACCGACTCCGACGACGCACCCGGCTCACCTCGCAGGTGTCCACCCCGGTGACGGCATCCGCCGCCCACGTCGTCCACAGCCTGTTGACGGCGGCCGACCCGCGACCTCCCAGAGACACCCAAGAGCAGCAACGTTGAGACTTCGGCCGGGCACCCCGGCCGGGCGGAAAGTGAGTCGGCAAGTGAAGTTCCGGGTCGAACGCGACGTACTGGCCGAAGCGGTCGCCTGGACCGCGCGCACACTCCCCACGCGCCCCTCGGTCCCCGTCCTCGTCGGGATCCTGCTGGAGGCGGGCGAGTTCGAGGGCCGTCAGCAGCTGCGCCTGTCCGGCTTCGACTACGAGGTCTCCACGCAGGCCGTCGTGGACGTGGACGTCGAGGAGCCGGGCACGGTCCTGGTCACCGGCAAGCTCCTGTCCGAGATCACCCGCAACCTCCCGGCACAGCCAGTGGAGGTCGCCACGGACGGTGCCAAGGTCGTGGTCACCGGGGGCAGCGCCAAGTTCACGCTCACCACCATGCCGGTGGAGGACTACCCCACGCTCCCGGAGATGCCCGGTGTGAGCGGGACCGTCGGCAGCGACGCCTTCGCCGCCGCCGTGAGCCAGGTGGCCGTGGCCGCCGGCCGCGACGACACCCTGCCGATGCTCACCGGTGTGCGCGTCGAGATCGAGGGCGAGACCATCACCCTCGCCTCCACCGACCGCTATCGCCTCGCGGTGCGCGAGTTCACCTGGAAGCCCGCCGACCCCGGTCTGTCCGCGGTCGCCCTGGTCCCCGCCAAGACGCTCCACGACACCGCCAAGTCGCTCACCTCCGGCGCCGAGGTCTCCATCGCGCTCTCCGGCAGCGACACCGGCGAGGGCATGATCGGGTTCGAGGGCGGAGGCCGCCGCACCACCAGCCGCCTGCTCGACGGCGAGTTCCCCAAGTACCGCGCCCTGCTGCCGGACACCTTCAACTCCGTCGCGGAGGTCTCCCGCTCCGAGTTCGTGGAGGCCGTGAAGCGCGTCTCCCTGGTCGCCGAACGCAACACCCCGCTGCGGCTCTCCTTCACCCCGGGGCGTCTGGTCCTGGAGGCCGGCACCGGCGAGGAGGCCCAGGCGGTCGAGGTCCTGGAGGCCGAGCTGGAGGGCGACGACATCCAGATCGCGTTCAACTCCGGCTACCTGCTCGACGGTCTCGGCGCCATCGGCACCGACGTGGCCCGACTGAACTTCACCACCTCCACGCGGCCGTCGATCCTGACCGGGAAGCCGGCCGCCGAAGGCACGGACCCCGAATACCGCTACCTGATCATGCCGGTACGACAGCCGAACTGATCCGGGTCGCCCGGTCCGGTCCCCGACACGTTCGAACGGGCCGGACCGCTCGGGGTCCACGATCCACGGTCCGAAGAATCCGTCCACAGGCGGCGCACAAGGGGGAGCGAGAGCATGCAGCTCGGAATGGTCGGCCTCGGGAAGATGGGCGGCAACATGGCCGCCCGGCTCCGGGAGAAGGGGCACGAGGTCGTCGGCTACGACGTCGTCTCCCCCGAGCGCGACGTCGACGACCTCGCGTCCCTGGTGGACCGTCTGGCCGCTCCCCGGGTGATCTGGGTGATGGTCCCCGCCGGGGATCCCACCGAGTCCACCATCACCGAGCTGGCCGACCTCCTCCAGGAGGGCGACCTCGTCATCGAGGGCGGCAACACCCACTACGTCGCCGACCGTCCCCGCGCCGACCTCCTGGCAGCCAAGGGCATCGGCTACATCGACGCCGGCGTCAGCGGCGGCGTCTGGGGGCGCCAGAACGGCTACGGGATCATGGTGGGCGGCGAGGCCGCCGACATCGAGCGGGCCCGGCCGGTCTTCGACTCCCTCACCCCCGACGAGGGCGGCGGCTTCGTGCACGCCGGCCCCATCGGCGCGGGCCACTTCGTCAAGATGGTCCACAACGGCATCGAGTACGGCATGATGCAGGCCTTCGGCGAGGGCTTCGAGCTCATGGCGGCCTCCGGCATCGTCGACGACGTCCCCGGCACGTTCGAGAGCTGGCGCGAGGGCACGGTGGTGCGCTCCTGGCTGCTCGACCTGCTCTCCCGGGCGCTGGAGGAGGACCCGGGGCTGGAGGGGCTGCGCGGTTACGCCCAGGACTCCGGCGAGGGCCGCTGGACGGTGCAGGCCGCCGTCGACCTGGCGGTGCCCGCACCGGCCATCACCGCGGCGCTCTTCGCCCGGTTCGCCTCCCGCCAGGACGACAGCCCGTCGATGAAGGTCGTCGCGGCGCTGCGCAACCAGTTCGGCGGCCACGCGGTCACCAAGGCCGACGGCGCCACCACCGCCGACCAGGCCTGATCCACCGTCGCCGATCTGTCCCGGCCCCGTCTGGGGTCGGGACGCGATCCGGTCAGCGCCCCGCCGGGGACCCGCCCTCCGCCCCACCCCTCCCACCGTCTCGTCCGCTCCCCTGACCAGGAGGAAGGCCGGATGTACGTCTCCCATCTGCAACTGGCCGACTTCCGTTCCTACACCGAGGCCCTCGTGGAGCTGGAGCCCGGTGTGAGCGTGTTCGTCGGCGCCAACGGCCAAGGCAAGACCAACCTGGTCGAGGCCATCGGATACGTGGCCACGCTCGGCAGCCACCGCGTCTCCTCCGACACCCCACTGGTACGCCAGGGGGCGGCCCGCGCCATCGTCCGGGCCCGGGTGGTGCGCGACGACCGGGACATGCTGGTCGACCTGGAACTCAACCCGGGCCGAGCGAACCGGGCCCGGATCAACCGGGCGGTGGCCGGGCGACCGCGCGACGTCCTGGGGATCCTGCGCACGGTGCTCTTCGCCCCGGAGGACCTGTCCCTGGTCAAGGGCGACCCGGGGGAGCGGCGTCGGTTCCTCGACGATCTCCTGGTCTCCCGGTCCCCCCGGATGGCCGGGGTGCGCTCCGACTACGACCGGGTCCTCAAACAGCGCAACGCCCTGCTGAAGTCGGCGTCGGGACGGATGTTCCGACAGCGTTCGGCGCCCGACCTGAGCACGTTGGAGGTGTGGGACGCCCACCTGGCCGAGATCGGCGCTGAGCTGCTCTCCGCCCGACTGGGTCTGGTCGAGGAACTGCGGCCGCTGGTCGACGCGTCCTACGCGGGGCTCACCGATTCCGGCGGTCCGGCGGTGCCCTCCTACCGGAGCCCGCTCGCCACCGAGGGGGAGGAACCCCCGCACGACCGCGCCCGACTCGCGGAGGCCCTGCGGTCGGCCATGGTCGAGCAGCGCGACCGCGAACTCCAACGCGGCGTGAGCCTGGTGGGCCCGCACCGCGACGACCTGTTCCTGGAACTCGGCGGGCTGCCCGCCAAGGGGTACGCCAGCCAGGGTGAGTCGTGGTCGTACGCGCTCTCGCTCAAGCTGGCGGCGTTCGACCTGCTGCGGGCGGACGGCGACGACCCGGTGCTCATCCTCGACGACGTGTTCGCGGAGCTGGACACCGAACGTCGGCGCCGGCTGGCCGAGCGGGTCCGCGGCGCGGAACAGGTCCTGGTGACGGCGGCGGTCGCCGACGACATCCCCAAGGAACTGGACGGCGCCCGGTTCGGGGTGCGCGAGGGGACGGTCGCCGGTGAGTGAAGGTCGTCCACAGCCTGTGGATCCCCGGCGGGGATCCGGCCTGTCCGATCCCGGTTCCGCGATCCGTCGTCCACAGCCTGTGGACGACCTCGGCGTCGAAGCCCCGTCGGCCCCTTCCCCGCTCTCCAAGCCCTCCACGCCTTCCGCGCCCCCGGCGGCCTCCGGCGCGGACCTCGCCCGGCAGGCGCTGGCGCGGGCCCGCGCCGAGGCCCGGGACCGCGGCGCGGTGCCCCGGGGCTCCGGCCCGCGCAAGCGTGGCCGATTGCGGTCACGCAACGAGCCGCAGATGTTCGGCGACGCCGTGCGCACCTGGCTGGTCGAGCACGGCTGGCAGGAACAGGTGCGGATCGGCGGCGTGTTCGGCCGCTGGTCGGAGATCGTCGGGGAGTTCAACGCCCGCCGGTTGCGCCCGGAGAGTTACGCGGAGGGCGAGCTGGTCCTGGTGGCGGATTCGCCGACCATGGCGGCCCACGCGCGCTCCATGGTGCGGGACCTGATGCGACGGATCAACGAGGAGCTGGGCGAGGGCACCGTCGTCTCCATCAAGGTCAAGGGGCCCGGTTCCCGCCGGCGCTGAGCCCTTCCGGCCGATGCCCGGCGCGGCCCCCATCGTCCACAGGCTGTGGATATCCCCAGGTGGACGCGGTTGTGGTGGGGCGTGTGGGGTAGGTGCTCCGTGGTGTTCACCGGTGTGGCCGGGTGGACGGGAGCGGACCGGAACCGAACCTCTCCCCAAGGCATCTGAAGTGCTCCCGGAACCCCGAGAAGCCCCTCCCGCGTGTAGGGACCCGTCTCCCTCCCCGAACGTTCGTTGTGATGCGGCACAGGGGTCGCCAATGCCACTTTGTCGTACCGCGCGGGGTATCATGGAGGCGGTTCTTCAGACGTCTGTAGCCGGTATCACGCCCCCAAGAGAGGGTGGGCGGACGGACCGAGCGGCGAACGGTGATCTCCCAGGTGTCGCGGCATGCCGCCCCTTGGGGTCCCCCTGCCCTCGGCCGGCCGCCGTCCGCTCGGCCGAAGCCGGCAGTCGTCCCCAGCAGGAGGGTGTACCCACTTGGCCTACGACGCTCGATCAATCACGGTTCTGGAGGGGCTTGAGGCGGTCCGCAAGCGCCCCGGAATGTACATCGGTTCCACCGGGGAGCGGGGCCTGCACCACCTTGTCTACGAGGTGGTCGACAACTCCGTCGACGAGGCGCTGGCGGGGCACGCCGACGCCATCGAGGTGACCCTGCTGGCCGACGGCGGCGTGCGGGTGGCCGACAACGGCCGCGGCATCCCCATCGACATGCACCCGGTGGAGAAACGGCCCGCCGTCGAGGTCGTCCTCACCACGCTGCACGCGGGCGGCAAGTTCGACGGCAAGTCCTACGCCGTCTCCGGCGGTCTGCACGGCGTCGGCGTCTCCGTCGTCAACGCGCTGTCCACCGCCCTGGACGTCGAGATCCGGCGGGACGGCCACGTCTGGCGCCAGCACTACGAGATGACCGCGCCCACCGAGGCGCTCATCCAGGGTGAGGCCACCGACGAGACCGGCACCCAGATCACCTTCTGGGCCGACGGCTCGATCTTCGAGACCACCACGTTCTCCTACGAGACGCTGGCCCGGCGCATGCAGGAGATGGCCTTCCTCAACAAGGGGCTGTCCATCACCCTCCGCGACGAGCGGCCCGAGCACACCGACGGCGGCCCCACCGTCGACACCTTCCACTACGAGGAAGGCCTGGCCGACTTCGTCAAGCACATCAACGCCAAGAAGGAACCGGCGCACGCCTCCATCATCTCCTTCGAGGAGGACGGCGAGGGGATCTCGGCCGAGATCGCCATGCAGTGGAACCAGTCGTACACCTCCTCCGTGCACACCTTCGCCAACACCATCAACACGGCGGAGGGCGGCACGCACGAGGAGGGCTTCCGGTCGGCGCTGACCACGCTCGTCAACCGGTACGCCCGCGACCAGAAACTGCTGCGGGAGAAAGAGGACAACCTCACCGGCGACGACATCCGTGAGGGCCTCACCGCCATCATCTCGGTCAAGCTCGCCGAGCCCCAGTTCGAGGGTCAGACCAAGACGAAGCTCGGCAACACCGAGGCCAAGTCCTTCGTCCAGAAGGTCACCAACGAGCACCTGCGCGACTGGTTCGAGCGCAACCCCGGCGAGGCCAAGGACATCGTGTCCAAGGCCAGCCAGGCCGCCCGCGCCCGCATCGCCGCCCGCCAGGCCCGTGACCTCACCCGGCGCAAGACCCTCCTGGAGTCCACCTCCCTCCCCGGCAAGCTGTCCGACTGCCAGTCGACGAACCCGGAGGAGTGCGAGGTCTACATCGTCGAGGGCGACTCGGCCGGCGGCTCCGCCAAGGGCGGCCGCAACCCGCACAACCAGGCCATCCTGCCCATCCGCGGCAAGATCCTGAACGTCGAGAAGTCCCGCATCGACCGCATCCTCAAGAACAACGAGGTCCAGGCGATCATCACCGCCCTGGGCACCGGCATCCACGAGGAGTTCGACGCCGAGAAGCTGCGGTACCACAAGATCATCCTGATGGCCGACGCCGACGTCGACGGCCAGCACATCCGCACCCTGCTGCTCACGCTGCTGTTCCGCTTCATGAAGCCGCTGGTGGAGCTCGGCCACGTCTACCTGGCCCAGCCGCCGCTGTACAAGATCAAGTGGGACCAGCGCGGCTCCGAGGCCGGTTACGCCTTCTCCGACGCCGAGCGCGACCGCATCATCGAGGCCGGCATGGCCGCCGGCAAGAAGGACCCGCGCCCGCGCGACATGGTCCAGCGGTTCAAGGGTCTGGGCGAGATGAACGCCGGCGAGCTGTGGGACACCACCATGGATCCCGACCGACGTGTTCTCCTCCAGGTCAGCCTGGAGGACGCCGCTCAGGCGGACGACATGTTCAGCGTGCTCATGGGCGAGGACGTCGAGTCCCGACGCGCCTTCATCCAGCGCAACGCCAAGGACGTCCGCTTCCTGGACATCTAGGGACCAGGCCCGGGGCCGGCGGCCCCGGGCAGCGAACCGAGCTCAACCGAAGCTTCGTAGAAGGGATCGACATCCGTGACGGATGCGAACAACCCGGACGCCCCTGAGGGAGCGGACTCCGCCCTGGACGTCCCCCAGCGCATCACCGACCGCATCGAACCGGTCGACATCCAGGTCGAGATGCAGCGCAGCTACCTCGACTACGCGATGTCGGTCATCGTGGGTCGCGCCCTGCCCGACGTCCGTGACGGTCTCAAGCCCGTCCACCAGCGCGTGCTGTACGCGATGTACGACGGCGGCTACCGCCCCGACCGCGGGTTCTTCAAGTGCGCCCGCGTCGTCGGCGACGTGATGGGCAACTACCACCCCCACGGTGACAGTGCCATCTACGACACCCTGGTCCGGCTGGCCCAGTGGTGGTCCATGCGGATGCCGCTGGTCGACCCCAACGGCAACTTCGGCTCCCCGGGCAACGACCCGGCCGCCGCCATGCGCTACACCGAGTGCAAACTCGCGCCGCTGGCCATGGAGATGCTCCGGGACATCGAGAAGGAGACCGTCGACTTCCGTCCCAACTACGACGGCCGCTCCTCCGAGCCCGTCGTGCTCCCCGCCCGCTTCCCGAACCTGCTGGTCAACGGTTCCTCGGGGATCGCGGTGGGCATGGCCACCAACATCCCGCCGCACAACCTGCGCGAGGTGGCCGAGGGCGTCTACTGGTACCTGGAGAACCACGAGACCTCCGACGAGGAACTGCTCGACGCGCTCATCGAACGCGTCAAGGGCCCCGACTTCCCGACCCGCGGCCTGATCGTCGGCAAGCGCGGCATCGAGGAGGCCTACCGGACCGGGCGCGGCTCCATCACCATGCGCGCCGTGGTCGAGGTCGAGGAGGACAACCGGGGCCGCCAGACCCTGGTCGTCACCGAGCTGCCCTACCAGGTCAACCCGGACAACCTCGCGCTGAAGATCGCCGACCTGGTCAAGGACGGCAAGATCAACGGCATCGCCGACGTGCGTGACGAGAGCAGCGGCCGAACCGGTCAGCGCCTGGTCATCGTGCTCAAGCGCGACGCCGTCGCCAAGGTCGTCCTCAACAACCTGTACAAGCACACCCAGCTCCAGGAGACCTTCGGCGCCAACATGCTGGCGCTGGTCGACGGGGTGCCGCGCACCCTGCGCCTGGACCAGATGATCCGGCACTGGGTCAAGCACCAGGTCGAGGTCATCGTCCGGCGCACCCGGTACCTGCTGCGCAAGGCCGAGGAGCGCGCCCACATCCTGCGCGCGCTGCTCAAGGCCATGGACCGCATCGACGAGGTCATCGCCCTCATCCGGTCCAGCGCGTCCGCCGACGAGGCGCGCACCGGTCTCATGGGGCTGCTGGACATCGACGACGTCCAGGCCCGCGCCATCCTCGACATGCAGCTGCGCAAGCTCGCGGCCCTGGAGCGCAACCAGCTCACCTCCGAGTACGACGAGCTGATGGCGCAGATCGCCGACTACAACGACATCCTGGAGTCGGACGTCCGCCAGCGCACCATCATCCGCCAGGAGCTGGGCGAGATCGTCGACAAGTACGGCGACGAGCGGCGCACGCACATCATCCCGTTCGAGGGTGACATGCGCATGGAGGACTTCATCGCGGAGGAGGACGTGGTCGTCACGATCACCCGCGGTGGGTACGCCAAGCGCACGCGCATCGACAACTACCGGGCGCAGAAGCGCGGCGGCAAGGGCGTGCGCGGGGCCCAGCTCAAGCAGGACGACATCGTCCAGCACTTCTTCGTCACCACCACCCACCACTGGATCCTGTGCTTCACCAACCAGGGCCGGGTGTACCGGACGAAGGCCTACGAGCTGCCCGAGGCCGCCCGCGACGCGCGCGGCCAGCACGTGGCCAACCTCCTGCCGTTCCAGCCGGGCGAGGAGATCGCGCAGATCATGGCGCTGCGCGACTACGAGGCCGCGCCGTACCTGGTCCTGGCCACCCGTGAGGGTTTGGTCAAGAAGTCCCGCCTGGAGGACTTCGACTCGGCGCGCGCGGCCGGCATCATCGCGATCAACCTCCGCGAGGGCGACGAGCTGATCGCCGCCCGCCTGGTCTTCGGCGACGACGACCTGCTGCTCATCTCCAGTGACGCCCAGGCGATCCGGTTCCCGGCCTCCGACGAGTCCCTGCGTCCCATGGGCCGGGCCACCAGCGGTGTGATCGGTATGCGCTTCCTCGAAGGCGACTACCTGCTGAGCATGGACGTCATCCGGCCCGGCGACGGGTCCACCGACGTCCTGGTCGCCACGGAGAACGGCTACGCCAAGCGCACCCCGTCCGACCAGTACCCGGTGCAGAACCGCGGCGGCAAGGGCGTACTGACCGCCAAGGTCGTCGAGATGCGCGGCAAGCTGGTGGGCGCGCTCATGGTCGACCCGGGGATCGACGAGGTCTTCGCGATCACCTCCGCCGGCGGGGTCATCCGCACCGGCGCGGCCGAGGTCAAGCAGTCCGGCCGCACCACCATGGGCGTTCGGCTGATGAACCTGAACAAGGGCAACAAGATCGTCGCGATCGCCCGTAACGCCGAGGCCGGTGACGACGAGGAGGGGCTTGAGGACGCCGCCGACGACACGGTCATCGACACGGTCGCGGCCGAAGGCGAACCCGAGGCCTAGACTGCGCGTTAAGTCCCGATAGGACCCGTGGGGGGACGTCACCCCCACGGGTCCCGGTCGCTCAACCACCCGCTCTCAAGGAAAGTCCAGCGGTAACGTTTCTATGTCTGACAACCAGCGGAACACCACCACGAACGACACCGCTCCCGCAGGGGACGTGGAGACGACCGACGCGGCCCCCACGGGCGACGGAGAGGCGACCACCATGACGGAGACCCCGGGCGACGGTACGGTCCCCAAGGACGGGGGCGCGGTCAAGGCCACCCTCAGCAGCCGCAAGGCGCACCTGACGGTCTCCCGCGTGGAGCCGTGGTCGGTGATGAAGTTCAGCTTCGTCGTCTCCCTGGTGTGCTTCATCATCCTGTTCGTCGCGGTGGCGGTGATCTACGCGACCCTGTCGATGCTGGGCGTGTTCGACGAGCTGACCAACATGATCAACGCGCTGCTGGAGGGCGACGGCGACGGGGACGGCGAACTCGGCCTCAACCCGGCGGCGTGGTTCTCGCCCGGCCGCGTGCTCGGGTACACGGGTGTCGTCGGCGCGCTGAACATCGTGCTCATCACCGCTCTGTCCACGGTGGGCGCCATGGTCTACAACCTGGTCGCCGACCTCGTGGGCGGCCTCGACGTCACGCTGTCCGAGGCCGAGTAGGAAGCGGCTCCGCGTGCGGGCCCGGACCCCGTCGGGGTCCGGGCCCGCACGCGTCGCGAGAGCGGTCCGGAGCACTCCCGGAGACCGGTAAAATCGAAGGTGAAGAGGGACGCGCGAGCCGCGTCCCGACTCCCGTTCGCACCCGGTAACCGGTTCGCCCCGGTCCATCGGATGCGGTAGAGTTCCACTCGGAACGAGGGCGTATAGCTCAGTCGGTTAGAGCGCATCCCTGATAAGGATGAGGCCCCAGGTTCAAGTCCTGGTACGCCCACTCGTAAGCAGCACGAAGGCCCCCGTCGGATATCCGGCGGGGGCCTTCGACAGTAGTAGTGCCGGCAACGGGCTACTTCTCCGGCGTTCCGAACAGTGTTCCGCCCAGACGCCCGAGCCCTTCGCGCTGTGTCGCTTCGTCGCTATGTGTACAGATCTCCATGGTGACCGCGATCCGGCTGTGCCCGAGGATCTCCATCGCGTCCCTGGGAGCCACGCCGGCCTTCTTGAGCAGAGACGCCACGGAGTGCCGCAGGTGGTGGAGCCGGATCGTCCGCAACGGTGAGTCCGCCACCTCGGGCATCTCGGCCCGAACCCGTGGTGGCCCGTCGCCGTGGTGCCGGGGGTGCCACCCTGTTCGGGCAACGCGGGACGTCGCGGGAGCAGCCGGGCGTACGGTCTGGACACGGCGCCCGCCCTTGGGGAAGGGTGGACAGGGTCATGTCAGAGCTGATGAGCTGCGGGGAGGGTGGCGTGTACAGGCAATCGCGGCACATGCCCAGAACCCCGTCTTGCGTGCAGGGCGTTTGTGCTGGTCAAAGGCTCGCAGAGTCGCAATGTCGCGCAGGTCACGCACTCGCGAGGGGTTCAAGACCCGGTCGCGTGCAGAAGGGGTGTATCGCCGCAGGTCAGGCCCGGTGAAAATCGGGAAGGGTTCCGCAGGACGTCAAAGCCCGTAGGGCATGGAAACCCTTCCTCATCTGCGAACGCGACCTCAATGAGGTTCCGCAGGACGTCAAAGCCCGTAGGGCATGGAAACCTGGCGCTCGCCATTCGGGCCGAAGAAGAGCATGATGTTCCGCAGGACGTCAAAGCCCGAAGGGCATCTAGCCGTCGTGCCCGTTGCTCGCCCGTCAGGGAGGCGACAAAGGGGGACTCACGGTCACTCAGGCAGCGATCGCCCGCAGCGCCCCAGGTCAGAAGGGTGCAGGCCAGCCGGTTTCCGTAGCCTCGAACTCCCAAGCTGACAGCAGCAGTGACAGCAACGCCATCGGACGCCGGCCGCTCCGACCAACGGCGGCGGGTCGCCGAGGAGCCGCCCCCATCGTGTTCCGGAGCACCGTGCCCCCGCCGAGACCCGCCCTTCCGGGGTGGGGATCCGCCTGCCCGTCTCCGCCGGGGACCTGTCGCCGACCGCGCCCCGCGTCAGCCGCCGTCATCGGCCCCTCGAACGGCTGTGCGTGGGCGGTGCACGCGTGGTCCACGCCGCGATGAGCCCTGAGGACCGACCCGTGACGCTCAGGACGGTGCACGCCGAATACGCCGACCTCCGGCCCCGGTTCAGGCGCGGTCGGTCCGTTCGCCGCGCTCCGCGCGCAGGGCCTTCGCCAGCCAGTCACCGGCCGTGTCCGCGTCCCTGATCCGGAGGCGCAGGGTCTCTCGGGCGGCGATCAGACCGGGGTCGTCGTCGGCCCCGACGGGGTCGGTCGGGCTCGCCTCCCGGGCTCCCTCCACGTGGGCGAGCAGGTCGGCGTACGCGTCGGTGGAGTGGGCCCGCGCGCCCAGCCGCTCCAGGTCCCGGTGGGCCCGCACCGCCTCGCGCACCGAGCGCAGGCGCTGCTCGACGCGGGCCACCGTGCGTTCGTCCTTCTCGCGGGCGTGCGCCACCACGTCCGTTCCGGCGTGTAGTGCCCGGCGCACCTCCGCGGACTCCACCTCGTCCAGCCGGCGGGCCAGTTCGGAGGTCCGGCGCATCCGGTCGGCCAGGGTCCACTCCCATGCGCGCAGCGAGATCAGGGTCTCGGTCGGATCGTAGTGCGGGGCCAGCACCCGACCACCTTCCTCGACCTCGTCGATGAGTCTCTGGACCCTTCGCAGGACGTCCCTCTCGGTGTGCTCCAACTCGTCGACCGTGACACACCGGTCGCGCGGTACCCCGGCGCGCACCCGGCCGCCGCCCCTCAGAACGAAGAAGAACAGGAGGACCACGTGCAGGAAGCCGACGGACGCGGTCACGGAGCCGAACACCGCCGACATGCCGGCGGCCCACACGGACCACGGCATGAAATAGCCCAGGCCGAGTACGCCCGCGAACCTCAGGGAGTCCATGGGTTCCTCGTCGGGCATGGGGCGTGCGATGTAGAGGAACGCGCCCGCCAGCGCGGCGCACCAGGCGGCCAGGCCGCCCGACGCCTGTTCCAGCAGCCACACGACCGTGATGATCCCGACGCAGAGGGGGAGTCCGATCAGCAGGCGTTCGAGGTAGGGGTACCGCAGTGCGGGCGCGGTGCCCGGGGCGGCGGGCGCGAGCCGCCCCGGCGTGTCCCTGAGGACCTCGGTGACGGGCCGGGGCAGCAGGGGGTCGCAGACGTCGCGCAACGGTGGTTGTGGCACGGGCACCACTCGATTCTCTCAGGGGGCGCCCGTAGGACGCGGAGGGGCCCGATCCGGTTCTCCTCGTACTTCCGGAGGCCCCGAGGCCGCGTCGACCCGTCGACCTGCCGACCCGTCGACCTGCCGACCCGTCGACCTGCCGACACGTCGCCGTATCGACACGGCGACACGTCGGCACGGTCGGACGCCGGGCCGCCCGCGCTCGCGTGGTCGTTCCGGCCGACATCGGCTCCCGCAGGGCGGGTCACCGCTCCCCGGTGTCCCGGAGCGGGAGTGCGCCGGGCGGTCTGATCGGCGGGCCGCCCCGGGTGTCCAGCGGCTCTCCATCCTTCGATCAGGCCGAAGGCCATGCGCGGCCCCGAGCCCTCCGAAGGTGGAGCGCGGTCCGGGATTCGCCCTCGACGAAAGTGGGGTGACGGGACGACTCCGGCGCGGTAGAACGGCACGGAGAGCCGTCGCCCAGCACACGAGGAGCCCGACCCTTGACCGACAACCCGTTCTTCGCTCCCAGCGCGTTGCCCTACGGGCTCCCCGACTTCGAGAACATCCGCGAGGAGCACTTCCTCCCCGCCTTCGAACGGGGCATGGCCGAGCAGATCGCCGAGATCGACGCGATCAAGAACGACCCCGCCCCCGTGACCTTCGAGAACACCCTCACCGCGCTGGAGCGCTCCGGGGCCGTCCTGCGCCGGGTCTCGAACGTCTTCTTCACCTTCAGCTCCTCCGACGCCACCGACGGCGTCAAGGAGATCGAGAAGGAGATGTCCCCCCGGCTGGCCGCGCACGCCGACGCCATCACCCTCGACCGCGACCTGTGGAAGCGGATCGAGAAGGTCATGGCCGACGGGCCGGAGGAGGCCGCCCTCCTGGAGCGGTACCGCACCGACTTCGTCAAGGCCGGCGCCCTCCTCGACGACGCCGATCAGAGCCGACTGCGCGAGCTCAACGGGGAACTGGCCCGTCTGTCCACCGAGTTCGGCCAGAACGTGGTCGAGTCCCTCACCGAGTCCGCGCTCGTCGTCGACGACGCCGCGGAACTCGACGGACTGGACGAGGACCGGATCGCCATGGCCGAGCAGGACGGGAAGTACGTCCTGCCCCTGCTCAACGTCAGCGTCCAGCCCGCACTGGCCCGGCTCACCGACCGGTCCGTGCGCGAGCGGCTCCACACCCTCAGCGTCGAACGCGCCCCCGGGAACGTCGAGATCGCCGCCCGCATGGCCGCGCTGCGCGCCGAACGCGCCGCCCTCCTCGGCTACCCCGACCACGCCGCGTACAAGGTCGCGGACCAGACCGCCAAGACCGTCGAGGCGGTCGAGGAGCGACTCGGCGCGATGGTCGAACCGGCCGTCCGCAACCTCCACCGGCTGGCCGGGGAACTGGAGGAGCTGGCCGGACACCCCATCCAGGCGTGGGACTGGGCGTTCTACGCGGAGAAGGTCCGGCAGAGCCGCTACCACGTCGACGAGGCGGCCCTGCGCCCCTACTTCGAGCTGGAGCGGGTCTTTGTGGACGGGGTCTTCCACGCCGCCACCGGGCTGTACGGCATCACCTTCACCGAGCGGACCGACCTGCGGGGCTACCACCCCGACGTCCGCGTGTGGGAGGTGTTCGACGCCGACGGCTCGGGTCTCGGCCTGTTCCTGCTCGACCCCTACGCCCGGCCCACCAAGGGCGGCGGCGCGTGGATGCACAACCTGGTCGAGCAGTCCGAGCTGTTGGGTCAGAGACCGGTGGTCGTCAACAACCTCAACATCACCAAGCCGGTCTCCGGGCCGACCCTGCTCACCCCGGACGAGCTCAACGCGGCCTTCCACGAGTTCGGGCACGCGCTGCACGGTCTGCTCTCGTCGGTGCGCTTCCCCCGCCTGGAGGGCACCGAGGTGCCGCGCGACTTCGTCGAGTTCCCCTCCCAGGTCAACGAGATGTGGGCGAACGATCCGGAGGTCCTGGCGAACTACGCCCGCCACCACGAGACCGGAGAGCCGGTGCCCACCGAGCTCATCGAGAAGATGGTCGCGGCCGAACGCTATGACCAGGGTTTCGCGACGGTCGAGTACCTGGCCGCCGCGCTCCTCGACTGGTCCTGGCACCGGATCGCCCCCGGCGAGGAGGTGGACCCGGCCACCTTCGAGACGGAGGCGCTGAAGAGGTGGGGCCTGGACCTGCTCCAGGTGCGCCCCCGCTACCGGACCGCCTACTTCCAGCACTGCTTCGCCGGCGACTACCACGCCGGCTACTACTCGTACGTCTGGAGCGAGGTGCTCGACGCCGACAGCGTGGAGTGGTTCACCGAGAACGGCGGCCTCACCCGGGAGAACGGCGACCGGTTCCGCCGCCTGGTGCTGTCGGTGGGCGGCAGCGTCGACCCGATGGCCGCCACCCGGGAGTTCCTGGGCCGCGAACCGCGCCTGGAGCCACTGCTGAACCGGCGCGGCCTGATCTAGCGCTCTCCGGCCGGTCCCCGCTCCGGGGGACCGGCCGAAGGCAGCCGGATCGTGAAGGTCGTGCCCTTGCCCACGGTGCTGCGCACCGACACCCGGCCGCCGTGCAGCTCCACCAGCCCGCGCACGATGGCCAGGCCCAGCCCGCTGCCGCCGGTCCGCCGGTTGCGGGACTTGTCGGCCCGCCAGAACCGTTCGAAGACGTACGGCAGATCCGCCTCGGCGATGCCCACCCCGGTGTCGGTCACCTCGATGACGGCCTCCCCGTCCGAGCGGCGGGCCCGGATCGTGACGGTGCCGGACTCCGGGGTGTGCCGCAGCGCGTTGCCGACGAGGTTCCCCAGCGCCTGGAGCAGCCGGGTCCGGTCGGCGACCAGGGTCATGTCCTCGCTCTCGTCGATCAGGCGCACCCCGGCCTCCTCCGCGCGCAGCCCGTGGCCCGTGACGACCTGATCGATGAGCGGACCGATCGCCACCGGCTCCGGTGACAGCCGCAGCCGCCCCGCGTCGGCCAGGGCCAGATCCTGGAGGTCGTCGATGACGGCCTGGAGCAGCAGGGTCTCCCCCACCAGCATCTCCAGGTGCTCGGGTTCGGGGTCCACCACACCGTCCTGCACGGCCTCCAACCAGCCGCGCAGGTTGCTCAACGGTGTCCGCAACTCGTGCGAGACGTCGCTGACCATCGCCCTGCGCTGTTCCTCGGCCCGCTCCAGATGCTCGGTCATCTCGTTGAACGCCTCCGCGAGCCGGCCGATCTCACCGGAGTCGCGGACCTCGACGCGGGTCGGTTCCTCGCCCGCGCGCATCCGGCGCACCGCCGTGGTGAGCGCGTGGACGGGACGCAGGAGCCGGGTCGCCAGGGTCGCGCTCACCACGACGGTCAGGACCAGGACCAGCAGCACCATGCCACCGACGCGCAGCACGCCCTCGCGCGACAACGACAGCCCCGACTCCGGGCCCTCGGACAGGTCGTCGATGAACAACAGCGCGGCGGGCGCCACATGGGGGTCGAGCTGTTCGCGTCGGGCGGTGTCGAAGCAGGCGGCGGTCTCGGGGGGGATCCGCACACTCAAGGCACCGGAGGGGTCGAGATCGGATCGTGGTGCCTCGCTGGGGAAGACGTCCTCGTGGGTGTCCGGCACGAACACCTCCGGTACCTCCTCGGCAGGAGCGCCGGCGGTGGGTTCGGACGGTGCGTCCCAGCCCTCCCACTCCTCCCACGGGGACGGTTCGACCCCACCGGCCTCGGGGTCCGCACCCGAGCCCCGCCCGTCATCCGGAGTCGGTTCGACCGGCGTGTCGGGATCGACGGGGTCCACGGGCGCCCTGGCCTCGTCCCCGGGCGGTGAGACGGAATCCCCCCCGAAGGCGGGCCTGATCACGAGTGCGCCGGCGGCCCCGTCGATCGCGTACTCGAAGCGGGTCGTCCCGGAGGGGGCGCCGCAGTCGGTGACGCTCGCGTTCAGCTCCCTCAGCGCATCCTCCTCGGAGCCGAAGGGAACGTCCAGCGCGTCGAGACCGCAGTCGATCCAGGCCGACTCCCCGATCTCCCCCCGGGGCGTGTCCAGGGCCGGCCGGCCGGTCGGCGCGGTCACCACCTCCGTCTGGATCATGTACATCGTGTCCAGGCACGCGACCCCCTCCTCCGCCTTCGCGCGCAGCACCATGCGCTCGTGGTCGGTCAGGGCGAACGGGCCCACCGCACGAGGGTCGATGCGGTCCCCGTCCTCCGCGGCGAGGGTCACGTCCACCGCCAACGGGTCGACCACGGAGGAGATCCGGCTCGGCAACGGCGGGGAGCCCTCGGCGGAGTCGGCGATCACCGCCCGGCCCTCGGTGGTCAGGACGATCCGGCGCCCCGTCTCCTCCGCGAGGTCGCGGACGGTCTCGCCCACCCCCGAGTACCCCCGGTGGGTCGCGGCGTAGCCGAGGAGGGTGTCGTGGATGTGGGTGTCCACCGCCAGGGTCTCCCCCTGCTGGACGGTGATCGACTCCGACGTCCGCTGCACCGCCAGCCAGGCCGTCGCGGTGATCGAACAGACCGCCACCAGGATCGACCCGGACAGCAGCCGGAACAGCAGACCGTGCCGCAGCGAGCCCCCGCGCGCGCGGTCGAGCCGCTCCCCGGACCCGCGTTCAGCCGGCACGGCTCGACCCGACGAGCTTGTATCCGACCCCGTAGACGGTGACCAGGTGGGCCGGTCGGCGCGGATCGGGTTCGATCTTCCTGCGCAGGTTCTTCACATGGACATCGATGGTGCGTTCGGTGATGTACCCGCTGATGCCGTGGATGCGCTCCAGCAACTGGGTCCGGCTCAACACGCGGCCCGGCCTGGTCGCCAGTGCCCGGAGCAGTTGGAACTCCACGGGGGTGCACTCCACCCGCGCTCCGTCGACCAGGACCGTGTGCCGCGCCGGGTCGACCGAGATCGGGCCCGCGCTCAGCACCTGCTCCTCGGGTCCGACGGACGCGCGCGAACGGCGCAGCAGCGTGCGCACCCGCGCCATCAGCTCGCGCGGACTGTAGGGCTTGGTGACGTAGTCGTCCGCGCCCAGGTCCAGGCCGGTCAGCAGGTCCTCCTCGGTGGAGCGGGCGGTGAGCAGCAGCACCGCCACGTCGGATTCGGCGCGCAGCACGCGGCACGCCTCCAACCCGCTCATGACCGGCATCATCACGTCCATCACGATCAGGTCGGGGCGGTCACGGTGGTGCTCCTCCAGCACGGCGCGTCCGTTGTGGACGACGCGGACCGTGTGCCCCTCGTGTTCCAGATAGCGCCGGATCAGATCGGCCTGGTTCATGTCGTCCTCGGCCACCAGGACATGCGCGCACACGCGGACGGACCTCCGTTCCCGGGCTTCCAGGGCCTCGACACCGACGATCGTACGGCCGGACCGTGACCCGGGGACGAGCGGCGTCGAGGTCCCCGCAGGTCACCACACGGAACGCACACGACGGCCACACGGGTTCTTCACATTCTTCGGACACTCTTCATGGCGTCCGGCGTGGAGAGACCCGCCGGACCCTCTCGACCGGATGGACCCCCATGCGCCGATCCCTGATGCCCCGACGAACCCCCGGGGCTCTCCCCGCCCTGGTCACCGTGGTGGCCTTGACCGCGGTCACAGCCTGTTCGTCCCCCTCCGAGGAGGGGGACGCCGACCCCGGAACGACAGGAACCGGGGAGACCGCGACCGAGGGCGCGCGGATCGCCACGGTCCTCGGGGACGGGATCGACGTCCTCGCCGAACCGGGCGGGGACACGGTGCTGCACACCCTGGCCAGCCCGAACGATCTCGGTGCGGACCGCACGTTCCTCGTCCAGCAGGTCCAGGACGACTGGCTGGAGGTGCTCCTGCCGGTGCGGCCCAACGGCAGCACCGGCTGGATCCAGGCCGACGACGTCGAACTCACCGTCACCGCGTACCGCGTGGAGATCGACATGGCGGAGTTCTCCTTCGCCGTCCTCGAAGGAGGGGAGGAGGTCCGTACCGGGCCGATCGGTATCGGCACGAGCGAGACCCCGACGCCGCCCGGTGAGTACTACTTCACCGAACTGCTCCAGCCCTCGGACCCCGACGGCGCCTACGGCGTCTACGCCTTCGGCCTCAGCGGTCACTCCGAGACGTTGGAGACCTTCGCGGGCGGCCCCGGCCAACTCGCGGTGCACGGCACCGACGACGAGTCGGGGCTGGGAGGCGAGGTCAGCCACGGCTGCATCCGGGTGTCCAACGAGGACGTCACCTGGATGGCCGAGCGGCTTCCGCTCGGAACCCCGGTCGAGATCACCGGGTGACACACCCGGCGCGGCGTACGCGCCGCCCATCCGCACAGAGCCTCAGAACACACGACGAAAGGTCGATCATGCGCGTGAAGTCCACGCTCCTCATCACCGCGGCGATGGCCGCGATGTTCTTCGGGGCCACCCCGGCGTTCGCCGAGGACGAGACGCCCTCCGAAGGCGTCTCCGCGGCCCCGACCGCTGTCCCCTCGCCCGGCCAGGACCCCGCGGACCCCGTGGCCCCCTCGCCCGGTGATGACCTCGCGGACCCCGTGGCCCCCTCGCCCGGTGATGACCTCGCGGACCCGAAGGAGGAGTCCGACGCCCCGAGCGAGTGGGACACCTCCGGCCTCAACCCGGACGGATCGCCGATCTGGGCCGGCCCCGCCTCCCCCATCGAGCAGGACCCCAACTACACCGGCTGACCCTCCGGGTTCCTCCGTGAGCGGCGGCGGCCTCTCCGTGATGTCCGGCGGGGTGGTGGCACGACCACGGAGAACACCGACGCCCACATCCGGGTCCGCGGCGCGCGGGCGCACAGCCCGTGCGCCGCGGACGTGTCCCTGTTCCGCGACGCCCCGACGGGGGCCTGTCCCGTGGGCCAGGGGGAGGACGTCGAGTACGAGGTCGCCGAGGCGGCGCTGGTCCCCGACCCGTCACTGAGCATCACCGAGGGCGCGATCGCCTCCTGGCCCGGGGCCTGCTCCGATGAGGCCCGGGGCGGATCGGGAGGGCGGGTCGCCGTGTCACCGTGTCGACGGGACGATGAGTCGACAAGGCGTCGTATCCACCCGACGAGGGGGCCGCCTCCACCGAAGGTCGTAAGCCGAATGCCGATCCGCGCCCGATGTGCCGGAGGGGTCGGTTTCGCGACGCTGGGATCACACCACCGGAAGGAGGGGACCGTGATCCCCGCGAAGACCACCGCACCGCCGCGACGGCGCCGTACCACGGTGACCCTGGCCGCCTCGATGGGCGTCCTCGCCGTACTCGCCACCGGCTGCGCCGCACCGGCGCCCCAGGGCACCCCCGCACCTCCGATCCCGACGCCCACCGCGGCCGAGCTCACCCAGCGGGACGTCGACGCCTGGCTCGACGGCCTGCTCCCCGCGGCCCTCGCCGACACCGGCATCCCCGGCGCCGTCGTCTCCGTCGTCGCCGACGGGGAACTCCTCACGGCCCGGGGCTACGGGTACGCCGACACCGGCTCCGACGGGGGCGGGCCGGTGCCGGTCGACGCCGAGGACACCCTGTTCCGGGTGGGCTCCGTGTCCAAGCTCTTCACCGCTACCGCCGTGATGCGGCTGGTGGAGGAGGGCCGCCTGGACCTGGACGCCGATGTGAACGAGTACCTCGACTTCACCCTGGAGACCGAGTTCGACGAACCCGTCACCCTACGGCACCTGCTGACCCACACCCCCGGCTTCGAGGAGCGCATCGAGGGGATGTTCCTGCCCGAGGACGCCGTCCCCGATCTGCGCTCCTACCTGGTCGAGGACCCGCCCGAGCAGGTGTACCCGCCGGGCACGGTCCCCGCCTACTCCAACTACGGCAACTCCGTCGCCGGGTACGTCGTCGAGCGGGTCTCGGGAACCCCGTTCGACGAGTACGTGGACGAGACCGTCCTCGAACCGCTCGGCATGGACTCCTCCACCTTCGCCCAGCCCCTCCCCGAGGACCTGCGCGAGCGCCTGGCGAACGGCTACATGAACGACACCTCGCCGGCCGGATCCTTCGAGGTCATCGACGACGCCCCGGCGGGCGCGCTGACCGCGTCCGCCCCGGACATGGCCCGTTTCATGCTCGCCCACCTGGGCGAGGTCGACGCGGAGACGGCACCGCTGACCCCCGAGACCCTCGACCTCATGCACTCCCCTGCCTTGGACGCCGATTCCCTGGGCGCCCTCGCCGAGGGACAGCGGATGGCACTGGGGTTCTTCGAGGAGGACCGCAACGGGCAGCGCGCCATCGGCCACGGCGGCGACACCCTCTACTTCCACTCCCACCTGTCCATCCACCCCGACCACGGCACCGGGATCTTCGTGTCTCTCAACGGCGGCGGTCGTGAGGGGATCGACAGCCTGCGCCTGCGCGAGGCGGTCGTCAACGGGTTCGCCGACCGCTACCTGCCGGGCGAGCGCCCCGCCACGGCCGGGACGGACACGGCCGTGGAGCACGCGGCGATGGCGGAGGGCACCTACACGGCCTCCCGGACCATGCACAGCACCTTCCTCTCGGTGATCAACGTCCTGGGATCGACCCGGGTGGAGGCCCGCGACGACGGCACCATCCTGGTCACCCCCGGACCGGAGACCATGACGCCCACGGTCTACGAGGAGATCGAACCGTGGGTGTGGCGCGAGGTCGGCGGACAGCGCCTGCTCGCCATGCGGACGGACGGCGACCGGGTCGAGGCCATCGGGTTCGCGTCGGCGTTCACGCTGCTGCGCGCCGACCCCGAGACGTCCCTGGCCCCGCCGGTCCTGCTGTCCAGCGTGCTGGTCCTGCTCCTCGCGGTGCTGTCCTGGCCGATCGGCGCGATCACGCGGCGCCTGGCCTCCCGACCCGCCCGTGACCGGGCCGGTCGCACCGCCCGGGTGCTCACGCGGATCGGTGTGGTCGGCGCCCTGACGGCCCTCATCGGATGGGCCGTGGTGGTCACCGCCCTCATGGGGTTGCGGGACGTGCCCGAAGCCGTCCTGCGTGCGATCCAGGGGCTGCAACTGCTCGGGGTCCTCGCGATCCTCCCCGCCGCCTGGGTCGTGGTCCACGACGTCCGCCACCGCGCCGGATGGAAGCGTTACCTCGGTGGCGCGCTGGTCCTGGTGGCCCTGCTCGGCGTGCAGTGGTTCGCGGTGACCTTCGGGCTGCTCGCGTTCGACGTCTCGTACTGAACCCCGAGATCATGTCCATGACCGAACGGACGGGAGACCCGGCGATGAACGATGACGACCTCGCGGCGAGGATGGTGCCGGGCTCCCCGTTCGCCGCGGTGACGACCCGGATCGACAGGGCGTTGAACCGGGTGGGACTGCGCGGGGAACTCGGCCGCGATACCGCCCTGGGCGTGACGGTGGGCGCGATCTCGGCCGGGATGACCTGGCTGTTGCTGCTGTCACTGGAGTGGTTGGAGGGGACGGGACTCCCCCTGGGCTCGGGGATCGCCCTCACCTTCGTGATGATCGCGCAGTCCCTGGTGCTGTGCGTGCGCCGCCGGTACCCGGTCGGATGCCTGCTGGTGACCACGGCGTTCCAGGTGCTGATCGTGGCCCTCCTGCCCCCCGAGGTCGGGCTCCAGGGCCTCGCCGTGTTCATCGCCGCCTACACCTGCGGCCTCCGACTGGCCCCGCTCCGGCTCACGGTGGCCCTCGTGGTCGGCATCCTGCTGCACGGTGTGGCCGGGGGTCTGGCCATGGGGGCCCTGGCCCCTCCGTTGGATCTTCCGCTGTCGATGGAGAGCGGGCTGGTGTCGCGGTCGGCGCTGCTGGCCGCCGGGGTTCCCACCTACCTGCTCCCCGCGCTGATCGGCGCCTACGTGGGGACGCGGCGTCGCTACGGCGCCCTGTTGAGGCTGCGTACCGCCGAGGAGATCCGTGCCCAGCGCGAACGCGCGGAGGGGGCCATCCGCGCCGAGCGTTCCCGGATGGCCCGGGAGTTGCACGACATCGCCGCGCACCACCTGTCCGGCATGGTGGTGCAGGCGGGGGCCGCCGAGCGCCTGGTCGGGCGCGACGACGACGCGGCCCGGCAGGCGATGGCCTGGGTGCGATCGCAGGGCAAGGAGACCCTCACCGGTCTGCGGGCGGTGGTGGGGGCCCTGCGCGACCCGGAGGAGGAGAGCGGCGGATTGCGCCACCGGGGCGAACCGGGGGCCCGGGGCGCCCCGGTGCCGGGACTGGCGACCCTCGATCGGCTCGTGACGGCCGAGCGGGAGCTGGGCACCGACATCGACGTCGTGCGCGAGGGAGACCCCTACGAGTTGGCGCCGATCGCCGACGTCACCGCCTACCGGGTGGTGCAGGAGTCACTGTCCAACGCCCGCGACCACGCGGCCGGGGCCCGGGTGCGCCTGTCGTTGCGGTACGGGACGGACCGTTTCGTGCTGGAGGTCGAGAACGGCGCGGGCGGCTCCCGGGTGACCGAACGGGAGCATCGGGGGCTGGGCGTGCTGGGCATGCGCGAACGGGCACAGGTCGTGGGCGCGACACTGGACGTCGGGGCCACGGAGGACGGTGGGTGGCTGGTGCGGTGGGAGCTGCGGGTGGACCGGGAGGACGAACGGTGATCAGGGTGCTGCTGGTGGACGACCAGGCCATCGTCCGGGCGGGGTTCCGGGTCATCCTGGGCCTGGCCGACGACATCGAGGTGGTCGGCGAGTGCGCCGACGGACCCGCGGCGGTGGAGGCGGCGGCCCGGCTGAAGCCGGACGTCGTCTGCATGGACGTGCGCATGCCCGGCGGGGACGGGCTCTCGGCCACCCGGGAGATCCTCGACCGGGCGGTGGGGAAGCCCCCCGAGATCCTCGTCATCACCACGTTCGACCTGGACGAGTACGTGTTCGGGGCGTTGGAGGCGGGAGCCGGCGGGTTCGTGCTCAAGGACACCGACCCGGACGACCTGGTGGACGCGGTGCGTCGGCTGGCCCGGGGGCAGGGCCTGGTGGACCGGTCGGTGACCCGCCGGGTCATGACCGAGTTCGCCCGTCGTCGGCCGCCGAGCGGGTCCGACACCGACGCGCTGGACCTGCTCACCGCCCGCGAGGCCGACATCGTGCGCCTGCTGGCGAGGGGGATGTCGAACGCGGAGATCGCCGAGTCGCTGTTCATCGAGACCAGCACGGTCAAGTCCCACCTGGGGCGGGCCATGGCCAAGATCGGCACCCGGGACCGGTTGCAGACGGTCGTGTGGGCCTACCGCACGGGCGTGGCCCGACCCTGAGTCGACATGCGGACATGGGGCCATGCCGACATGCGGTCATACGGTCGTACGAGCATGTGGACGCGCTGACGGGACGCCGGGACGGCGCCGTGCGACCGCGAGGACGCGGGCGGGTCCGCCGGACCCCCCGAGGCGGCGGCGCGGGCCCGGGAGGATGCCGCGAGGCCGGGTGCCCGGGACCGGGACATCCCGGGGTGTTCCGGCCGAGGGGGGTGACCGACGCGGACATCGCCGCGCACCGCCTCCTGGCGGAGACGGCCGTGCGCGGCCACGTGTCACGGACTCTCGCCCGCCCGGACCTGACCGGCCGGACCCAGGCGGGGCCGCGCGCCTCGGGGCGCTCCTCGTGGTGGCCCCAGGGGCGTGGGACCTCAGGCCGGGACTTCCTGATCCGGGCCTTCGGCGAGAGGGCGCAGGCGGGCGGCGGTCTCGATGCCGTTCTCGTGGAAGACCAGGCGCATCGTGGAGACGTCGATGAACATGTCCTCCACGGAGTGCGCGGTCATCAGGGACAGGGCGGTGCCGTACTTGGCCATGGACTGCGCGCCGGGGAGGAACACCGACAGTTCCTCACCGGCCTCGGAGGTCCTCGTCTCCGCCGACCCGTCCAGGGCGGCGAGCGCCGCGGCGCTCGCCTCGACGGGCACCTGGACCAGCCACGGGGGTCCCTCCTCGGTGTGGAGACGTCGTCTCTGTTCCTCGGTCTCCGTCGCCATGGAGGCCCACGGGGGGCCGGTCACCCGACCCCCGCGCGATTCGACCAGGTGGGTCAGCTCACGTGCGGTCGCGGTGATGGAGGCGATGGCCGCGCCCCAGACCTCGTCCGTCCCCGGGGCCCGTTCCGAGAGGTCGGGGGCGATCGCGGCCACCACGAGGTGTTCCGGGGTCCGGACCCGCCGCACCTCGGGGCGGGTGCTCAGGAGTTCACGGGCCGTGGTGATGGCCTCGTCCTCGGCCTCCCGCCGTAGCCGGAGTTCCTCGACGTGTTCCCGGAGCAGCTCGGCGGCGGTGTCGGGTGCGTCCAGCGCCCGCCGCACGAGCTTGACGCTCATGCCGGTCCCCCGCAGCGCCATGACGAACATCGCCGTCTCGATCTGGTCGAAGGTGTAACCCCGATACCCGGTCCGCTCATCGACCTCGGCCGGGATCAACAGCCCTTCGGCGTGGTAGAAGCGGAGCGTCTGCGGCGAGAGGCGGCACATCTCGCTGAAATCCTTGATCGACAGCATGCGCCCAGTGTGGGCTCTGCGGTAACCACAAGGTCAAGCCGTCGACACGTCCGTTCGGCGACACATGGACGTACCGTCATGTCGACCTTTCGACAAGGGGACGGCCCCGGCCCGGCCGGGGCCGTCCCGGGGGAACGAAGGCCGGGCCGCGGTTCAGGCCCCTGACGCGCCGCTCGGCCCGCCGACGCGGGACGTCTCCCCCGCCAGGGCCCCGTCGTAGACGGACTCGTCCCGGACCCCCACCATCGGAGCGCCGCCCCCGAAGGTGAACACGGGCACCGCTCGCACACCCCGCTCCCTGACCCAGGTGAGCTCCAGGCGCAGTCCCTCCTCGGAGGCGTCGTTGGCGGGGACCCCGACCTCGGCGGCCAGTTCCCGTAGGACCCCCTCATCGGAGATGTCGAGCCCATCGGTGAAGTGGGCGCGGAACAGGCGTTCGGTCATGGCCTCTCCCCGTCCTCGGGCGTCGGCCGAGGCGATCAGGCGGTGGGCCTCGAAGGTGCCGGCCGCCACCGCCCGCCCGTAGTCGAGGACCACCCCGTCCCGGAGGGCGTCCGCGGCGGCCTGATCCAACTCGGGCCGGACGTGCTCCCCGAATCTGCGGGTGAGGAAGTCCAGGAGCGGTTCGCCGTGGAAGTCGACGCCGGGGGCGAGCTGGAAGGGCCGGATGACGGAGCGCACCTCGGTGCCGCCGGCCCGGGCCCGGTCCATCGCCCGGCGCAGGCGCACGAAGGCGATGTAGGAGGCCGCGCAGATGACGTCGAGGACGATCTCGACCCGTACGCTCTGGTGCTGCCGCATGTGGGGTACCCCTCGTTCGTGTGGTCGTGCGTGCGGTGGGGCGGGTGGTGCCGCCCCGGTCCCGCTCTCCGACGGTGCCGGGGAGCGGGACCGGGGCCGTGCTCAGGAGCCGGTCGGCGCGGTCTCCCGGACGGGCCCGTCCGTGGTCGGTTCCGCGCTCCGGTCGTCCGGTGACCCGTCGCCCTTCTCCGCCTCCGGGGTCCGCTTGAGCAGCAGGGCGGCCAGAACCGCCATGACCAGGGCGGTCACACCACCCACGGTGGCGGTGACGTGCAACCCGCTCACGAAGGCCTCCCTGGCGGCGGTGAGCAGTTCCGTTCCGAGCGGATCCCCCAGAACCCGGGCCAGGTCGACCGCGGCGCCCAGGGACTCGCGGGCGGTGTGGACGTCCACGCCCTCGGGCGCGGACTCGGAGACGCGGCTGCGGTAGACGCCGAAACCGATGCTCCCCATGACCGCGATGCCCAGGCCGGCGCCGAGTTCGGTCGAGGTCTCGGAGAGGGCCGAGGCCGTCCCCGAACGCTCCACCGGTGCCGAGCCCACGATGAGGTCGGTGCCCAGGGCCACCATCGGCCCCAGGCCCACCCCCATCAGGGTGGAGGAGGCCACCAGGATCAGTAGTCCGTCGGTGGCGCCGACGAGCGTCAGGGAGGCCAGGGCCACCGCGGTCAGGGCCAGTCCACCCGCGATGACCGGTCCGGGGCGGGTCCTGGCGGCCAGGGCGGGTGCGCTCATCGCCCCGACCATCAGCCCCGCGGCGTTGGGCAGGGACCACAATCCGGCCTGGAGGGGTGAGAGTCCCTCCACGAGCTGGAGGTATTGCAGCGTGAACAGCTGGGATCCCGCCATGACCATCACACCGACGGTCAACAGGGCGGCGGCCGTGCTGAAGGTCCGGTTGCGGAACAGGGTGAGGTCGACGAGCGGGTGGGCGATGGTGCGCTGGCGGCGGACGAAGACCAGACCGGTGAGCAGGCCGAGGGCCAGGAAGGCGAGCGGCGCGGTGCTCGGACCGTCCTCGGCCAGCACCTTGAGGCCGTAGACGACCGACAGGATCGCAGTGAGCGAGAGGACGGCGCTGATGAGGTCCAGGCGTCCGGCGTCGGCGTTCTTGTGCTCGGGCAGCAGGAAGGGGCCCAGAACCAGCAGCAGCAACATCACCGGAACACCGAGCAGGAAGACCGAGCCCCACTCGAAACGGCCCAGCATGAGCCCGCCGAGGAGGGGACCCAGGGCGCCCCCGACGGCGAAGCAGGTCATCCAGACGCTGACGGCCACCGTGCGCTGTGCCGGGTCGTGGAACATCGTCCGGATGAGGGAGAGGGTGGACGGCATCAGCGTCGCGCCGGCGATGCCGAGCAGTGCCCGGGCGAGGATCAGCATCTCCGCGCTGGTGGAGAACGCGGCCAGGACGGACGTGGCCCCGAAGGCGGCACCCCCGATGAGGAGGAGTCTGCGCCGTCCGATGCGGTCGCCCAGAGTGCCCATGGTGAGGAGGAACCCGGCGATGAGGAAGCCGTAGATGTCCAGGATCCACAGCATCTGGGAGGTGGTCGGTCTCAGGTCCGCGGTCAGGGAGGGGATGGCCAGGTGAAGGACGGTCATGTCCATGGCGAGCAGCAGGGTGGGCAACGCCAGGACGGCGAGGCCGATCCATTCTCGGCGACCTGCGCGGGGTGGGGAGTGCGTGGCCACGAGGGCCTCCTCGTTTCGGGGGTGATACGAGGAGGCTAAAAGCTCAACTAATGTTGATGTCAACGACGATGAGGCGAGGGTCACGCCGGGACGTCGGGCCCGGGCCCGCCCCGGATCGGTGTCGGTCTTTCCGGCTCCGGTGTCGAGCACCCCTCGGGAATCCCCGTCGTGTACGCGGGAGGGAGGGGCCGATCCCGCCGCGCACCGCGGTCGTGTCCGCCCTCACTCGGACCGCCGAGCCGAGGGAGAAGTCGACAAAGAGTCTCGTCCTTATCGGATTCGGCTCTCCGGGCCGGTGGTATGCCGTTTTCGAAGGCGTCCCTCGTGAGGTTTATTCGCGATTATTTTATTTTTGCCATTCTTTTGCCAATTCACAGAGTAGTGGAAAGTGACTCTGCGTGATTAATTGCGGACCATTCGAGCATGGATCACTGCCCGAATCATGCTGCCAAGGCTTCCAAAGCCATCAGTGCCCGCAATCTGTTCCGTGTGGCCGCCGCGTCCACCGGTGCCGTGTTCATCGCTCCCCTGCTGTGGGGCATGAGCCCCGCGTTCGCCGATGAGGTCGGCCGGGAGCACCAGGGGACGGTGGCCGCGTCGGCCCCGGAACCGGGCCGAGCGGTGCTGGACATCGAGCAGGCGGTGGACAACGCCCTGCTCGGCCAGGACCCGCTTGCCGGCCAGGACCTCGGTGTGGAGACGGTTCTGAAGTCGGGAAAGCCCGTATACCCGTATCCGCCCGAGGAGCACCCGAAGCCGGAGAAGCCCAAGCCCGAGAAGCCCAAGCCGGGTAAGCCCGGGGAGCCGGGCAAGCCGGGGGAACCCGGCAAGCCCGGTAAGCCTGGGGAGCCGGGTAAGCCTGGCAAGCCTGGGGAGCCGGGTAAGCCCGGTAAGCCCGGGGAGCCTGGCAAGCCTGGCAAGCCTGGCAAGCCTGGGGAGCCGGGTAAGCCTGGGGAGCCCGGTAAGCCGGGTAAGCCTGGGGAGCCGGGTAAGCCTGGCAAGCCCGGTAAGCCTGGGGAGCCGGGTAAGCCGGGCAAGCCTGGCAAGCCTGGGGAGCCCGGTAAGCCGGGTAAGCCTGGGGAGCCCGGTAAGCCGGGTAAGCCTGGGGAGCCGGGTAAGCCGGGTAAGCCTGGGGAGCCGGGTAAGCCTGGCAAGCCCGGTAAGCCCGGGGAGCCGGGCAAGCCTGGCAAGCCTTGCAAGCCCGGGGAAGAGGGGCCGTGGAAGCCCGGTAAGCCTTGCAAGCCTGAGCACCCGAAGCCTGAGCACCCGAAGCCCGAGCACCCGAAGCCCGAGCACCCGAAGCCCGAGCACCCGAAGCCCGAGCACCCCGTGCTCGCGCAGACGGGGGCCTCGATCGCCATTCCGGTGGTGGGGGGTCTGTTGACCGCCTTGGCCGGTGTCGGAGCCATGATCCTCGGGCGTCGTCGTCGGGTCGACGAGAACCGTGGTTGAGCTGAACCTGTGATGTGACCCGCTACGGACGGGCCCGCACCTCTCAGAGGGCGGGCCCGTTCTCGTGTGATTCCGAAGGTACGCTTCCCAGGCGGTCGGGCCGCAGGCCTACGACTGGGCGGTGAGGGTGAAGGTGGCCCAGGTGTGGGTGCCCAGGTCACCGAAGGGGCAGACGGGTGAGTATCCCCAGGCTGTGGACAACTCCTGGACCATCAACAGTCCGCGTTGTCCCTCGGCTTCCTCCCACTCGTCGGGGGTGCGTGTCGTGGGGATGCGGGGCACGGTGCCGCCGAGGCCGTCGTCGGTGAACCCCAGGGTGAGGGAGCGGTCCCCGACCAGCCACAGGGTGCGGATGACCGCTCCGTTCTCGGTGCCCGAGGCGGTGTACCTGACGCAGTTGGCGAACAGTTCGCTGCCGCACAGCACCAGGGTGTCGGCCACGCCGGGGTCGAACCCTGCCAGGTCGGCGGTCAGCTCCCGGCGCACCCGGGACAGCTCGCGCAGCTCGCCGGGGTAGAGGCGGTGGGTCCAGATCCGGGTCGGGGTCATACGCCCACCCCCGCCTTGCTTTCCTGCTGGGCGATCCACACGCGGGTCACTTTCGCCAGGTCCTCGAAGGTGACCGGGGGCGGGGTGGGCGCGAGCAGGTCTCCTTCGGGGAGCCTCGGTTCGGGCAGGCGCGGGGCGCAGGCGAGCGGCCCGGACGGGCGCGCCTCGGGGGCGTGGGCCTTGGGGGTGCGGGGTGCGCTCCATCGGTGCAGGCGTGCGGTCGCCTCGGCCTGGACACGGGCTTGGGTGCGGTTCTGTTCGTGGGCGGTGTAGTAGGGCCGCACGAGCGGCAGCTCCTCGGCCGGGAAGACCTCGCGGGGCCGGTGCAGACGCGGGTGGTGTGGGCGCGGGGCGGCCGGGGGTGAGGGCCGGGTCGCGGGTCGGGGGTTCTGGGCGTAGCGGCGGACCCGGGTGGAGCGGCGGCGGGTGTGACGGCCGCGGGAAGGGGACAGCAACGCTCCGAACAGGGCGAAGACAGCCCTGAGGAGCGCGGCACTAGACTGGCGCACGCTGGCAATCCGATCGTTAACTGGGAAGTTGCTGGCCACGACCCCGGGCGCTTGTAGGCGTCGCGGGGTCACTTGTTGATTTGTCGTTGGCCAGATTAGGGCACACGGGTTCGAGAAGGGAAGCTTTTCTCCGAAGTCGGTGGGGAAGGTTGCACGTGATCGGGCTCCCTCGGTTCACGCCGTGTCCGGACTGTACGATAAGCCCTTTTTATTCTTCCGTTGCATTTGAGGGTAAATGCTAAAAAAATGGACGTGTCGACCAATCGACACGCCCACTTCTCGCCTTGCGGACACGACTACTTCGTCAGCCGGTCCAGGAAGGTCCCCAGGTTCTCCACGAGTCGATCGACCTTCTCGTCGACCGTCAGCGTCTCCTCGAATCGCCCGCCCGGCTCCGGCTGCTTGAGCCCGCGAGCGTACAGCGAACACGCGAAGTCCGAGCACATGCGCAGACCGATCGTGTTCCCCTCGCGCCCGGCCTTCCCCACGCGCGGAGCCACCATGAGCCCCACGCCCGGACCCTGGCGACTGGTCACGCACACCGAACACAGACTGCGCCGGGTCCCGTTGGCCGCCACGCTCAACCGGAGCGCCACCCCCACCAGTCCGTCACCGCGCTCGGCGATCAGATAGGCGCGTTCGTGGGCCGTCGGGTCCCGCCACCCGAAGAAGTCCAGGTTCTCCCACGGTCGGGTGTCCAGCTTGGGGATCGTCAGCCGCTTGGCCTCGCCCTTGGAACAGTTGACGAACGAGTCGCGGATCTCGTTCTCGGTGATGGGAATCATTCCGTCGACGCTAACAGCGCCTCTCGTGGGTCGGCAATGGGATTAGTCCAAGGTGTTCGCACTGGTCCGAGGGGTGCGCGGCGATCCCGTCGCCTCCATCGGCGTCGCGTGGACGTACTCCGACTCCGGGCCGGCGAACGGTCCTCGTCTCCGTCCGTCTCGTCGGTGCCCGCGTCCCACGCCGACTCCTCCTGCGGCCTGAGGCCGTACACCCACCCCAGGTCCCCCGGCGGGTCCGCGAACCGGGAGAACACGTTCCCGGAGAACGACGCGGTGCCCTGTCCCCTCGGGCCGTTCACCCACGACCCCGGTAACGCCCCTGGAGTTCCGCACCGCCACGATGTCCCCCGCGTTGCTCCCCGATGGGACCGTCGGAGAACACCGAGCCGAGGACCGCCCCTGCCCCTCGTCCGCCGCACGTTCTCGCGTCGTCAGTCCGCGGAACCCGTACGCACGATCATGAGCACGACGACCGCCGCCCACAGCAGGTTGTAGAAGCCGCTGTACATGGACAGCCGGCTCAGCACGGCCTTGTCGACGGGTTCGCGCAGGGCCTCGCGCTGGCGGGGGTGGATCTGCCAGGCCAGCAGGACGCCGGCGGCTGCGGTGAGGATCATCGCCACGTTGACCCACGTTTCGCTCATGCGTCCTTGGACGAGGGCGAGGGCGATTCCCACCACGGGCACCGTGATGCCGATGAGCGCGTAGACCCGGGTGATGCGGTGCAGGACGAGCGCCGTGCTCCGGTTCCGCTCGTCGGCCCGCTCCGCCACGGGCGGTCCGATGGGCGCCCCGGCGCGAACGGCGACCGGCGCGTAGCGGGGGAAGAGGCTGGTGGCGACGGCCGAGCCGCCGACGAACACGATGCCGGCGAGTACGTGGATCGAGAGAAGGAGATCTTCCATGGACGGCTCCTCGAATGCCTCGGTGACCTTCAGTAAGACTGAAGCCTAGGGCATGCTTCAGTCATACTGAAGGTGGGGTGGGTCTCAGCGCCGGGGGATCCCGGCGAAGGCCGCGCGGATCGCCGTGCCGACCTGGTGCCGGATCGGGTCCGCGTCCGAGCCGAACAACCGCTCGTCGATCCGGGCGATCTCCCGTCCGGCCCGCTCCAGGAGTCGCTTTCCCTCCGGGGTGATCTCGATGGTCGAGGCTGCCCCCGGGCGGGCGGTCAGATCGCGCACCCAACCGGCGGCCACCAGGGCCTTCACGCCGGTGTGCGCGCTCTGCACGGTGATCCCCGACATCCGTGCCAGTTCGCTGAAGGAGATGCCGGGCATCCCGGAGATGTGACCGAGCAGGCCGAGGCGGGCGACCGTCAGGTCGAGCGGGGCCAGGGCGGCGCCGAGTTCGCCCTCCACCTGCCGGGCCAACGTCAACACGAGGATGGAGGTGCTCAACGCGGGCGGCTCGGGGCGGCTGTTCTCGGTACTCACCGGTTCAGTCTCCCCCATCGCCGGTCGGCCGGTCGATCTGTCGACACGTCGCCGTGACGATGTGTCGCCGTGGCGACGCGTCGACCTTCCCCGGGCACCCGATGGGGACGCCTCCCCGGCGGGAGCGACTCCGAGACCGCGCCCGCCCGTCCGGCCCCGCGGAGTCCTCGCCGCCGCTCCGCCTTCCGTGTCCCTTTCCGTGTTCGCGCGCCTTCCCTCCGGGTCGTCCCACGAGCCGCCGCACCTGCGACGACTGCCTGACGGTGTTCGTATACTCACCGACCGTTCGGTCAGTTCATATGGTCTGATCAGGGATAAGTCTGCACAGGTATTCAAAATGCCGTAGATCACATGGCATAGTGTCCTGGGGCTCGTGACCTCTCTGTCGGCGCATCCGTCCTGTGCCGACGCGTGTCCTTCGGGCACGGGGGCACGGGCCCTGACGTGACCGACTCCCCGGTCGGCAGACATTACGGAGCAGCAATGGCAACATCCGACGCCACGGCCTCGGGGTCCGCCCCCCTGGACACCAAGGAACGGCGCAAGGTCCTCGCCGGGACCATGGTCGGCACCACCATCGAGTGGTACGACTTCTTCATCTACGCGCAGGCCGCGGGTCTGGTCCTCGCGCCCCTGTTCCTCGCGCCCATGGCCGAGTCCAACCCCGGCGTGGCCCAGGTGCTGTCCTTCGCGACCATCGGCATCTCGTTCCTCTTCCGCCCCCTCGGCGCGATCGTCGCCGGGCACCTCGGCGACAAGATCGGCCGCAAGAAGGTCCTGGTAGCCACCCTCGTCCTGATGGGCGTCGCGACCTGCCTGATCGGTCTGCTGCCCACCTACGCCCAGATCGGCGTGGCCGCCCCGGTCCTCCTCATCATCCTGCGCATCCTCCAGGGCTTCTCCGCGGGCGGTGAGTGGGGCGGCGCCGCCCTCATGTCGGTGGAGCACGCGCCGGTGAACAAGCGCGGCTTCTTCGGCGCCTACCCGCAGATCGGCGTGCCCTGCGGCATGATCCTCGCGACCTTCGTCGTGTGGCTCATCACCACCGCCATCGGCCCGGACGCCTTCCTCGAATGGGGCTGGCGCATCCCGTTCCTGCTGTCCTTCCTGCTGATCATCATCGGCCACCTCATCCGCAAGTCGGTGGAGGAGTCCCCGGTCTTCAAGCAGATGCAGGAGCGCCGCGCCGAGTCCTCTGCCCCGCTGGGCTCGCTGTTCCGCAACAACACCAGGGAGGTCGTGCTCGCCGCGCTGATCTTCCTCGCCAACAACGCGGCCGGCTACCTCGTCATCGCCTTCGTCGCCACCTACGCCTCGACCGCCCTGGGAATGGAGCGCGGCCCGGTCCTGCTGGCCACCACCCTGGCCTCCTTCGGCTGGCTCGTCTCCACCCTGTACGGCGGCTGGGTCAGCGACCGCTGGGGCCGGGTGCGCACCTTCCAGATCGGCTTCGTCCTGCTCGCCGTGTGGGCCGTGCCGATGTGGCTCATGATCGACACCGCGAACATCCTGTTCTACTTCGCGGGCGTCTTCGTCTTCTGCCTGACCCTGGGGCTGAGCTACGGTCCCCAGTCGGCGCTGTACGCGGAGATGTTCCCGGCCGAGATCCGCTACTCCGGCGTCTCCATCGGCTACGCCCTGGGCGCGATCCTCGGCGGTGCCTTCGCCCCGATGATCGCCCAGCTCCTGCTGGAGAACACCGGCATGTCCTGGACGATCGGCGCCTACATCGTGGGCGCCGCGGTGATCTCGTTCATCGGCGTCTCCCTGGTCAAGGAGAACATGGGCGTCGACCTGCACGCCGAGGGCGTCGACGAGGCCCGCAAGGCCTCCTGACCCCCGTTCCCGCCGAGGGCGGTACGGCGACTCGTCGCCGTACCGCCCTCTCGCCCTGTCGCCCCGCCGCCTTGTCGACATAGGGTCGTGTCGACGGCCGTGGGAGCGCTCTCATGGCCCGACCCCCAGCGGCTCCGCGAACGAGAGGTGACACCGTGTTCACCGATATGACCTGGCTGAACGAACCCCCGTCCTGGCGGGTCGAGGACGACGGATCCCTCACCGTGGTCACCGCCGACGGCAAGGACTTCTGGCGGCACACCCACTACGGGTTCGTCCATGACGACGGTCACTTCCTGTACACGGAGGTCAGCGGCGACTTCGTCCTCCAGGCGACCTTCAACGGCGACTACGGGAAGCAGTACGACCAGGCCGGGCTCATGCTGCGGGCCGACGAGGAGAACTGGATCAAGACGGGGACCGAGTTCGTCGGCGGCGGGCTCAACGTCAGCTCCGTGGTGACCCGGGGCCACTCCGACTGGTCCGTGGTCTCCCTCCCCCGGCGCGGCGGCGCGTTCCCCGACCTGACGATCCGCGTCATCCGCACCGGTGAGGCCGTCAACGTCCAGTACCTGGACGGGTGGGGCACCTGGCGGCTGCTGCGCCTGGCCCACTTGCCGCTGGGCGAGACCTGCCTGGCCGGTGTCATGTGCTGCTCGCCCGAGCGGGAGGGGTTCCGGGCCGTGTTCCGCGACCTGTCGATCTCCTCGGACGTCCCCGAGGACGAGCACACCTGATCCCGGGAACGCGGAAGGGGCGGGTCGGCGAGGGAGGAGCGCCGACCCGCCCGAGCGGGGGATGGGGAGGGGGTCAGGTGATGGTGCCGCGCACGCCCGAGATGACCTCGGAGCTCCACATCATCGAGATGTGCTCCAGGCAGCCGGTCCGGATGTTGTTCGCGCCGGACAGGGAGGTGCTGGACGTCGGGGAGATGATGACGTCGCACGGCGACCGGAAGGTCGTGTAGACCGTCGGGCCCGGGGTGGGGTTCCCGGAGTTGAGCTCGTTCAGGAACGACGACCCGTGCCGCATCTCCTTGCACGGGGTGATGAGCGACGGGCACAGTCCGGCGACGTTCGTCCCGTTGTTGGGACCGCCGATGGAGATCCACCGGTCGACCTTCTGGGCGCCGCCCAGGTTCTTGATGTACCAGCGGGAGGACAGGCCGCCCATGGAGTGGGAGACCAGGTGGACCTTGTCGACCCCGTGCTGGGCGCGGACCCCGTCCACGTAGGAGGAGAGCTGCCCGGCGATGGTCTTGTTGGAACGGGCCCAGTCGTAGGAGAAGACGTGCAGTCGGTCCCGCGGGTAGCCGGAGGAGACCAGGCTGTTGCGCATGGTCGACCACTGCTCACCCTTGCCGGCGAAACCGTGGATGAAGATGACGGGGGTCTGGGGGGCTGCCGCGGCGGGGGCGGCCTGTGCGAAGGAGAGGACGACGGCCAGGACGAGGCCGCTCAGGACGGCGATCAGACGCTTCATGGGGGGCTCCGGATCTGCGGGGGGATCTGGAGCGAGTGTGTGGCACGGGTCACTGTGCGCGCATCGGCTGAATCGCCGGTCCCTTTACTTCTTCTTAACTCGTGGGTAACTTTTTATGCGTGACCAGAGTGCCCCCCACCGTCACCGCCCCGTCCGGACGTGAACGCGAACTCGCCGCCGTCCGCCGTCTGCTCCACGCGGCCCGGTCCGGGCGCAGTGACGCCCTCCTCGTGACCGGTGGGCCCGGCTCGGGGAAGAGCGCCCTGCTGGCCCACGCCGTCACCGAGGCCGCCGACCTCACCGTCCTCTACGCCCGAGCGGTTCCGGAGGAGAGCGAGCTGGCCCACGCCGGTCTGCACCAACTCCTGCGCACCGTGCTCCCCTACCTGCCACGGCTGCCCGCCGCCCAGCGCGAGGTCTTGGACGAGGCCCTGTCCCTGGGACGGGACGACCGGCCCTTTCCGCTGGCTGCCGCCGCGCTGGCCCTGCTCACCGAGGCCGCCGCCGAACACCCCCTGCTGGTGTGCGTCGACGACCTCCACCTCATGGACCGGTCCTCCCGGCAGGCCATCGCGTTCGCCGCCCGCCGGTTCTCCGTGGAAGGCGTCGCGACCCTGCTCACCGCCGACGCCGACGTCCTCGGTGATCTGGCCGGTCCCGCCCGACTGGCCCTGTCCCCCCTGCCCGACCGGGTCCTCTCCGACCTCCTCGACGAGCGGTCCCCGCACCCGCTCGCCGCCGGGGTCCGCGCCGACCTGGTCGCCGCCGCCCGGGGCAACCCCCGGGCCGCCGGAGAACTCGCCGACGCGCTCACCCCGGGACAGGCGTGCGGTGACGCGCCCCTGGGCGAGCCGCCCCGCTCCCACGGGACCCTCACCGACACCTGCGCGCGACTCCTGCGCTCCCTGCCCGCCGACACCCGGCACCGGCTGCTCCTCATGGTCCTCGACGAGACCGCCGAGCACCACGACCGGGCCGAAGCCGCCGGCCTGGACCCCGGGGACCTCGAACCCGCGGTGGCCGCCGGACTGGTCCGCCACGAGGCCGGACGCCCCGTGCCGGCGCACCCCCTGGTCCGCACCGCCTGTTATCACCGCTCCCCCCTCGGCGAACGCCATGCCGCCCACCGGGCCCTGGCCGACCTGTACGCCGACCTCCCGGCCGTCGCCGCGCGGCACCGGGCCGCGGCCGTCGCCGGCACCGACCCCGTCCTGGCCGCCGAACTCACCGCGATCGCCCGGAACACCACCGAGCACGCCACCGCAGCGCTCCTGTGGGAGCGCGCCGCCGAGCTCACCCCCACCGCCGATGCGCCGAGCGGATCCCGGTCCACCGGAACCGTGCGCGAGGCCGGGTCCGGGGCCGCACGGCCCTCCGGGCGCGCCGCCGAACCCGTCACCACGACCGACGGCACCGTCCGCGAAGGCCGCGCTCCCGCGATCGCCGAGGACCGGATCGGCGCAAAGATCCGCGAGGACCGTTTCCTGATGGCCGCCCGGCACGCCTGGATCGCCGGCGACCACCGGCGGGCCCGACGGGACGCCCACCGGGCGGGCGACGCCGCCGACCCCTTCGCCGCCCAGATGGACCTGCGCGCCGGCGTGGCCATCGACGCCTTCCACCGTCTCTCCGCCGCCGCGGAACGCCTCGCCGACCACGACCCCTCACGCGCCCTCGAACTCTTCCACCACGCCGGGGAGGCCGGCTGCCTGGCCGGCGACCACGACCGCTACTTCGCCACGGCGGCCCGCGCCCGAGCCCTCGCGGAGCGGGCCGACTCCCCCCGCGACCGCGTCCTCCTCGACTACATGGCGGGCAAGTCCGCGATCTTCCGAGGACGCCACGCCCAAGGGGTCGACGCCCTGCGCCGGGTCCAGGTCGCGGCCGACCACCTGGGCGAACCCGACGTGCTCGTCCTCGGCGTCATCTCCGGGCTGCTGTGCGGCGATCACATCCGGACCCGGGCCCTCGCCGGCCGGGCCGTCCTCATCGCCCGCCGCACCGGGGCCGCCGCCCTCGTCCCCCAGGCCCTGGAGTTCCTCACCTACGCCGAACTCTGGTTCGGCCGCCTGTCCCTGGCGGAGGAGAGCGCCACCGAGGGGTTGCGCACCGCCCTGGCCACCGGACAGGAGAACTGCGCCGGCCACCACCGGGCGGCGTTGGCGTTCGTCGCGGCCATCCGGGGAGAGGAGGAGACCTGCCGGGGGCTGGCGGGAGCCGCCCTGGCCACCGCCGAGGCGCACGACGTCGGTCTGCCCGCGGCACTGGCGTCCTGGGCGCTGGCCCTGCTCGACCTGGGTGCCGGCCGGGCCCGCGAGGCCGCCGTGCGGCTGCGCGCCCTGACCCGCTCCGGCCCCGGCCGGAGCCACGCGGCGGTGCGGCTGCTCCTCACCCCGCACCTGGTGGAGGCCGCCGTGCGCGGCGGCCTGGACACGCGTGTCGACGCCGGTGTCGCCACACTCCACGCCTGGGCGGAGGCCACCGGGAACGACACCGCCCGCGCCCTCGTGGCGCGCTGCCGGGGACTGCTCGCCGACGGAGACCGGGCCCAGGAGGACCTGTTCCGGGCCCTGGAACTGCACACCTCCGGCTACTGCGACTTCGAGCAGGCCCGCACCCGGCTGCTCCTGGGCACCCGGCTGCGTCGGTCGCGCCACCCGGGGTCGGCCCGTGAGCACCTCACCGAGGCCCGGGAGATCTTCGAACGCCTGGGCGCCGTGCCCTGGGCCGCTCAGGCCGCCGCCGAACTGCGCGCGGCGGGCGGGGCCGTGAGCGGTGCGGAGACGCGCCTGTCCGACCTGAGCCCGCAACAGCTGCGCATCGCCCGTCACGTCGCGGACGGGGCCACCAACCGGGAGGTCGCGGCGCGGATGTTCCTCAGCACCCGCACCGTCGATCACCACCTGCGCAACATCTACTCCAAACTCGGCATCCGCTCCCGGGTGGAGTTGTCCCGACTCATCGACCGTCCGGCGTTCGCCGACCGATCCACCTGTCGGTGAACGGACATGTCGACACCACGCCACGTCGCCCGATCGATGTTTCACGTGAAACCCCGATCGGGACACGGGCTCGGAATGCGGGGTCGGCCCGCGCGTCGTGGGGCATGATTCCGGAGACCGCTCCCTCTGGAAAGGCACCACGGTGTTCCACCTGCCAGGATCGCCCTCCGACCTGCCCCATCCCGAGATCCTCTGGTCCCGGGCCGGTGCGTACGCGGCGATCTGCGCCGGCCTCGGACTGCCCCACTGCGTGCCCGAGCGCGGCGCGGTCCACTTCTCGCTGATCCTGGGCTCCCGCTTCTGCCTGGCCCGCGTGTCCGACGGCCGGTTCCTCCTCATCGGCGAGGACCGGGACAGCGCGGTCGCCCAGGGGCGGGACCGGCCGATCGACCCCTTCGACGGAGCGCCCGACGGGCTCCCCCGGGAGTGGCTCGCCGAACTCCCCCGGCCGGACTTCGTCTACTGGTGGGACGACGGGTGGTCCCGTGCCGACTACCCCGACGACTGGGAGGACGACGGCCTGGCCGCCACCGTCGGCTGGTGCGCCGACCTGGACCGCTTCACCGAATGGGTGGCCCTCACCGCCCTGAACGCGGACGACGTCGGGTCCGCCCGCGCGACCGTCGCCGACCTCGTGTCCCGGGCGGAACAGCGATCCCTGGACACCGGGATCCTCGCGAGGGTCCTCGGGTACTCCGCCCGCCCCGACATCGACGTCGCGGCGGCCATGGCCATCGCCCTCCGCCTCGGGCTCACGGGTGAGCAGGAGCCCGAGGCGCTCCCGCCCGGCCGTTCCCGACCGGTGGGCGGAGGCCACCCCCTCATCGGGCGCCGCAGCCTGTCCCTGCTCATCGGCGACGCCATGCGCGCGGCCGGGGAACTGCCCGGACGCGGGGACCCCGTCACCGCCCTGGCCGCCACCGCCACCCCGCGCGGCCGTGCCGAGAAGGCCCTCGCCGAGATCTCCGCCCTGGCCCGCGAGCACCTGCTCGGCGATGCCGACCGGCGGGTCCTCGTCTACCGCGCGCCCCACGCCCACGGCCTGGTCCACGACGACCTGGTCCCGATCGCCACCGGCCCCGGCGCGCACGCCATCCTGGAGGGCCTGCGCGCGGACGAGGAGGACCCCGAACGCGGTCGCTGGCTCTTCGCCCGCCTCGACATCACCCGTGACGACGTCGTTCTGGAACGCGCCTACGACCACTGGCCCGCCTGGCTGCCGGGCCCCGTCGACGAGGGGATCCGCGAACTCGGTCTCGCCCATCCCGCCGGCGGCCCCGGGGACACGGCCGTGCTCCGGGAGGAGATGCGGCGCCGCTCCCCCGCCTGGCGGCCCGCCTGGGCCGGGCTGCTGTCCGAACGCACCGCGTACGCCCCGCCCCGGCCGGGCCCGCCCGGGCGACCGAGCGTGCCGCCACTGCGGATCACCCCGGAACGCAGGGTCGCCCTCATCGACGAGATCGCCGACCGGATGCGCTTCCCGGCCCGGAACCTGGACTGGTCCCGGCTGCGGCTGACCTACCGGGCCCTGGTGGGATACGCGGGCGGTGAACTCGTCGCCACCTGCGCCGACGGCGACCACGACCTCCCCCTGCCCGAAGGCGTCCGCGCCGCCATGGAGGCGCTGCGCTCGGTCACCTACGTCGAAGGGAGGGGCGCCTGGTTCACGGTGGACGTCGTCGTGGGTCGCACCTCCGGGTGGCGCGTCGCCTACGACCGGGACGGCGAACCCGCCTTCTCCATGCCGCCGCGCGCGTTCGATCACGCCCTCGACGCCCGCTACTTCCCCCGGGACTTCACGAACACGCCGCCGTGGCTGGTGGAGCGGTTGCGCCCGGACGCCCCGTGACGGTGCCGGTCCGGAGGGCCGCTCGGGCCGAACGGCGGGGCCCTCCGAGCGCCGGCCCCGAGAGGGCCGCGCCGTGCCCGCGTGCGCGGGGCCGCCACCCGGCCGAGGGGACCCGAACGACGGCGAGAACGGTCACCCGCCCGACGGCGCGGAGGGCGGCACACCGCCGTGATCGGCCGGTGGAGCCGCCCGAACCGGTACCGCGGCCGAGATGAGTGTCGGTACTCATCCGCCGGTCCTCGGCCCCGGCCAGGATGGGCGCATGACGAAGAGAACGCGCGTACTCGCATTCGGTGTCCTCGGCCTTCTCACCCTCGCCACCACGGCCTGCCAGAACGGCTCCGACGCCTCCCCCGTCGGAGCGGTCGCCCCCACCGGGACCGGCCTCCCCCCGCTCGGGCCGAACGACGAGGCCCCCTCCGAGCACATGTCGCTGGAAGAGGCCGCGCCGTTCCTGGAGGCGCAGGGCCACCACCCGGCCGCGGGGGACCTGAACGGCTACGAGATCGGTCACCTGCCCGACGATGTCGAGGGCACCCCCTACGACCTGGACCACACGGCCTGGCTCGCCGAGAGCGGCTTTGTCGTCCCCGACACCCACGAGGTCGAACGCGCGTGGCTGGCCGACGACATCGAGGTGCATCACCTGGTCGACGACTACGGCGTGGTCCTGGCCGAGCGCGAGGCCGTCGCCGTCTCCTCGTTGTACGTCTCCGTGCTGAGGCGGGACGACTTCACCGATGTCGAGGCCTACCTGGAGGCCACCGACACCCGGTTGGAGGAGGAGTTCCCCGACGGCGGTGTCCGGGAGCTGCCGGACGGAGACGGCCACTACAACGGCTCCGTCGCGCTCTTCTCCCCGGAGCCCGGCGTGATCGTCCACCTCTCCTACGTCGACGACGACTACTGGGAGGAGCAGTGGGCGAGCGACGACATGACGGCGGAGGGCGACCCCGAGGAGGTCCTGCGGATCGTCGAGGGCGTCACACCGGCCTGACCGGACGCCGGTGCGGACCCGGGGCCCGACCCGCACCGGCGTGCGTTTTCGGGCTTCGCGCCGGCTCACCGTGGGCGCTCCGCGCCCTCCGGTCCGCGCGGCGCCGCCCCTCAAGCGTCGCGTACCCGGTTCGGGCGGGTCACCACGGGGGGCAGCACCGACCACGGGAAGTCGATCCACCGGTCGGTGCGCCTCCACACGTACTCGCAGTCGATCAGCGACCGCGGCTTCTGGTAGATGACCGCGCTGCGCACCTCGGCGACGTGGTCGGAGCAGAAGTCGTGAACGAGCCTGAGGGTTCTGCCGCTGTCGGCGACGTCGTCGGCGACCAGCACCCGCTTGTCGCTCAGGTCCACCACGTTGGGGACCGGGGGCAACACGACGGGCATGTCCAGGGTGGTCCCGACGCCCGTGTAGAACTCCACGTTCATGACGTGCAGGTTCTTGACGTCCAGGGCGTAGCCGAGTCCACCGGCGACGAACAGCCCTCCACGCGCGATCGACAGGATGATGTCGGGCTCGAAGCCGTCGTCGGCGATCTCCTGCGCCAGTTCCCGGATCGCGGTGCCGAACAGCCCGTAGTCCAGCCTCTCGCGGTCTTCGCTCACGGCGCCCCGCCCCTCCCGTGTCACTCCCTGTAACGAACCCGTCCCATGGTAGGGCGGGGGTCGATCACGGTGCTGCGAGGGCTCGGCGTTCGGGCAGGTCGGGAGTGACGCCGAAGGGTCACGGAGGGTGTCGACCACCTGTCCACACGGGGTGGTGTTCCGGGTCACATATCCAGACGATCGGCCACGAAAAGCCCGCTCATAAGCGACGTTTTCTTGACTTCGGCGCGCCTGTGGCGAACATATGGCCACAAACCTCACCATATGTCTGTACACGTCATCTTCGACACATCCGACCTATGGAGGCAGAGGCATGGCCGACGACCGGGACCTGCTCCCCTCCGAGCAGCCGGTGCAGCTGCTCGACGAGTCGGGGAGGCCGGTCGCCGACCCGGCCCTTCCCCTCCCCGACAACGAACGTCTTCTCGCCGCCTACACCGCCCTGGTGATCGGCCGTCGCGTCAACGACCAGGCCGGCGCCCTCGTGCGCCAGGGCCGACTGGCCGTCTACCCCTCCTCGCACGGCCAGGAGGCCTGCCAGGTCGGGGCCGCGCTCGTCCTCGGTGAGAACGACTGGCTGTTCCCCACCTACCGGGACAGCGTCTCCGTGGTCACCCGCGGCGTCGACCCCGTCGAGGTCCTCACCCTCCTCAAGGGCGACTGGCACGCCGGTTACGACCCCTACGGGCACAAGGTCGCCCCCCAGGCCACCCCGCTCGCCACCCAGTTGCCGCACGCCGTCGGCGTCGCCCACGCCGCCCGCCTGCGCGGCGAGGACACCGTGGTCATGGCCATGTGCGGCGACGGTGCCACCAGCGAGGGCGACTTCCACGAGGCGCTCAACTTCGCCGCCGTCTTCAAGGCGCCCGTCGTGTTCTTCGTCCAGAACAACGAGTACGCCATCTCGGTCCCCCTGGCCCGCCAGACCGCCGCCCCCTCCCTCGCCCACAAGGGCGTCGGCTACGGCGTCAACGGCGAACGCGTCGACGGCAACGACACCGCCGCCGTCCTGGCCGTCCTCGGCCGGGCCGTCGCCGCCGCCCGTGCCGGGGAGGGCCCCCAACTGGTCGAGGCGCACACCTACCGGATGCAGGCGCACACCAACGCCGACGACGACACCCGCTACCGCAGCCCCGACGAGGTCGACCCGTGGGTCGCGCGCGACCCGCTCGCCCGCATGGAGGCCTTCCTCAAGCGCAAGCGCGTGCTCACCAAGGCCCGTCAGACGGAGATCACCGAGCGGGCCGAGGCCGTCGCCGCCGCCATGCGCGAGGGCATCTCCCGCGACACGGACCCCCACCCCTCCGAGCTGTTCGCCCACGTGTACGCCGAGCCGACCCCGCAGCTGAAGGAGCAGGCCGCCTTCCTGGCCGACGAGCTGAGCAGAGAGAGCGACTGACCCATGGCGACCGATCCCACCAAACTCACCATGGCCCAGGCGCTCAACCGGGCGCTGCGCGACGCCATGGCCGAGGACGACACCGTGTACGTCTTCGGTGAGGACGTCGGCCCCCTCGGCGGCGTCTTCCGCATCACCGACGGCCTCACCGCCGAATTCGGCGAGGACCGCTGCTTCGACACGCCGCTCGCCGAGGCCGGCATCGCCGGTCTGGCCGTCGGCATGGCGATGAACGGGATGCGCCCCGTCATCGAGATGCAGTTCGACGCCTTCGCCTACCCGGCGTTCGAGCAGATCTTCAGCCACATCGCCAAGCTCCGGAACCGCACCAGGGGCCGGGTCGCGATGCCCATCGTCATCCGCGTCCCCTACGCGGGCGGCATCGGCGGCGTCGAGCACCACTGCGACTCCTCCGAGGCGTACTACGCCCACACCCCCGGCCTGAAGGTCGTCACCCCCGCCACCCCGGTCGACGCCTACCACCTGCTGCGCGACGCCATCGCCTCCGACGACCCCGTCGTGTTCATGGAGCCCAAGAAGCTCTACTGGGCCAAGGAGGAGTTCGACCCCGCCGCGTCGCGTCCGGGCATCGGCACCGCCGTGGTGTGCCGTCCCGGCACCGACGCCACCCTCATCGCCTACGGGCCCTCCGTGCCCACCGCGCTGGAGGCCGCCGAGGCCGCCGCGCAGGAGGGCCGCAGCCTCCAGGTCGTGGACGTGCGCTCCCTCGTGCCGTTCGACGACGACACCGTGTGCGCGGCGGTGCGTTCCACCGGCCGGGCCGTCGTGATCGCCGAGGCCTCCGGGTTCGCGAGCGTGGCCTCGGAGATCGCCGCCCGGGTCACCGAGCGCTGCTTCCACTCCCTGGCGGCCCCGGTCCGCCGGGTCACCGGGTTCGACATCCCGTTCCCGCCGCCCAAGCTGGAGCGCCACCAGCTGCCGAGCGTCGACCGGGTCCTCGACGCGGTGGACGATCTTCAGTGGGAGGACGACCAGTGACGATCCACGTCTTCGAACTGCCCGACCTGGGCGAGGGCCTCACCGAGGCCGAGGTGGTCAAGTGGCTGGTCGCCGTCGGCGACACCGTGACCGTCGACCAGCCGGTCGCCGAGGTGGAGACCGCGAAGTCGATCGTGGAGGTGCCCACCCCCTACGCCGGCGTGGTCCACGAACTGCACGGTGCCGAGGGTGAGGTGCTCGCCGTCGGCGGTCCGCTGATCAGCGTCGCCGACGACGCCGTCGTGGAGCCGGTGACGCCCGCCGCCCCGGCGTCGGCGGACGGCGAACGCTACCGGGAGGAGGAGCGCGCGGGCACCGGCTCGGGCAACGTCCTCATCGGCTACGGCACCCCGGAGGCGGGTGGCGGCGGTCGGCGCCGCCGCCGCAAGGGCGCCCGTCCCGCCCTCGCCCCGGTCTCCCCGGCGGTCCCGGACGCGCCCGTGCGTCGGGTGCCGCTGGTGACCTCTCCGCTGGTCCGTCAGATGGCCCGCCAGGCGGGACTGCGCGTCGCCGACCTCAGGGGCAGCGGTCCGGGCGGGCTCATCACCCGCCGCGACGTGGTCGCCGCCATCGAGGCGGACAAGGCCCCGGCTCCGGCCCCGGCGCCCGAGAGCGCGGCGCCCGTCGTCCCGGCACCGGTCGCCGCCGGCGTGGTCGACCCGCGCACCGGGCTGGCTGAGTCCGCCCGCGTGCCGATGAGCGGGTTCCGCAAGAGCGTCGCCGCCGCCCTCTCGCGCAGCCGCAGCGAGATCCCCGAGGCCACCGTGTGGGTGGACGTCGACGCCACCGAACTCGTCCGCCTGCGCGCCGCCCACCCCGAGGGGCCGGGACTGCTGTCCTACGTCGCCCGGTTCACCGTGGCGGGGCTGCGCGCCTTCCCCGAACTCAACGGTCTGGTGGACGCCGAACGCGGCGAACTCGTCCAGTACGACGGGATCAATCTGGGCCTGGCCGTGCAGACCGACCGGGGCCTGGTGGCCCCGGCCGTCCTGGGCGCGCACCGGCTCACCACCGTCGAGCTGGACACCGAGGTCAAGCGGCTCACCGCCGCCGCCCGCGCGGGTAAGGCGACCCCCGTCGAGATGACCGGCGGCACGTTCACCCTCAACAACTACGGTTCTCTGCGGGTCGACGGCAGCGCCGCGATCATCAACCACCCGCAGGTGGCCATCCTCGGCATCGGCCGGATCATCGACCGTCCCTGGGTGGTCGACGGTGAGCTGACCGTCCGCAAGATCACCCAGTTGTCGTTCGCCTTCGACCACCGGGTGTGCGACGGCGGAGCGGCGGCCGGGTTCATGCGGATCGTCGCCGACGCCATCGAGGACCCCGCCGGGGCCATCGCCCGCCTGTAGGCGGGATCCGGAACAGCGCCCCGGAGGGAGTCGGCACCCTCCGGGGCGCCGCCCGTCGGGCCGCTGCCGTCCGGGCCGGCGCGGAGGCGCTGCCGTGGGCCGTGCTCGCCCCGTTCCTCCCGGTCCTGATCATCGTCCCGGTCGCGCGGCGGGCCTTCCCGGCCTCCCGGTCCTGGACACGACGGGCGCCCCTCGGCGTGAGGCCGAGGGGCGCCGACGCGTCGACGGGGCGGCTATGCCCGCTCGTCGCCCTTGGCGACCAGGGTGAGGACGTCGTAGGTGGCGACGGCCTCGCCGTCCTGGTCGGTGACCACGGCGTCCCAGCGCACCTCGCCGTACTCGGCGTTGGTGCGCGGTGTGATCTGCTTGGCGGTCAGCGTCACCTTGATGACCGCGTCCTCCTTCACCGGGGTGAGGAAGCGCAGGTGGTCGACACCGAAGTTGGCCAGCACCGGCCCCGGTGCCGGGTCGACGAACAGGCCCGCGGCCAACGACATCACCAGGTAGCCGTGCGCCACGATCCCGCCGAACAGCGGGTTGGCGGCTGCGGCCTCCTCGTCGGTGTGGGCGTAGAAGGTGTCGCCGGTGAACTCGGCGAAGTGGTCGATGTCGGCGCGGGTCACGACGCGCTCGGCCGACTCGATGGTGTCGCCGATCCGCAGCTCGGCGAGGTTCTTGCGGAAGGGGTGGACGTCGTCCGTGTTCCGCCTCGACCCCGTGGTCCAGTGGCCGGTGATCGCGGTGAGCATGTCCGGCGAGGCCTGGACCGCGGTGCGCTGCATGTGGTGCTTGACGCCGCGCACACCGCCCATCTCCTCGCCGCCGCCGGCGCGCCCCGGACCGCCGTGCACCAGGACGGGCAGCGGCGAACCGTGGCCGGTGGACTCCTTGGCGTCGTCCCGGTTCAGGACCAGGACGCGGCCGTGCCACGGGGCGACGCCCAGCACGACCTCGCGGGCGACGTCGGCGTCGTTCGTGACCAGGGAACCCACCAGGGAGCCCCGACCGCGCGCGGCCAGTTCGATCGCCTCGGACACCGAGCCGTAGGTGATGACGGTGCTGACCGGTCCGAACGCCTCCACCTCGTGCGGCTCCCGCGCGCCCGGCTCGGCGCGCAGCAGGATCGGCGACATGAACGCGCCGGACTCGGCGTCGGCGCCCACGACCTCGACGTGTTCGGGGTCGCCGTAGACGAGTTCACCGGAGGTGCGCAGGGCCTTGACCGCCTTGCGGACCTCGTCGCGCTGGGCGAGGGAGACCAGGGCGCCCATGCGGGTCTCGGGGTGATCGGCGGCACCCACCACGACCTTGGCCAGGCGGCCGGTGATCGCCTCGATCACGGCGTCGGCCATGGTCTCGGGGACGATGACGCGGCGGATGGCGGTGCACTTCTGGCCCGCCTTGACGGTCATCTCCGTGACGACCTGCTTGACGTACAGATCGAACTCCGGGTCCTCGACGGTGACGTCGGGGCCCAGGATCGAGCAGTTGAGGGAGTCGGCCTCGACGTTCAGCCGCGCGCCGCCGCTCACCACGTTCGGGTGGTTGCGCAGGATCGCGCCGGTGGCGGCCGAACCGGTGAATCCCACGATGTCCTGGGCGCCGAGGTCGTCGAGCAGGCCGCGATGACCGGCGACGAGGAGCTGGAGGGAGCCCTCGGGGAGGATCTCCGACTCGATGATCCGGCGGACCACGGCCTCGGTCAGGTAGGCGGTCTGGGCCGCGGGCTTGACGATGCTCGGCAGGCCGGCGATGAAGGCGGGGGCGAGCTTTTCGAGCATGCCCCACACGGGGAAGTTGAACGCGTTGATCTGCACCGCCACGCCGGGGCGGGAGGTGTACACGTGCTGACCCACGAAGGTGCCCTCGCGGCTCAGCCGCTCCAGGGGGCCGTCGAGGATGACCGTCGAGTTGGGGAGTTCGCGGCGGCCCTTGCTGGAGAAGCTGAAAAGGGTGCCGAAGCCGCCGTCGATGTCGACGGCGCTGTCGCGCTTGGTCGCGCCGGTCCGGTACGAGAGGGCGTAGAACTCGTCCTTGTGGCCCATGAGGTGCTGCGCGAGGGCCTTGAGCAGGTTCGCGCGCTGGTGGAAGGTGAGCGCGCGGATCGCCGGGCCGCCGACGCCGCGGGCGTACTCGACCATGGCGGAGACGTCGGGGCCGTTCTGCGACAGGCGGGCGACGGTCTCGCCGGTGTTCGCGTCGGCGAGGGGCTCGCCCTCGTCGGTGGGGGTGAACCACGATCCCAGTGCGTAGCTCTCCAGTACTTCGGACACCTGACGGTCCTCTCCTCGGGCTGTGGGTCTCCCCGCACAGTATTACAGACCGATCGTTCAGTAAATAGTGCGCGAGGCTCGGAGCCCGTTTCCACCTGCGTTTTCCCACCATGTGGACGTGTGGAGAGGTCACCTTGTCGACACATCGAGGAGGGGTGCGACTCCCGGGGGCCGGCCACGACGCGGTGCCGGTGGAGTCGGCCCGGGTGGCGGAGGTCGAGGACCGGCCCCGAACCGGGAGGTCGCGCAGGGCGTGGTCTCGTCCACGGCCTGTGGACGAGACCACGCCCCTCCCCCGCCGGGACGAGCGGGTCGGTCGTCACCGTGTGCCTCCCGAGCCGCCCCCATCTCCGGGAGAGACCACGGCCCACGTGACGAAGACCCTCGTGGTCATCGGACTCGCGCTCGCCTCGGGCGGGTCCGCCCTCGGCTCGATCCCGGTCGCCCCCCGGTTCGGTGCCAGGGCCACGTCCGAGCGCCGCAAGACCGACAAGGCCCGACCGCTCTTCCGGCCTCGACTCCGGCCCGGACCCGGCTCGGGGTCAGCGCTGTGCCAGGGCGATGACCTCCGCGCCCGGCAGGGAGGCCACCAGCTTGCCCGGCACCCACAGCTTCGACCGGCGCAGACCGCTGCCCACCACCACGTTCGGGGTGGCCGCCACCGCCTCGTCCACCAGGATCGGCCACCCCTCCGGCAGCCCGAACGGGGTGATCCCCCCGTACTCCATCCCGGTCGACCCGGTGGCCTCGGCCATCGGCGCGAACGACGCCTTGCGCGCGCCCAGGTGGCGGCGGACCACCCCGTTGACATCGGCCCGGTCGGTGGCGAGCACCATGCACGCCGCGTAGGTGGTCTCGCCACCGCGCTTGGCCGCCACCACCACGCAGTTGGCGCTGGTCTCCAGCGTCAGCCCGTAATGGGCGCAGAAGGCCGCCGTGTCCGCCAGCTCCGGGTCGATCGGCGCGACCCGCACCTCGGCGTGGCCCCGGACGGCCTCCCGGACCGGGGCGGCCATCAGGTGCTCCTGCTCGCCGGCGTCCACCCAGTTCAACGACACGGACATGGGCATGCTCCTCGTTTCGCGTTCGGGACGGTCCCAGCCTAGGACGCGGAGTGCCGCCGCAGGATCTCCAGGGCGAGTTCCGCCAGGTCGTCGGCGCGGTACCCGGGCCACCCGTGTACCGCCGACAGGTACCCCGCGGGGATGCCCGACGCACCCCACAGGGCCCCGGCCAGCGACCCGGCGATCGACGCCACGGTGTCGGTGTCGTTGCCCGCGCGCACGGCGGCGTGTACGGCGGGGACGTACCCCTCCGGGTGCCGGGTGACCGCCGACCACGCCGCCTGGAGCGCGCTCACCACGAACCCGTTGTTCTCGAACGTGCGCGGCGGTGCCCCCTCCGCCTCGTCCAACCAGGTCTTCCACCGTCCCCGCGCGTCGGCGGGCAACAGTTCCAGCCCGTCGCGGACCCCGTCCGAAGTCCCGTCCAGCACGGCCCGGCGCACCCCCTCGCACCACAGCACGCAGGCCTCCGACGCCAGCGGATCCGCGTGCGTCAAGCGGCTGTAGGCGTCGGCGGCCCGGGCCAGTCCCTCGGGGTCGTGCGGGTACGCCAGCGCCAACGGTCCGGTCCGCATCAGCGACCCGTTGCCCGCGCTCGGCACCCCCTGCGCGAACAGGTCGGCGGAGTAGGCCGTCATCACCTCGGCGACCTCCGGCCGCCGGAAGGCGTGCCCGGCGCCCCGCATCACGTTGCGGGTCTGGTCGCCGATGTCGGAGGCCCCGCCGTTCGCCCACTCCAGGAAACCGTCTGCGGCCTGTCGCAACGCCTCGGCCGACAGCGGGTCGTCGTGGTCGCGCACGGTGTGGGCGATGCACACGGCCATCTGGGTGTCGTCGGAGTACTCCCCCGGCGCGTACGGGCCCAGCCCGCCGCCGATCATCTCCGGTACCCGTCGCTCCGGCAGGGGCGGTCCGAACTCGTAGGGCACGCCCAGCGCGTCCCCGCACGCGGCGCCCACCAGGGCGCCCACGGCGCGATCCTCGATGCTTCCGGTCGGTGGGGTTCGCACGGCGGCCTCGCAATAGCCGGGGAAAGGGGGAACGGGGCAGACACTACCGCTTCGGAACCCACGGGAACCGCGGTTCGCCGGCCTCATTCGGCCCCATTGGAGACAGAAAACCCGGGTTTCGGCCCGTACAATTCCGACTCATGGAGACCCCCACCCCCGATCCCCACTCCGGCATCGTTCTGGACGCACGCTACGTCCTCGGTGATCGCCTACGCAGTGACGCCTCGGGGAGCGCCTACCTGGCCCACGATCGCGCCACCGAGCACACCGTCGTGGTCACCGTCATGCACTCATGGCTGGTCGGGGACCAGGCCGCGGTGCACGCCTTCGAGGGGCGTGCCCAGAACCTGGGCGCCGTCTCCCACCCCGACCTGGCCCGTTTCCTCGGTCACGGCCGCGACGGAGACCGCGTCTACGCGGTCAACGAGTACCTCCCGGGTGAGACCCTCGGGCATGCCCTGGGCGGCGGTGGTCTGCGCTACGCCCCCCACGCCGCGTTGAAGATCGTGGCCTCCGTGCTGGCCGCGCTCGACGCCGCCCACGCCCAGGGGCTCGTCCACGGCGGACTCGTCCCCGAACGGGTCGTCGTCGACGGCCGGGGCGGCGCCCGCCTCACCGGTTTCCCGCTGCTCTTCGACGACGCCGAGGACGAGGGCCCCGACACCCGGACCGACGTGCGCGCGGTGGGCCTGCTCCTGTACATGCTCATCACCGGCGAACGCGTCGCCTTCGACGACGCGCGCCCGCTGCGCCCCTCGTCGGTGGTCGAGGCCCTGACCCCCGACCTGGACATGCTGGTCGCCAACGCGACCGACCCCAACCCCCGCTACCGTCCCCGCGACGCCGGCCAGTACCTCACCCTGGTCGAACAGGTGCTGCGGGCCCTGGACCGCTCGGCCGCCCGCTCCGGGGCCGACGACACCCGCCCCATCCCGATCGCCGCGTCGAACGCCCTCGCGGTCCCGTCCTCGGGCACCGTCGCCGTCATCGAACCCGACCGGGTCCCCCTCTGGCGGCGCGTCCCCGTTCTGGTCGGCGTCGGGGTGCTGATCGTCGCCCTGTTCGCGGCCGGGTGGACGCTGGTCCCGGCCGAGGCGGAGGCGACCCTGCCCGACGTCACGGGCGCCACCGCCGACGAGGCCGAGGCGCGCCTGGAGGCCCTCGGCCTGAACCTGGTGATCGGCTACCGGGACGACTACCACGACACCGTCGACCCCGGTGGGATCGCCGGGAGCGTTCCCGGTCCGGGCAGCGTCGTGTCCTTCGGCGACGAGGTCCTGCTGTCGCTGTCCGTCGGCCCCAGGTTCGCCCCGGTCCCGGACGTGATCGACGGCAACGAGAACGAGGCCCGCGACACCCTGCGCGAGGCCGGTTTCACCCGTATCGAGGTCGTGCAGGAGCATTCGTCCGAGCGGTTGCCCGGCACGGTCCTGGCCACCGAACCCGAGCCGGGGGCCGAGGGCGACCGTGAGGAGGAGGTCGTCGTCCACGTCAGCGAGGGGATCATCGTCCCCTCCCTGGACGGGCTGACCGGCGACGAGGCCGCCGACACCCTCGTCGAGGTCGGGCTCACCCCGGTGACCGTCGAGGAGTACCACGAGACCGTCCAAGACGGCGACGTCAGCGGCCAGGACCCCGAACCCGGGTCGATCCTGCCCGAAGAGGGTCGGGTCACGGTCACCCTCTCGCTCGGCCCCGACCCCGAGGAGGAGGAAGAGGAAGAGGAGGAAGGGGAACCCTCCGAGTCCCCCTCGGAGACCTCGTCCGACGAACAGGTCGACGAGTCCGACGATGACGATCGGGACGACGGCCGCGGCAACGGCCACGGCGGGGGAGGTCCCGGTGGAGGCGGCGGTGGCGGCGGTGGCGGCGGACAAGGGGATTCCTGTTCCGCGCCGTCCTGGGATCCCGGCACCACCTATGACGCCGGGGACCGGGTGAGCCACCAGGGGCGCGAATACGAGGCCCGTTGGTGGAACCGGGACAGCCCGCCCGACCCCGACGCGGTCTGGGGGCCGTGGTCCGACCTCGGCCGCTGCTGATCACCCACCGGGGCGCGCGCTACCGGAAGTCGTCGGCGTGGTCGCGCGCCCACTCCTCGAAGGTCAGCGCGGGACGTCCGAGCACCCGCTCGACGTCCCGCGAGACCCCCTCGGGCCGCTCGATCATCTCCGCCCAGTGCGCCACGGCCGCGTGCGCGAACCCCGGATCGCCGAACACGGCGGTGAGCTCCTCTCGCGCCTCCTCCTCCGGCTGCTCCTCCCAGCGCGCGTCGACGCCGATCGCCTCGCCGAGGATCCGCACCTGGTCGGCCTGGCTCACCGACGCCGGACCGGTCACCAGGTGGGCGCGGCCCGCGTGCCCGTCGTCGACCAGCGCCCGCACCGCCACGGCGGCCACGTCGCGTTCGTGCACCAGGGAGCGCCGGGCCTCCCCGTGCACCGCCCGGACCACGCCGGTGCGCACCCGGTCCCGCCAGACCAGGGTGTTGGTCGCCAGGCCGGTCACCCGGAGGAACGTCCCCTCGGCCCCGGACGCGCGAACGGCGTCCTCGACGGCGCCCCACACACCCCGTTCCTCCGGGTCGTCCGTGCCGGCGCCCTCGGCGGACAGGTGCACGATCCGATCCACGTGCCGGGCCAGCGCCTCCACCACCGGACCCGCTCCGTCGGCGGTCAAGCGGGGCCACACCAGGTAGGCGGCGCGGGCGCCCCGAGCCGCGTCCGCCACCGACCCCGGATCGGTGACGTCCCCGATCACCACGTCCACCCCGTCGGGCAGGCCGTGGTCCTCACGGCGCACCAGGGCGCGCACGGGCACGCCCTCGGTCAGCAATCCGGCCACCACATGCCGTCCGGTGTTGCCCGTCGCCCCGGTCACCAGCACGGGTCGTCCCATGGTCGTTCCCCTCTCGGTCACGCGGCCGGATCGTCCGGCCCGTCGGGAACCAGCATGTTTCCTCAATGAAGGTTGAGGTCAAGGTCGGCGGTGGCCGAGTACGCCTCCGGCGACCGCTCCGGGCCCCGGGGCGCGGGCGGGGTCCGCCGCCCCGCCGCGCCCGCTCACCGCCGAACCCGTGTGGCTTCCCCCTACATCGGTTCGCGGCCGAATGTATGTCACAGGTACATGTGAAACGGATCACCCCGGCTCTACCTTCGGGTTGGCACCCCCATCCCCCCGAGCACGGGCCATGGCGACCAACGGGCGGTGCCGACTGGAGGAAGAGAAATGCGCAAGACCCCCACGACCGCCGCCTCGTGCGCGGTCGTCCTCGCCCTCACCGCCTGCGGCAGCCCCGGCGAGGCCGCGGGCGGGGGCGAGGACGGTCCCCTCAGGATCGGCATCGTCTACTCCGCCACCGGCCCCCTGGCCACCTACGGCGAGCAGTACAAGCAGGGCTTCGAGGCCGGCCTCGACCACGCCACGGGCGGCACCCTGGAGATCGACGGCCGCCCCGTCGAGGTCGAGTACATGGACGACGGCGGCGACCCCACGGCCGCGGTCTCCGCGGCCCGCGAACTCATCGGCACCGGCCACGACATCATCGCCGGTTCCACCGCCTCCGGCATCGCCGTCCAGGTCGCCCCCCTCGCCGAACAGGACGACGTCCTCTTCATCTCCGGTCCCGCCGCCACCGACGCCATCACCGGCATCAACGGCAACACCTTCCGCTCCGGCCGCCAGACCTACCAGGACATCCTCACCGCGGGCACCTTCATGGACGACCCCGAGGGCTCCAAGGTCGTCGTGTTCGCGCAGCAGAACGCCTTCGGCCAGGACAACGTCGACGCCGTCACCGCGGTCCTGGGCGACGAGGGCGCCGAGGTGGACGGCGTCCTGGCCCCGCCGGACACCACCGACCTCACCCCCTTCGCCGAGCAGGTCGGGCGGGCCGACCCCGACCTGGTGTTCGTCGCCTGGGCCGGCGAGACCGCCTCCGCCATGTGGCAGTCCCTCGACCAGCAGGGCATCCTCGACTCCACCGAGGTCGTCACCGGACTCGACATCAAGGCCTCCTACCCGATCTTCGGCGAGGCGGGCGAGGGCATCTCGTTCCTGTCCCACTACTTCGACGGCGCCTCCGACACCGAAGTCGCCCGGATCATGCGCGAGAAGGTCGAGGCGGCCGGCGGCGGCGTCGACCTCTTCACCCCCGACGGTTTCACCGCCGCCCAGATGATCGTGCACGCCGCCACCGAGGGCGACACCACCGCCGACCGCGTCGCCGCGCTGGAGGGCTGGACCTTCGACGGCGTCAAGGGCGAACTCACCATCCGCGCCGAGGACCACGCCCTCATCCAGCCCATGTACCAGGTGGAGCTGGTCGGCGAGGGCGCCGACGCCGAGCCGAAGCTGGTCGCGGAGATCCCCGCCGCCGACGTCGAACCCGTCGCCGCGGAGCAGGGATGACCACCGACAACGCAACGGCCGTTCCCGCCGTCTCCGCCCGGGACACCCCGCCCGCCACCTCGTTGGCCCTCGATCACCTGAGCTGGTCGGTCGGCGGCGCCGTCATCGTCGACGACATCACCATGCACGTCACCGAGGGCGAGTTCGTCGCCCTCATCGGACCCAACGGCGCCGGCAAGACCTCCCTGTTCAACCTGGTCTCCGGCCTCACCCGGCCCACCGCGGGCACCGTCACCCTCAGCGGCGTCGACATCACCCGCCACGCCCCCCACAAGCGGGCCCGCCTGGGCATGGGCCGCACCTTCCAGACCTCCAGCGTCTTCGCCGACCTCACCGTCGGCGCCAACGTCGGCCTGGCGGTCCAGGCCCGCACCGGCGAGTCCCGCCGGTTCTGGAAGCGCGCCGGCGCCGACGGCGGCCCCGAGACCGCCGCCGCGCTGGAACTGGTCCGCCTCTCCCACCGCGCCGACGCCATGGCCGGCGACCTCTCCCACGGCGACAAGCGCAAGCTCGAACTCGCCCTCCTGCTGGCCCGCCGCCCCCGGCTCATCCTTCTGGACGAGCCCATGGCCGGCGTCGGCGCCGGCGAGATCGGCGAACTCACCACCGTCATCCGGGACGTGCACCGCGAACAGGGGTGCACCGTCCTCATGGTCGAACACCACATGGAGGTGCTCCTCGACATGGCCGACCGGTTGGCCGTGATGCACCACGGCGCCCTGCTCGCCTTCACCGACCCCGACTCGGCCATGGCCGACCCCGCCGTGCAGGCCGCCTACCTCGGGGACGGGGCGTGACCGGCGGCGGGCCGCTCCTGGAGGCGGCCGACCTCAACGTGTGGATCGAGGGCTCCCACATCCTCCAGGGCGTCACCTTCGCGATGCCCGAACGCGGTGTCACCTCCCTGCTGGGCCGCAACGGCGTCGGCAAGACCACCACGGTCAAGGCCCTCCTCGGCCTGGTGCCCCGCACCGGCAGGGTCGTCCTCGACGGTGCCGACATCACCGCCGAACCCACCCACGCCATCGTCACCCGGGGCGTCGGCTACGTCCCCGAGGAACGCGGGATCTTCTCCGCCCTCACCGTCGCCGAGAACCTGCGCATCGCGGAACGCCGACCCGGGCCCCACCGCTACGACCTGATCCACGAGCTCTTCCCCGAGCTGGACCGGCGCCGCGCCCAGCCCGCCGGCACCCTGTCCGGCGGCCAACAGCAGATGCTCGCCATCGGCCGCGCCCTGCTCAACGACAACCGACTCCTCATCGTCGACGAACCCACCAAGGGCCTGGCCCCGCGGATCGTCCGCGAGGTCGCCGACGCCGTCGCCCGCGCCGCCGAAGAGGTGCCGGTCCTGCTCGTCGAACAGAACCTGTCCCTGGTCCGCCGGGTCGCCGGCGACGCCGTCGTCCTGGACGCCGGTCGGGTCGTCCACACCGGACCCGCCCCCGAACTCCTCGACGACGCCGACCGCGTCCGCGAACTCCTCGGCGTCGCCCGCGCGGCGGCCGTTCCCGCCCCCGACACCGAAGGGAGGTCGACCGCGTGAGCACCGTGGTCCTCCTCATCGTCACCGGGCTCGGCCTGGGCGCCCTCTACTTCCTCATCGCCTCCGGCCTGTCGCTGATCTTCGGCCTCATGGACGTGCTCAACTTCGCGCACGGGGCCTTCCTCGCGATCGGCGCCTACGGCACCTGGTGGGCGGCGGGCTTCCTGCCCGGAGCCGGACCCGACGGGCCCGGCTTCCTGCTGGCCCTGACGTTCGGCGTCGCCGCGGGCACCCTGGCCGCGACCCTCGTCGAACTGTGCGTCATCCGCCCGCTCTACGGCAGGCACCGCGAACAGATCCTCGCCACCGTCGGCCTCAGCCTGGCGGTCCCGGCACTCCTCCAGGCGATCTGGGGCGCCGACCCGCTGACCTTCCCCAAGCCCCAGGCGGTGCGCGGCACCGTCGACCTGCTCGGCGCGCACATCCCCAAGGACCGGGTGCTGCTCATCCTCGTGGCGGTCGCGCTGTTCACCGCCCTGTGGCTGTTCAACTCCCGCACCCGGTACGGGCTCATCGTCCGCGCCGGCGTCCAGGACCGGGCCATGGTCACCGCCCTGGGCATCGACGTCCGCAGGTCCTTCACCCTGGTGTTCGCCATCGGCGGCGCCGCGGCGGCCCTGGCGGGCGCGCTCGGCGGCCTCTACTACGGCGTGGTCACCCCCACCCAGGGGATGTCGCTGTTGATCTTCGCGTTCATCGTGGTGGTCATCGGCGGCACCACCTCGCTCACCGGCTGCGCGATCGCCTCCGTCACGGTCGCCCTCGTCCAGCAGTTCGCCAACTACTACACCGTCGCCGGGCTCGGCGACATCGCGGTGGTCATCGTCCTCGCCGTCGTACTGCTCACCCGGCAGGGCGGACTGGCCGCCGAGAAGTCCGCGGAGAGGGTGGCATGATCACCGAGACCGAACCCCAGGCACCCGTCACCGAGACCGCCGCCGGTGGGCGCACCCCGCGCCCCCGTCGCCTCCCCCGCTGGGCGGGCCCGGTCGCCGTCCTGGCGATCCTGCTCACCCTGCCCTTCTCCACCGTCACCGTCCCGGGCCTGTTCCACGGCGCCCTCAACAGTCCGGCCACCCTCCACCTCCTGGCGTTCTGCCTGGTGTTCGGCGGCCTGGCCACCAGCTACGACCTGCTGTACGGGCGGGTGGGCCTGCTGTCCTTCGGGCACGCCCTGTACTTCGCGTGCGGCGCCTACGTCGCCGCCCTCCTCATGCGGGTCCTGGAACTGCCCCTGGTGTGGGCGGCCCTGGTCTCCGTCCTCGCCGGGACCCTGCTGTCGCTGCTCCTGGGCGCGGTGGCACTGCGCGTCAACGGCATCGCGATGGCCATGGTCACCCTCGCCTTCGCCCAGGCCGGGTCCATCCTGGTCTCCCGCGACCCGGGGAGGACGACCGGCGGGGAGGAGGGCCTGTCCCTCAACACCGCCATGGTCCCCGACACGCTCGTGGGCGTGACGAACACCGTCAACCTGTACTGGGTGGCCGTCGCCTACGCCGCGTTCGCCACCGTCGTCGTCTGGTGGCTGTCCGCCTCCCCCGTCGGCCGGGTGTGGCAGGGCATCCGCGCCAACGAGCAGCGCGTCGCGGTGCTCGGCGTCGACCCCTACCCCTACAAGCTGGCGGCGTTCACCGTCGGCGGCGGCCTGGCCTCGCTCGGCGGAGTCGTCTACCTGCTGGTCACCGGTGGCGTCACCCCCACCATCACCACCGCCGAGTTCACCCTCACCCTGCTGGTGATGGTGGCCCTGGGCGGTGCGGGCAGCCGCTGGGGCGCCCTGCTCGGCGCGGGCCTGTACACCTACGCCGAACACCGGCTGCGCCAACTGGGCGGCGACTCCTTCTCCGCCCTGCCCGACTGGATCGCCGCCCCCCTGTCCCAGCCCCTGTTCATCCTCGGCACGTTGTTCGTCCTGATGGTCTTCTTCTTCCCCGGCGGTCTGGTGGCCCTGCCCGAGCGTGTCCGGTCGGCACTGCGCGACCGGCGGACCACACGAGAGTGAGAGCGGAATCCCCATGAACGACATCACCCCGGTCGACGCGGACGAGTACACCGTCCCCGTCGCCGGGGGCGGTCTGGCCGTCACCCGGTGGGGTGACGGCCCCGGCGCCCCCGTGCTGGCCGTCCACGGCATCACCGCCAACGGCCACTCCTTCGCCCGCGTCGCAGCCGCGCTCGCGGTCCGCGGCGGTCCCGCCCTGCACGCCCCCGACCTGCGCGGACGAGGGGTCAGCGGCGGCCTGCCCGGACCGTACGGACTGGCCGTCCACGTCGACGACCTCCTCGCCGTCCTGGACCACCTCGGAGTGGAGCGCACCGTCCTGGTCGGCCACTCCATGGGCGCCTTCGTCTCCTGCCTGGCCGCCGTCCGCCACCCCGACCGGATCGCCGGGCTGCTGCTCGTCGACGGCGGACACGGACTGCCGATCCCTCCCGGCACCGACATCGACACCGTGCTCGGCCCCGCCATGACCCGCCTGCGGATGACCTTCGCCTCCCCCGACGACTACCGCGCCTTCTGGCGACGCCACCCCGCGTTCGCCGGCCGGTGGAACACCTGGGCCGACGACCACGTCATGCGCGACCTCACGGGCGAGGCCCCCGGCCTGCGCTCCTCCTGCGACGAGACGGCGGTGCGCGTCGACGGCGCACAGGTCCTCGCCGACGAGGAGACCCTCGGGGCCGTCCACCGACTGCCGGTCCCCGCCCGCCTGCTGTGGGCGGCGCGCGGACTCGGTGACGAGGCGCCCGGGCTGTACACGCCCGAACGCCTCGCCGGCCTGCCCGCCTCCGTGTCCGCCCTCGAACTCCCCGACGACAACCACTACACGCCGCTGTTCTCCTCAACCGCCGTGCTGGTCGCCGAGCAGATCCACACCCTTGTCCAGGAGACCGTGCAGGTGCAGGGCCAGTTGTAGCTCCAGCGCGCGGTCGGGGTGCTGCCAGTCCTCCCCGAGGAGCCGGCCGATCCGCTCCAGGCGCTGCGCCACCGTGTTCACGTGGATGTGCAGCGCCGTCCGGGCCCTGGACAGGTTGCCCCCGGCCGCGAAATAGGCGCGCAGCGTCTCCACCAGCAGCGTCCCGCGCCGTTCGTCGTACTCCAGCAACGGACCCAGGGTGCCTCGCACGAACCCCGGGACGTCCCGGTCCCGGCCCAGCAGCAACCCCGAGAACCCCAGGTCCTCGGCCGTCGCCAGGTCGCCCTCCCGCCCCAACGCCCGCAACGTCTGCACGCACCGGGCCCCCTCCGAGAAAGCCGACCGGAACTGCTCCGGTCCACCCGTCGGTCCGGCCAGACCCACCGTCACCGGCACGCCCCCGGCGGCCAGGGCCAGTTCCTCGGCCACCCGCCGCCCCACCCGCTTCGGATCGGTCCCCGGCAACGCCAGCACCAGTCGGCCCGCCCGGCTCCCCGCCAACCCGCCCGTCGTCTCCGCCACGTGCGTGGCCGCCGACCGCAACCGGCCGGGGTCGGCGCCCGGCGCCTCGGCCACCACCAGCACGTGCGGGGCGTCCAGGTCGGCGTGCAGCAACGCCGCCCGCTCCCGCAGGGAACCCGGCTCGCGGGCCGGCGTCTCCAACAGCTCGTTGAGCAGGTCACCGCGCACCCGGTGCTCGGTCTCGCTCACCGACCGCCGGATCAACAGCAGCAGGGCGGTCACCATCGCCGCCCGCTCCAGCACCCGCTGATCGGTCTCGTCGAGCTCCACGCCGCGCAGCACCAGCGTTCCGAGCGGCTCGCTCCCGGCCGCCGCCGACGCCACCCAGGCGTCCCCCGCGCGCGCCGCGCGTCCGCTCGTCAGCGCCTCCCCCACCGCCTCCTCGACCGCCTCGTCCCGATCCCGCGGATGCGCCCGCCCGGTCACCGTGCCCTCGGGCGTCGCCGTGATCGTCACGTCGGTGGTCACGTCGTGCACCGTGACCGAACCGCCCAGCACCTCGGCGACCGCCGCCGCGACCTCCCGCACCCCGCCGCCGCGCAGCACCAGATCCGTCAAACGGTCGTGGGCCGCCGCCGAGCGCTCCACCGAGGCCGTGTGCCGCTGCAACCGCTCGTTGAGCGTGTGCAGCTCGTCCAGGGCCCGCCGGGTGTCGTCGATGAGGTTGGCGCTGTCGATCGCGATCGCCGCGTGCGTCGCGAGCGACGACAACAACGCCACCTCCGAATGCGCGAAGGGACGCTCGCGCCGGTTCGCCGCGAACAGCACCCCCACGTCACGGCCGTTCATCTTCAACGGCACGCCCAGAATGGCCACCAGACCCTCCTCGCGCACCGCGTGATCGATGTTCTCCGCGTGCGCGAACCGGGGATCGGCGAAGTAGTTGGAGGTGACGTACGGCAACGCCGTCTTGGCCACCAGCCCGCCCAGGCCCTTGCCCGGCCCCAACCGCAGCTGCTGGAACGACGCCGACACCGATCCCGACGTCACCCGCATCACGGTCCCGCCCGCCTCCGGATCGCTCAACGTCAGGTAGGCGACGTCGGTGCCCAACAGGTTGCGCGCCCGCTCCACGATCGCCCGCAGCACGCGGTCCAGGCTGCGCATCCCCGCCAGATCGTTGGCGGTCTCGAAGAGCGCGCTCAACTCCGACTCCCGGCGCCGGTGGTCGCGCATCACCGACCTCACCCGCAACGCCGTCAGCTTGGCCGCCTCCAACGCGGCCACCGTCTCCGGGTCCGCGCCCCCGGCCCGCGCCCGCAACACCGGGCGTTCGTACTCCACCGCCGGGGCGTCGCGCAGCAACAGGTCCAGGAACAGGGCCTGCCCGGCGACGCCCGTCGGGTCGTCCTCGGGGCGGGAAGGGGTCGTGTTCAGCTCGCGCTCCATGCTCCGTCCACGGGCAACGACGCGCCGTTGACGAACGACGCGTCGTCACCGCACAGGTAGGCGACCAGTTCGGCCACCTCCTCGGGTTCGATCAAACGCTTCAGCGGGGTCCGCGCCAGCAGCACCTCCGACACCACCCGCTCCTCGGGGATCCCGTGCGCCGCCGCCTGGTCGGCGATCTGCTTCTCCACCAGCGCCGTGCGCACATAGCCGGGGTTCACACAGTTGGAGGTGACCCCGTGTGCGGCGCCCTCCAGGGCCACCACCTTCGAGAACCCCTCCAGCCCGTGCTTGGCCGTCACGTACGCCGACTTGTAGGCCGAGGCGCGCAGCCCGTGCACGGAGGAGATGTTGACGACCCGCCCCCATCCCCGTTCGTACATGTGCGGCAGGGCGCCGCGCACCACCCGGAACGGCGACTCGACCATGAGACGAAGGATGAGGGAGAAACGCTCGGGAGGGAAGTCCTGCACGGGCGCGACCGTCTGCACGCCCGCGTTGTTCACGACGATGTCGGCGCCCCGGGCCGCCTCCTCCGCGGCGTCCAGGTCGGTCAGATCCAGCACGACGGCCTCGCCCACCCCCCGGTCGGCGAGTTCCGTGAGGGCCGCGGCGTCCACGTCGACCAGGCGAACGGCGGCGCCGGCGTCGGCCAACCGCAGGGCGCAGGCCCGGCCGATACCGCTCGCGGCACCGGAGACGAAGGCGCTCCTGCCGGTCAGGTCGACCCGGGTGGTGTGTTCGCCGAGGCGGGGGGAGGGGGGCCGGGGGGCGTGGCGCGCCGTACCCGCCGGGAACTCGTGCGTCGTCATGGCAGCAACGTAGGCCCGCCCGCGCGAACGGGGGATAGGACGCACGGACACACCGTTCGGCTCGGGCATGTGGATCTCGACCATGTCCGTGCCGTCCCCTGTGGGGTTCGCACGGGACGAAGGTGTGTGATCGGGGTCTCATCTACATGTTGTGCGCGTCACATCGACGTTACCGTCCTGGCAACGGTTCGGCCGAACCCCCGCTCACCTGGATCGCCTGGAGGCAACCCCCATGGACTCCGCCGCCCCGCCCCGAACACGGATCCCCCTCATCATCGCCCTGGCCGCCGTCGCCGCCATGGCCGCCGCACTCCTGACCGCTCCGGCACCACGCGCCCACGCCGCCACCCTCGCCCCCGTCACCTCGTTCGGGACCAACCCCGGCAACCTGGCGATGTACACCTACGTCCCCGACGGATTGCCCGCCGGCGCGCCCCTGGTGGTGCTCTTCCACGGCTGCGCCCAGGACGCCACCGCCTATCACGGACACTCCGGCTGGGCGGGGGCCGCCGACGCGGGCGGATTCGCCCTCGTCTACGCCGAACAGAGGACCGCCAACAACACCACCCGCTGTTTCAACTGGTTCGAGGCCGCCGACGTGCGCCGCGACTCCGGCGAGGCCCGATCGGTCCGCTCCATGGTCGAGTACGCCGTGAGCACCCACGGTCTCGACGCCGACCGCGTGTACGCCTCCGGGCTGTCCGCCGGTGGCGCCATGGTGAGCGAGGTGCTGTCGGCCTACCCCGACCTGTTCGCCGGCGGCGCCATCGTCGCGGGCGTCCCCACCGGCTGCGCCACGAGCATGGTGGACGCCTTCACCTGCATGAACCCCGGCAAGAACCGGACCCCGCAGCAGTGGGGCGACAAGGTGCGGGCCAAGAACCCCGGCTGGTCCGGACCCTGGCCGCGCGTCGCCGTCTGGCACGGCACCTCCGACACCACCGTCGTCCCCGCCAACGGCACGGGGAGCGTCCGCCAGTGGACGAACGTGCACGGGATCTCCGCCACCCCCACCGCCACCGAGTCCCTGCCGGGGTCCACCACCGCCGCCTATCACGGCGGCACCGGCGCCACCACCGCGAAGGTCGCCCACTACACGGTCTCCGGAATGGGACACGGCACCCCCGTCGACCCGGCCGCCGGCTGCGGCGCGGCGGGCGCCTACTTCCTCACGGCGATCTGTTCCACCGGGTACACCGTCGACTTCTGGGGACTGGGCGGCGAGGGCGGCGACCCCGACCCGCAGCCCACGGACGAGCCCACCGAGGGGCCCGGTGAGTGCGTGCGCGCCACCAATTACGCCCATGTCCAAGCGGGCCGCGCCGTCCAGCGCCTCGGCCGGACCCACGCGGTCGGCTCCGACGACCCGCTCGGCCTGTGGAACGTCTTCGTGACGACCTCGATCACCGAGACCTCACCCGGGTACTGGAACCACACCCCCGGCGCCTGCTGACCGCCGGCGGAACGGGAGCGGGCGGGCCGGGAAACCCCGACCCGCCCGTCCCCGGGGCCGGGCACGACCCCCGCGGCGCCCGGCCCACCCGCCACCGTGTCCGTCACGGACACGACGACGGAGATGAACCCCTCTCGTCCTCGACCTCCGGCTCCGGCCCGCCCCGCTGCACCGCGCCGTTCGGGGTCAGCGCCGCGATCCGCTCCGGCACCCGGGCCTTCCCGTCCAGCACGCTCGTGGTCAACCGCCGCAGGGCCAGCCTGGCCGCCTCGAACTCCTCCTCCGGGAGGTCGATGACCTCCCGGATCGCCTCCGGGACGCCCTCGACCAGCTCCCGCAGGGCCGCCCCCGCCTCGGTCGGCGTGATCAGCACGGATCGTTCGTCACGCGTATCCCGCTTCCGGTGGATCAGGTCGCGCGCCTCCAACCGCTTCAACAGGGGCGTCAGCGTGCCGTAGTCCAACTGGAGCGCGGAGCACACCTCTTTGACCGAGCACTCGCCCCGCTCCCACAACAACATCATCACGAGATATTGGGGATAGGTGAGCCCCAGGGGATCGAGGAGCGGCCGGTACAGGTTCGTCATGGCACGGGACGCCGCGTAGAGAGCGAAACACATCTGCTCATCGACGGCAGGAAGGGAGAAATCGCCCGTGGGGGCTGGGAATCGGTCGGGCATCGGCAACATGGTAGTAACCCCGTACCCGATGTCAAAGCACACAATTGTCTTGCACGCAAGGCAAAAAGAGACTCAATTCCCCAAGGGTTGGAATTCCAGTCTTTTCACGGGGAAAAGGATCTCCTCCGCGCGGAACGGGGCGCCGTCCCCGCCCGAGCGGTGACGGCGTCCCCACCTCCCGTCACCGACGCGGAGCGTCGAACGGAAGCCCGCGCTTGACCACCTTCCCGGTGGCGTTGCGCGGCAGCTCCTCCAGGAAGACCACGTCCCTCGGTACCGAGAACCGGCCCAACACCTCGCGCACCCGCATCCGGATCTCGTTCGGGTCCAACGACGCACCCTGACGCGGCACCACGAACGCCGCGAAGCGCTGACCGAACTCCTCGTCCGGCACCCCCGCCACCACGACCTCGCGCACTCCCGGGAGCGCGATGATCGCCTCCTCCACCGGCCTGGGGAACACGTTCTCCCCGCCGGACACGATCATGTCGTCGTCCCGGCCCGCCACGTGCAGGAGCCCGTCCGCGTCGAGGTGCCCCCGGTCCCCCGTCTCCATGAGACCGTTGGCGATCCGCTTGCCCCGACCGTTCGTGTACCCGTCGAACAACATCTCGTTGCCGACGAGGATCGACCCCTCGTTCCCGGGCGGCAACTCCACCCCCTCGGCGTCCACCACCGCCACCCGTGTCCCCAGGGGCGGTCGCCCCGCCGTCGTCGGCGACCTGCGCATGTCCTCCGGGGTCGCGATGGTCGCCCACGACACCTCCGTGGACCCGTACAGGTTGTAGAGCACGTCACCGAACCCGTCCATGAAGTCGGTGATCAGTTTCGGACTCATCGCCGAACCGCTGCACGCCACGATCCGCAACGACGACGTGTCATAGGAGTCCCGCGTCGACCTGGGCAGATCCATGATCCGCCGCAGCATCACCGGCACCGCGAACAGCGCGGTGCACCGCTGCTCCTGCACGGTCCGCAGCACGTCCTCCGGCTCGAACACCCGCCGCATCACCAGAGTCGCCCGCATGGACATGCCCAACTGCACACCCGCCAGCCCCCAGGTGTGGAACACCGGCGCCGACACCAGGATCCGATCCGAGGAGCGCAGGGGGATCCGCGACAACACCGACGCGGCGTCCTGCGGACCCTTCGGCGTGGGCCGCCGCGCGCCCTTGGGCGTGCCCGTCGTCCCCGACGTCAGGACGATCAACCGGCCCGGTCGCTCCGGCGGCGCCGGGTCCTCCGACTCCGGCCCCGGGGACACACTCCCCCACGACAGGTCGGAGGGGTCGCCCCACGCCCTCACCCGGGGGATGCCCGCCGGGACCCCCGCACACAGATCGGCGAACTCCTCGTCCGCCACCAGCAGAGAGATGCCGTTCGCCGCCGTCACGTCGGCCAACTGGGGCGCGGACAGACCCGTGTTCAGCAGCACCGTGTCCGCGCCCAGCCGACCGCACGCGATCATCGTCTGCACGAACCCGCTGTGGTTGCGACACAGCAGACCCACCTTGGCACCGGGGCCGGCGCCCAACCCGCGCAGGGTCCTGGCCAGCACCCGGCCGCGCAGGTTCATCTCCGCGAAGGTGGACTCCCCTCGCTCGTCGACCACCGCCACATCGTTCGGCACCCGCTCCTGGGCTGCCGCGTAACCACCGGCGATCGTCGCGCCCCAGGTGCGCAGGGCGCGGAGTTGCCGGGCGATCCGGTCGGGGCGACCCGGTGCGAGGACACCGGCGCGCACCAGGACCCGGGCCACCTCCAACGTGTGCCGGACACGGGACGGACCATCGGTAGCCATGCTGTCTCCGAGGAGTACGGGGACGGGCGAAGCCTTCCGCGCCTCACCGGGCGGCCTTCGCCACGTGACCACCCGGAAGTACTGCGACCGTAGGCGACCGACCGCCGTCGTTTCTTGGAACCGGGGTGAGCGGTTACCCGCCGGTCATTGTCACTTCGACGCGTTGTCGACTCCTCGACATGTGTGGGACGACCGCGTACCGGGCCCTCACATGTCGATGACGTACTCCTCCCCGCTCGGCTCCGCCGCCTCCCCCAGCGGCTCCAGGGAGATCCACAACTGTTCGGGAGAGCCCATCTCCCCGGCCATGCCCATGTAGCGGCCCTCGCCCGAGGGCTTGAGCATCCCGGCCGGCCGAACCTCGTTCCCGTCCACCCACCACATGCGGTAGGTCATGTCCGCGGGCGCCTCGGGCAACCCCTCTACCAGCAGGATCGCCGCGTCCTCGTCATAGGAGGCGAAGAGGGTCGCCCGTCCCTCCCCCACGGAGGCGTCCAACCTGTCGGTGTCCGCCGCCGCCAGCAGGGTCTCCATCTCCGCGTTCTGCGCCTCCTGGACGGCCAGTCGCTCCTGGACGGACACCAGGGTGCCCGTCAGCACGACGGAGAACAGCGCGAGGACCGCGGCCAGGCTCCACGGCAACCACCGGCCCGCCGAGGGGGAACGCGGAGACCGACCCGCCGGCCGGGACCGCACCGGCGGCAACTGCCGTGTGCCGCGGGCCTCGACCAGGATCGATTCCCAGACCCGTTCCCTCGGCTCGGTGGCCTCCCCCCGCGCCAACCGCACGGTCGTCTCCCGGAACTCCGCGAGGTCCCGCCGACAGTCCTCGCACTCCGCGAGATGCCGCTCCGCCGCCCGTACCTCGTCGGGTTCCAGGGCGTCGACGGCGTAGCCCGCGGTCAGGCCGTGTTCTCCGGGCCCTCTCACACCATCACCCCCAGGCAATCCCTCAACTTGATCAGCCCGTCGCGCAGTCTGCCCTTGACCGTGGTCAACGGCACCCGCAACAGGTCCGCGGCCTGCCGCTGCGTGTACCCGGTGTAGTAGGTGAGCCGAACGACCTCTCTCTGCTGCTCGGTCAGCCGCCGCAGGCAACGGCGCACCTTCTCCCGCTCCAAGCGGTGCTCCACCTGTTCGGGGACCGTGTCGTGCGGTGTCGCCTCGGACTCCAGGCGGCCGAGGGCGGACAACCGGTTCGACGCCGCCTGCTCGGAGCGGACCCGGTCCACCGCCCGGCGATGGGCGATGGTCGTCACCCACGCGGACACGCTCCCCCGGGAGGGATCATGGCGCGCGCTCGTCCGCCAGACCTCCAGGAACACCTCCTGACAGACCTCCTCGGCCTGGGCCGTATCCACCAGCACCCGCCGCGCCACCCCGAACACCGCCCCCGACAACTCCCGGTAGACCGCCTCGAAGGCCGACAGGTCACCGACGGCGACGTCGCGCAGCAACCCGTCCAACGGGTCCGCCTCCGCGAAGTCCCCACCGTTCTCGCGCGTCTCCCCCCGGTCCGGGAAACCCCCGGACCCGGCGACCTGCGCCCTCACCCACCTCACCGGACCACCGGCCTTCCCACCTCGACTCCTTCGGGATTCGGTTCAGAGGGAACCGAGGAGACCTCCACACCGAATTCGTGACCTACTCGTTATCTCATGTGCGGTCGCCCTACCGGGCCCGGCACCGAACGAAGGGCATGACCGACACACCACGACGCATCCCCACGGGCCCCGCCGCCATCGCCGGACTCGTGTCCGCGGTCGCCGCCCTGGGCGCGGCCGAGGTCGTCGGAGCGCTTCTCGCCCGTCCCACCGCCACACCGGTCCAGGCCGTCGGGGCCGGCGTCATCGACCTGACCCCCCTGCCGCTCAAACAGTTCGCCGTCGACGTCTTCGGTACGGCCGACAAGATCGTGCTGATCGGCGGCATCGCGATCCTCCTGGCCGGTGCCGCCGCCCTCATCGGTGTCGCCGCCACCCGCGGCCGTCTCTTCGGCGCGGTGGGCACGGCACTGTTCATCACCATCGGCCTCACCGCCGCCCTCACCCGCCCCGACGCCGGCCCGCTCGACGCCCTGCCCACGCTGGCGGGTGCCGCGGCCTTCATCGGAGTCCTCGTCCTGTCGATCCGGTTCCCACGGGTCCGGGGCGCCGAATCGGACACCCCCGCCGACGGCTTCGACCGACGACGTTTCGTGCTCCTGGCCGGGACGGTCGCCGCCGCCTCCGCCGGCGTCGGCACAGGGGCCCGGCTGCTGTCCGCCGCCCCGACCGGTGGCGGGCTCTCCCCCGCGGACGTCCGCCTGCCCGTCCCCGTGGACCGGGCCGCGGCGCTCCCCGACGGGGTCGACCTGGAACTCGACGGTCTGTCCCCGTACTTCACCCCCAACACCGATTTCTACCGCATCGACACGGCCCTCTCCGTTCCCCGCATCGACGCCTCCACATGGTCCTTGCGCATTCACGGCAGGGGCGTACGCCGCGAGCTGGTCCTCACCTACGACGACCTGCTCCGCCACCCCGAACTGAGCGAACGCGACATCACCCTCACCTGCGTGTCCAACCCGGTGGGCGGCGACTACCTCGGCAACGCCCGCTGGGTCGGGGTCCCCCTCGCGTCCCTGCTCGCCGAGGCCGGGGTGCGCTCGCCCGCCGAGGGCGGTCCCGCCGACCAACTGGTGTCCCGCTCCGACGACGGCATGACCATCGGCACACCGGTCGCCGACGTCATGGACGGCCGGGACGCCCTCCTCGCCGTCGGGATGAACGGCCGACCCCTCCCCCACGACCACGGGTTCCCCGTCCGCATGGTGGTACCGGGCCTTTACGGCTACGTATCGGCCTGCAAGTGGATCGTCGACATCGAGCTGACCACCTTCGACGCCTTCGACGCCTACTGGGTCCCCCGGGGATGGGCGGCACGCGGCCCGGTCAAGACCCAGTCGCGCATCGACACCCCGCGCGAGGGGGCCGACCTCGAACCGGGACGGGTCGTCGTCGCGGGCGTGGCCTGGGCACAGCACACCGGCGTCGACCGGGTGGAGGTCCGGATCGACGACGGCCCTTGGACCGACGCCGAACTCGCCGCGGAGGGGAGCGCGGACACCTGGCGCCAATGGGTCCTGGAGTGGGACGCGGAACCGGGGGAGCACCTCCTCACCGTCCGCGCCACCGACCGCGAAGGACGCACACAGACCCCCGACCGGGCGGAGCCCGCACCCGACGGTGCGACGGGCCACCACCACGTGACCGTCACCGTGGCCTGACCGTCCCCGGGAACACCCGGCCCGAACCGCGGGCCGGAGAGAGAACGAGAAGGAGAAGTCATGTCCATGACCTTGCACCGGAGTCGCAGACTGCTCGCCGCCGGGGCGATCAGCCTCACCGCCGTTCTCGGCCTGGCCGCCTGTGAGAACACGGCCGGCCCGGGAGAGGGGACGGTGGACTCGGAGGAGATGTCCGAGGAGCCCATGGAGGACGACATGTCCGAGGAGTCCATGGACGAGGAGATGGGGGAGTCCGAGGACTCGATGGAGGAGGACTCCATGGAAGAGGACTCCATGGAGGAGGACTCGATGGAGGACGACATGTCCGAGGAGTCCATGGACGACGACATGTGACGGGTCCCGTCGAGGGGGCCGGACCGGTTCCCTCGGAGAACCCGAACCGGCCCCGTCGCCTCCTCCCGGCGGCGGCGGGGCCGGGGTGATCATCGGCCCGTCACGGTGATCGGGGCGGGCGGGGCATCGGCGTCGACCGCTGGACGGGGCGGCGAACCCCGAACGCACGGGCCGACGGTCCCCGTCCGCTGCCCTCCGGACACGGGCACTCACCGCGGAACCCTGACGGCGGGTCCCTGGAGACGCCTCCGGTACCGCCGCATCTCGTGGAGATGGGATGAAAGGGATTCCACGAGTGACCCCCAGAACCTTCCCGGATTCCGGGTGAATGCTTCCGAACATGCTTTGACGTGCGGTGACGAGGAGAAATGAAGGGGGACGCCCATTCCTTGCACCGTGTCCCGGCCACGGAGCGCGTGAGGTGGCGGTCCGACACGGGGGTTCTCTCGTGGCGCGGGTGGGCACGGAAGCGGCGGCCCGGGGGCGAGCGGGCGCCCGGGAAGGCCGAACGGGGAAGGCGGGGCACGGGCGGCGATCTGTGAGTGGCGACACAGGCGCGCTGGTTTGCCGGAGCCCCGGCAGGGGGGTAATGTTCTCCGAGTCGCCACGGGACGGCGAGCGGGCCCCGCAGAGGGACCGACTCGGAACCGGACCGGGATCAGCGGCCACCTCCCTTCCGAAGTTCACCGTTTCGAAGCACCGCTTCGACCATGTAAACTCGGTCGGGTCGCTCCGAAAAGGAGCAAAACCCTTCACTTCAGAAGGTTCCGGAAAACGCCGATTTGGCGGGACACGGAAACACTGATAAAGTGAAGACACAACAAAGCGGAAACGCAAACGTCTTCCACGGAAGAGCATCAGCGGACCTTGTGGTCCGGGGCTTGTACGGGAAGAACGGTTGTTTCTTGAGAACTCAACAGCGCGTGTTCGATTTTCTTTAAGCCATGTTTGTTTTGGCCCCGTCACACACGATCAGTGCGATCGGGTGTGCGAGGTTCCTTTGGATTCGGCCCGCAAGGGTCGAGTCGGGATTGCTTCTAGGTTTCCGCCCCCGTCGAGGGTGGCGGTGCACGACCTTTATGGAGAGTTTGATCCTGGCTCAGGACGAACGCTGGCGGCGTGCTTAACACATGCAAGTCGAGCGGTAAGGCCCTTCGGGGTACACGAGCGGCGAACGGGTGAGTAACACGTGAGCAACCTGCCCCTGACTCCGGGATAAGCGGTGGAAACGCCGTCTAATACCGGATACGACCCTCCTCCGCATGGTGGGGGGTGGAAAGTTTTTTCGGTCGGGGATGGGCTCGCGGCCTATCAGCTTGTTGGTGGGGTAAAGGCCTACCAAGGCGATTACGGGTAGCCGGCCTGAGAGGGCGACCGGCCACACTGGGACTGAGACACGGCCCAGACTCCTGCGGGAGGCAGCAGTGGGGAATATTGCGCAATGGGCGAAAGCCTGACGCAGCGACGCCGCGTGGGGGATGACGGCCTTCGGGTTGTAAACCTCTTTTACCACCAACGCAGGCTCCGCGTTCTCGTGGGGTTGACGGTAGGTGGGGAATAAGGACCGGCTAACTACGTGCCAGCAGCCGCGGTAATACGTAGGGTCCGAGCGTTGTCCGGAATTATTGGGCGTAAAGAGCTCGTAGGCGGCGTGTCGCGTCCGCTGTGAAAGACCGGGGCTCAACTCCGGTTCTGCAGTGGATACGGGCATGCTAGAGGTAGGTAGGGGAGACTGGAATTCCTGGTGTAGCGGTGAAATGCGCAGATATCAGGAGGAACACCGG
>NZ_JAVREP010000008.1:0-272499 GCF_031845465.1 Nocardiopsis lambiniae | reverse complement strand
ATCGAGGAGGTGTTGTTGTCGGTGATGTACGAGGTGCCCTCGCGTGAGGATGTGGGTCGGGTGATCATCGCGCGGGAGACGGTGATCGACAACGTCAATCCCACGATCGTGCCCCGCGCCCAGATCGAGCCCGAACCCCGGCGCAAGTCCGCCTGACCGAGGGCACACGGCCCCGCCACCACCCCTTTCGCCTGGTTCTCGTCCGCGTTCTCGGTGACCTCTCACCGACGGCGCCACCACCGTGCCGCCGGGGTGGGGCGCTCCCTCACCACAGGGCCAGGACCCGGGCGGGTCCACCGGAGGCGTCGGCGCCCGGCAGCACCCCGATGGTGAGCAGGGCACCGACCGGCGGCAGCCGGTCCAGCCCCCGCAGCGCCTCCAGCCCCCACCGGTCGGCCCGGCCCACCACCTCGTGCGCGGCGAAGTCCGTGGACACGGCCGGGTCGGTGCTGAGCGTGTCCACGCCCACGCCGACGATCCCCCGACGGGAGATCAGGAACGCACAGGCCTCCGCCGAGAACCCGGGGAAGTGCCACGACCCGTCGTCGGCCACACCGCGCACCGCCGCGTCGCCCCGTTCCCAGCGGGCGCTCCACCCCGACCGCATGAGCACCGCCGCGCCCTCGGGGATCCGCCCGTGCACGCGTTCGAAGGCCAGGACGTCGTCCACCGTCACCGCGGTGTCGGGGTCCTCGGCGGCCCGGGCGGACACGTCGATCACCGCCGCGGGGGCCACCAGCTCCTCCGGCCGGATGTCGGGCACCATGCGACCGCCGCCGATCACGTGTCCGGGCGCGTCCAGGTGGGTGCCGGTGTGCTCGCTGAACGTCCACCGCTGCACGTAGAACCCGAAGTCACCGTCGGGGGCCGGCCCGGCCAGCGTCTCCCGGCGCGGTTTCTCGTCGTCCCACCCCGGCAGCGACGGTGTGATCACGTGGCTGAGATCGACCACCCTCCGGTACCCGAGCGGCCACGACGGTGCCGGCCCCCCGCGGCCCGCCCGGTCGTCACCGGTCGCGACCGCGCCCTCCGTCCGGGCCCGGACGGTCTCCCCGGTTCCGTTCAGACACATGCGCCGCTCCTCGCCTTCGCTTCCCTGCGATATGCCCGACCCGCGGGCGGCGCCAACCTATCGGCCCCCACGCCGGAGGAGGGACCGGGGCGGACGGATCCGCCGACCGGGGGACGACGCCGGCCCCCACGGACCGCGGACGGGGTTCGGCGGGGAGCGCGGCGGGGGAGGAAGCACTGCGGTGGTCCCTGCGAACGACCGGAGGTCCCTCGATGTCCCAGCCGAACGACGACGCGTGGTGGAAGTCCGCCGTCGTCTACCAGATCTATCCGAGCAGTTTCAAGGACGGGGACGGTGACGGCTTCGGCGACCTGTCCGGGATCATCGAGAAGCTCGACCACCTGCACACCCTCGGGGTGGACGTGGTGTGGCTGTCGCCCGTGTACCCCTCACCGTGGGACGACAACGGCTACGACATCAGCGACTACCGGGACATCCATCCCCGGTTCGGCACCCTGGACGACTGGGACCGGCTGCGCGAGGGGCTGCACGCGCGCGGGATGCGGCTGATCATGGACCTGGTGGTCAACCACACCAGCGACGAGCACCCCTGGTTCGTCGGATCACGGTCCTCGAAGGACTCCCCCCACCGTGACTTCTACTTCTGGCGACCCGGCCGCGACGGCGCTCCGCCCAACAACTGGGGCTCGGTGTTCTCCGGTCCGGCCTGGACCCGGGACGAGACCACCGGGGAGTACTTCCTCCACCTGTTCACCCGCCGTCAGCCCGACCTGAACTGGGAGAACCCGCGGGTGCGCCGGGAGGTGCACGACATCGCCCGGTGGTGGCTGGACCGGGGCGCCGACGGGTTCCGGATGGACGTGATCAACTTCGTGTCCAAGACCCCCGAGATGCCCGACGGGCCCTCGCCCGTCGACGGCGGGTACGGGCTGTTCGCCGAGTACTCCATCAACGGTCCCCGGCTGCACGAGTTCCTGCGCGAACTCCACGAGGCGGCCTTCGCCGGGCGGGACGTGCTCACCGTGGGGGAGATGCCCGGGGTGGGGGTGGAACAGGCCCGTGAGCACACCGACCCGGCCAACGGGGAGGTGTCCATGGTGTTCCAGTTCGAGCACGTGGACCTGGACCACGGTCCCGGCGGCAAGTTCGATCCCGTCCCGCTGGACCTGCGCCGCCTCAAGGCCTCCCTGGACCGTTGGCAGCTCGGGCTGGCCGAGCGGGGGTGGAACAGCCTGTACTGGAACAACCACGACCAGCCGCGGGCGGTGTCCCGGTTCGGCGACGACGGTGAGCACCGGGTGGCCTCGGCCAAGACCCTGGCCACCACGCTGCACATGATGAAGGGGACCCCCTACGTCTACCAGGGCGAGGAACTGGGCATGGCCAACGCCCACTTCGCCGACATCTCCGCCTACCGCGACGTGGAGACCCTCAACCATCACCGGGAGGCGCTGGCCGCCGGACACGACGAGGCGCGGGTGATGGCCGGGATCGCCCGGATGAGCCGGGACAACGCGCGTACCCCGATGCAGTGGGACGCCTCGCCCCACGCCGGGTTCACCACCGGCACACCGTGGATCGCGGTCAACCCGGACCACACGGAGATCAACGCCGAGGCCGCCCTGGCCGACCCCGACTCGGTGTTCCACCACTACCGACGGCTCATCGCGCTGCGCAAGGAGCACCCGGTGATCGTGCACGGGACCTACACCCCGCTGCTGCCCGACCACCCGTCCGTGTACGCCTACACCCGCGCGCTCGACGGCACGGTGCTGACGGTGATCGCCAACTGGAGCGCCGACACGGTCGAGGTGGACCTGGATCCGGCCGTCGCCGGTCCCGCTCCCGAACCCCTGATCGGTACCCATCCCGACCCGGAGGAGCCCTTCGCCCCCCTGCGCCCGTGGGAGTCCCGGGTCCATCTGTCCCGGTGAGCGAGGCGGTCCGAGGGGACGTGACGCGCCGCTCACCTCGGGTGACCTGCGAGGGCTTTCCCCGATGTGATTTCAACTTTTTTGAAATACGGATCAAGTGAGGTTAGACTAACCTTCGTTCCGCCGGGATCATCCCGTTCCGCCCCTCCGCGCAACCCCCGGGGTCCCCGACCCGTGCGCGGTGACCGGCCCGCCCGTCCGCGACGTGGCCGATCCTCACGAAGAAAGCTCTTGCTCACATGGACTCCACCCTTCGCCGTGTCGGCGGTATCGGAATCACGGCCCTGCTGACCCTGGGGCTCGTCGCCTGCGGCGACACCGCGGGGGAGGAGACCCCCGCGGCCGGTGGCCCGGCCGATGGGACCTTCCCCGTCAGCGTCGAGAGCGCCCTCGGGACCGCCGAGATCCCCGAGAGGCCCGAGCGGATCGTCACCCTCGGTCAGGGTTCCGCCGAGACCGCGATCGCCCTGGGCACCGTCCCCGTCGGCGTCGAGAACTACGAGTGGGGCAGCGACGACACCGGCTACCTCCCCTGGGTCCACGAGGCCGTCACCGAGGCCGGCGCCGAGCTGCCCGTCCGTTTCGCCGGCGCCGAGGACATCGACTTCGAGGCCATCATCGAGCTGGAGCCCGACGTCATCCTCGCCCCCTGGTCCGGCGTCACCCAGGAGCAGTACGACGTCCTCAGCGACATCGCCCCCACGGTCGCCTACCCCGACCTGCCGTGGAGCACCGACTGGGACCAGCAGATCGAGATCATCGGCCAGGCCCTGGGGCAGCCGGAGGAGGCCCAGGGCCTCATCGACGAGATCGAGGGGCGGTTCGAGGAGGCCGCCGCCGAACACCCCGAGTTCGCGGACCTGACCTTCTCCTACATCTACAACACCGGCCCCGGCACCCTCGGCGTCTTCATGCCCGACGAGCAGCGCGTCGCCATGGTCCGCGCCCTGGGCCTCCAGGTCGACCCGGTCGTCGAGACCTTCCCCGAGACCGAGGGAACCGACTCCGCCGTCATCGGCCTGGAGAACGCCGACGAGCTCGCCGACAGCGACCTGATCTTCACCTTCTACAGCAGCCCCGAGAACCGGGACGAGATCGAGGCCCAGGACCTGTACCAGGCCATCCCGGCCATCGAGCGCGGCTCCGTCGTCGCCCCCGAGGACCAGCCCTTCGTCACCGGGTCCTCCATCATCAACCCGCTCACCGTCCCGTGGGCGCTGGAGCGCTACGTGCCCCTCATCGAAGAGGCCGCCGCGAAGCTCGACGACTGATCACCCCCGGTAAGGCGACCGTGAAGACACGCACGACGCCGCCCCGGGCCAGGCCCGCCCGCGCCCTGCTCATGCTCGGCGCGGGCGTCGCCGCGTTGGCCGGGGCGGTCCTGCTCAGCCTCGTCGCGGGCGGCAAGCCCACCCCGCCCCCGGAAGTGTGGCGGGTGTTCACCGGCGAGGCCGACCCCTACATCGTCACCGTGGTGGAGAGCCGCGTCCCCCGGACCGTCCTCGGCGTCATCGTCGGCGCGGCCCTGGCCCTGGCCGGCACGCTCATGCAGGGCATCACCCGCAACCCCCTGGCCGACCCGGGGCTGCTCGGCGTCAACGCCGGCGCCGCCGCCGGCGTGGTCACCGCCACCGCCCTGTTCGGCGCCACCTCGGTCACCGCCACCGTGTGGTGGGCGCTGCCCGGCGCCCTGCTGGCCGGGCTGGCCGCGTACAGCGTCGGCACCCGCGGCGGCGACGCGGGGCTGGTCCGCCTGGTCCTGGCCGGGGCGGTGGTCTCCGCCGTGCTCATGGCCTACGTCCAGGCGATCGCGTTGAGCATGCCCGACACCTTCGACAGCTACCGCTACTGGGTGGTCGGCTCCCTGGCCGGCCGGGGCTTCGACGTCATCGGCTCGGTCCTGCCCGTCATCGGCGTCGGGGTCCTGCTCGCCCTGATCACCATGGGCGGCCTCAACGCCCTGGCGCTGGGGGAGGAGGCGGCCACGGCCACCGGCGCCGACACCACGTGGACCCGCGCGGCCGGACTGGTGGCGGGCGTCCTGCTCGCCGCCGGGGCCACCGCCGCGGCCGGGCCCATCGCGTTCGTCGGCCTGGCCGTCCCGCACGTGGTGCGCGCCTTGGTCGGTGTCGACTTCCGCGTTCAGGTGCCGTTCGCGCTGCTGGTCGGCCCCACCCTGCTGCTCCTCGCCGACGTGGTGGGACGCACGGCCGTGCGTCCCATCGAGCTCATGGTCGGCGTGGTCACCGCGTTCGTCGGCGCTCCCGTGCTGTTGTACGCGGTCCGGAAGATGCGGACCACATCGTGAACCGAACCCTCGTCGAACCCGCCCTCGGCGCACCCGCGCCCACCCGTCGTGGCCCCGTGGTGCGGCTGGGCCGGACGGTCGCGCTGCCCGTCCACCCCCGTTCCGTCCTCTGGTGCCTGCTGCTCCTGCTCATCGTGCTCGGCGTCGCGGTCGCCACCCTCTCCCTGGGGCGGCTGGGCATCCCGCTGCCGCGCCTCCCCGTCGTCGTCTCCGGCGGGGGAGAGGGAACCGAGGCGTTCGTGTTCGGGCGCCTGCGCGGCCCCCGACTGACCGTCGCCCTGGGCACCGGGGCCGCGCTGGGCCTGTCCGGGGCGCTCTTCCAGTCGGTCACCCGCAACCCGCTGGGCAGCCCCGACGTCATCGGGCTCGGCGCGGGCGCCGGTGCCGGAGCGGCCTGCGCCGCCCTGCTGATGCCCGGGATCGTCCCCGCCCCCGTGGGGGCCCTGCTCGGCGCGACCCTGGCCATGGTCGTCGTCGCGAGCGTCACCGGGACCGGGCTGCGCCACCCCGGACGGCTCATCGTCGCCGGTATCGGCGTGGCCGCCATGGCCCAGGCCTTCACCCACTTCGTCGTGTCCGTGATGGCCCGCGACCAGGCGAGCGTGCTGTCGGCCTACATCAACGGCAGTCTGGGCGCCCGCGACTGGGGTCACGCCGCGATCATCTGGGGCGCGGTCCTGCTCTCGGTGCCGCTGCTGATGTTCCTGGCCGGGCCGATCGCCGTCAACGAGATGGGCGACGAACTCTCCGACGCCCTGGGCGCCTCCGCCGGCCGCACCCGTACCCTGGCCATCGGCCTGTCGGTGGTGCTGTCGGCGGCGGCCGTCGCGGTGGCGGGGCCGATCGCGTTCGTGGCGCTGACCGCCCCCCAGATCGCCCGTCGGCTCAGTCGGGCGCCCGGGCCCAACCTGGTGCTGTCGGCGATCACGGGGGCCCTCGTCCTGGCCGCCGCCGATCTGGCCGTCCAGCGCTCGCCCATCGGGGACGGCCTGCCCGTCGGCCTGTTCACCATGGCCCTGGGCGGCGTCTACCTGGGATATCTGCTCATCCGCGAATGGCGAAAGGGAGTCCTGTGAACCCGGTACTGTCCGCCGAGGGCCTCACCCTGGGGTACGGGGCCGAGCCGGTCGTGCGCGACCTGGACCTGAACGTCGCCGAGGGCGAGTTCACGGTCATCGTCGGCCCCAACGGATGCGGCAAGTCCACCCTCCTCAAGGCGCTGGGGCGGATCAACAGGCCGGTCTCGGGTCGGGTGCTGCTGCGCGGCGCCGACATCCGCGCCCAGCGGGCCAAGGCGGTCGCCCGCCGGCTGGCGATGCTGCCGCAGAGCCCCATCGCCCCGGAGGGCATCACCGTGCGAGGTCTGGCCGCCCGGGGCCGTTTCCCGCACCACACCCTGCTGCGCCAGTGGAGCCCGGCCGACGACGAGGCCATCGATCGCGCCCTGGAACTGACCGGGCTGAGCGACCTGGCCGACTCCCCGGTGGGATCGCTGTCGGGCGGTCAGCGCCAGCGGGCGTGGGTGGCGATGGTCCTGGCCCAGGACACCGATGTGCTGCTGCTCGACGAGCCCACCACCTACCTGGACATCGCCCACCAGTACGACCTGCTGGAGCTGTTCGCCGACCTGCACCGGCGTGGTCGCACGATCGTGGCGGTCCTGCACGACCTGGCCCAGGCCGCCCGGTTCGCCACCCGCCTGGTGCTCATGCACCGGGGCGAGGTGGTCGCCGACGGCCCGCCGGAGGAGGTCATCACGGCCCACCGGGTGGAGGAGGTGTTCGGGCTGCCCTGCGACGTCGTGCCCGACCCGCGTACCCGTACCCCGCTGGTCATCCCGCACGAGCGGACCTGACCGGCGACGACGGGCTCAGGGGCCGTCCGGGCGCGTGTCCCGGGCGGCCTTGTACTCCTCCCACCGGGCCAGGAGCGCGTCGTGGTGGTCGTCCATCCAGGTCATGTAGTCGTGCATGTTGCGCAGTCGGGCGCGGGCCGGCGCGCCCAGCCCCGGAAGGAGCCTCAGGGCGTCGGCCGCCAGTCCCTTCTGCCGCTGGAGGTAGGCGCGCTCGTTGCGCAGGAACCCGCCCCACACGTCCTCGTCCACGGTGACGCGGCGGGTGCGCTCGCCCGGTGTCTCGACGAGGTCGACGAACCCGGACTTGCGCAGGCGGCGCACCGCCTGTGACACCGAGCCGCGGCTGACGCCGGCCCCCTCGGCGATCTGCTCCGCGCTGACCGCCTCCGCGTCGGCCACCAGCAGGTAGCCCAGGATCCGCCCTTCGGAGCGGGGGCCTCCCTGAGCGTGCCAGTGCTCCGCGAAGCGTCGGACGAAATCCTCCCGGAACCCCTGCTCCGCCTCGTTGTCCCGTTCTTCCGGCATGGAGACGACCTTATCGGTCATCGTTCCGATCCCGGTCCGTGCGCAGCGATTCCAGCATGCGCGACAGCACCGCCCACACCTCGTCCAGGTCGTCGGGGCCGGTCCGGCCGGCCAGCCACAGCGCGGCCTCGTTCATCGCGCCCGAGAGCAGGTGGGCCACGGGCTCGACCGGCCGGGGCGGCAGGACGCCGGCGGCGACCAGGTCGGTCAGTGCCTCGGTGAGGTGGCGGACCGAGTTCGCCTCGTCCATCTCCCGCCAGGTGCTCCAGCCCAGCACGGCCGGGCCGTCCACGAGCATGATCCGTCGTACGTCGGGGGCGGTGGCGGCGACGAGGAAGGCCCGGCAGCCGGCGGTCAGCCGTTCCCAGGGCGCGGACACGGCGTCGGCGGCCCCGGCCACCTCGTCGGCGACCTCCGCCTGCACCTCTTCCAGGACCGCCCGGAACAGGTCGGGTTTGCCGTCGAAGTGGTGGTAGAGCGCGCCCTTGGTGACCTTCGCCGCCGTGACGACCCCGTTGAGGCCCACCTCCGCGTAGCCGTGCTCGGCGAACAGGCGGCGGCCCTCGCGCAGCAGGGTGCGGCGGGTCCGTTCGCGCTGTCGGGCGCGGATCCCGGTGGCCTCGGGCATGGTGGGTCCCTCCGATCTTTGACATACCAGTGGTACGCGAATAGTCTAGTTCGCATACCCAAGGTATGTGAAAGGAGCCATCATGAGGCTGAGCTCGTTCTATCCGGTCCTGGGCGCCACCCGTCTCCGGGAGGCCCGCGACTTCTACGTCACCTGGTTCGGCTTCGAGGAGACCTTCGCCGCCGACTGGTACGTCAGTCTCCGTCGCCCCGGCCCGCCCGACGCCGAGCTGGCCCTGCTGGACCCGACCCACCCCACCGTCCCCGAGGGCTTTCGCGAGCCCGCCCGGGGGATCCTGCTCAACGTCGAGGTGGAGGACGTGGACGCCGAGTGGGAGCGTCTGGTGGTGCGCGGCGGGCTGCGCCCCGAACTGGAGATCCGCACCGAGACCTTCGGGCAGCGGCACTTCATCGTGGCCGACCCGAACGGCGTCCTCGTGGACGTCATCACCGAGATCCCGCCCGGCGAGGAGTACGCCGAGAACTTCCTGGAGCGGTGAACCCGGCCCGTCCCGCCTACGCTGGTGTCATCTCTGATCCCCCTGGAGGCGACACCATGGCCCTGACCCTGGAACAGGCCTCGGAGCTGGCGGCACGGGCGCACGCCGGGCAGGTCGACAAGATCGGCCGCCCCTACGTCGAGCACGTCTTCGCGGTCCGCGACCTGCTCGCCGGGCACGGCGAGCACGCGCGGATCGCGGGCGTCCTGCACGACGTGCTGGAGGACACCGACCTCACCGCCGACGACCTGCGCGCCCACGGCTGCCCCGAGGAGGTCGTGCGCGCCGTGCTCGCGGTCAGCCGCCGCCCCGACGAGACCTACGACGACCTCATCGCGAGGGCCGCCGCCGACCCCCTGGGCCGCCTGGTCAAGCTGGCCGACAACGCCCACAACTCCGACGAGGCGCGACTGGCGGCCCTGCCCGCCGAGCAGGCGGCGCGGCTGCGCGCCAAGTACGCCCGGGCCCGCGCCGTCCTGGAGGGCGCCGAGGTGCGGACGACGCTCGTCGTGGTCTACACTCCGCGCCTGGAGGAGTGCCGCGCCTTCTACGAGGGGCTGGGGCTGCGGTTCGTCCGCGAGCGTCACGGCTCCGGACCCGAGCACCACGCGGCGACCCTGGCCGGCGGACTGGTGCTGGAGCTGTACCCCGCCACGGAGAAACGGCTCACCGGAGGGCTACGGCTGGGTCTCACGGTGCCGGGACACCGCACCGACCCGCCTTCGGAGCCGGGCCGGTACACCTTCACCGACCCCGACGGCCGCCCGGTCGACGTGCTGGTGGAGTGATCCGGACGACCTTCGGTGCACGTGCGTCAATACCAGCCGGTCGGTATGCTGGACCGGGCGTGCGGTCGGGGAACCGCCGGTCACGGGGCTACGAGGCGAGGCGGAACATGGCGATGGCACGGCACACGGCCGAGGCGGGCACCGGACGCGGATCGGTGCCCGAACGTCTGCTGGGCGCCGCGACCCGTCTGTTCGCGGAACGCGGCTACGAGGGCACCTCCGTCCAGGAGATCGTGTCCGCCGCCGGCGTCACCAAGGGCGCCATGTACCACTACTTCGGCTCCAAGGACGACCTCCTCTACGAGGTCTACGCCCGGGTCCTGCGCATGCAGACCGAGCACCTGGTCCGCATCTCCGAACGGGACGCCCCCGTCGCCGAACGGGTGCGCGCCGCCGCGGCCGACGTCATCGTCACCAGCGTCGCCAACCTCGACGACACCGTCATCTTCTTCCGTTCCATGCACCAGCTCAGCGAGGACAAACAGCGTGAGGTGCGCCGTGAGCGCCGTCGCTATCACGAGATCTTCCGGGGCATGGTCCTGGAGGGCCAGGGCGAGGGCGTCTTCCGCGACGACGTCTCCGCCGACCTGGTGGTCAACTACTTCTTCGGCTCGGTCCACCATCTGAGCACCTGGTACCACCCCGGGGGCCAGCTCACCGGCGAGGACGTCGGCCGGCACTTCGCCGACCTGCTCGTCGCCGGGCTGAGCCCCGCGAACGGCGGGTGACCCGGACGCGGCGAAGGGCCGGGAGCGTGTGAACCGCTCCCGGCCCTTCGCCGCGTCGGTCAGGCGTACTTGCGCAGCTCGGCCCGGCCCAGCGAACGCAGGTGCACCTCGTCGGGGCCGTCGGCCAGGCGCAGCGAGCGCGCACCGGCCAGCCATCCCGCCAACGGCAGGTCCTGGCTCACCCCGGCGGCGCCGTGCGCCTGGATGGCCCGGTCCAGGATCCGCTCCACCGTGCGCGGGGTGGCGATCTTGATCGCCTGGATCTCGGTGTGCGCGCCCTTGTTGCCCACCGTGTCCATCAGCCACGCGGTCTTGAGCACCAGCAGCCGCAACTGCTCGATCTCCACCCGCGACTCGGCGATCCACTCGCGCACCACGCCCTGCTCGGCCAGCGGCCGACCGAACGCCGTGCGGTCCAACACCCGACGGCAGGTCAGCTCCAGGGCCCGCTCGGCCATGCCGATCATCCGCATGCAGTGGTGGATCCGGCCCGGCCCCAGCCGTGCCTGGGCGATCGCGAACCCCTCGCCCTCGCCGCCGATGAGGTTCTCGGCCGGTACCCGCACGTCCTCGAAGACCACCTCGGCGTGGCCGCCGTGGTCGCCGTCGGTGTAGCCGTACACCGACATGCCGCGCGCGACCGTCAGCCCCGGGGTGTCCCGCGGGACCAGCACCATGCTCTGCTGCCGGTGCCGGTCGGCGTCCGGGTCGGTCTTGCCCATGACGATGAAGATCGAGCACTCGGGGTTGAGCGCACCGGTGATGAACCACTTGCGCCCGTTGACGACGTACTCATCGCCGTCGCGGACGATGCTCGTGCCGATGTTGGTGGCGTCGGAGGAGGCCACCGCGGGCTCGGTCATCGCGAACGCCGAACGGATCTCGGCGTTCAGCAGCGGCTCCAGCCACCGCTTCCTCTGCTCGGGGGTGCCGAACATCGTCAGCACCTCCATGTTCCCGGTGTCGGGGGCGGCGCAGTTGAGCGCGATCGGAGCCAGCCGGGAGCTGCGTCCGGTGATCTCGGCCAGGGGGGCGTAGGCCAGGTTGCTCAGTCCGCCGTGCTCGGGATGCCCGGCAAGGAACAGGTTCCACAGACCGCGTTCGCGGGCCTCGGCCTGGAGTTCGCGCACCACCGGGGCGGTCGACCACGGGTCCTCGCGTTCGGCCAGTTGTTTTTCGAGCACGGCCTCGGCCGGGTACACGTGCTCGTCCATGAAGGCCAGCAGCCGCTCGCGCAGCTCCTCGGTCTCCTTGTCATAGGCGAAATCCATCAGTCCTCCTTGAGCATGGCATGGGCGTTCGCCACCAGGGGGGCGACCACCTCGCCGATCCGGTCGAAGCCGGCTCCCACGGTCAGTCCCTGGGCGTGCCGGAAGTGGATGCCCTCGGCGATCACCGCGAGCTTGAAACAGCCGAGGGCCACGTACCAGCCCAGCCGGGACACGTCCCGGCCGGTGGAGCGGGCGTACATCGCCACCAGCTCCTCGGGGGAGGGGTAGCCCTCGGCGGTGGTGGCGGACCGCCCGTCCACGGGCTGCCTCTGGTAGACGAGCATCAGGCCGAGGTCGACCAGCGGGTCGCCGAGCGTGGCCATCTCCCAGTCCAGGACCGCGCCGATCTCGCCCTTGTCGGTGACCAGCACGTTGTCCAGCCGGTAGTCGCCGTGCACGATCGCGGGGGCCGACTGCTCGGGCAGGGTCCGGGCCAGCTTCTCGTGCAGCTCGTCGATACCGGGGATGTCGCGGCTGCGGGAGGCGTCCAACTGCTTGCGCCAGCGCCGCACCTGACGCTCCAGGAACCCCTCCGGGCGGCCGAAGTCGCCGAGGCCGACCTCCTCGGGGACCACCGCGTGCAGGTCGCCCAGCGTGGTGATGAGTGCCTCGGCGACCGCCCGGGTCCCCTCGGGGCCCAGCGGGGCGATCTGCTCCTCGGTGCGGATCGGGGTGCCCGCCACGTACTCCATGACGTAGAACGGGGCGCCCAGCACCTCGGTGTCCTCGCACAGCAGGTGGGTGCGCGGCACCGGGACGGCGGTGTCGCGCAGCGCCGTCATGACCCGGTACTCGCGGGCCATGTCGTGGGCGGTCGCCAGTACGTGACCCAGCGGCGGGCGGCGCACCACCCAGGAGCCGGTGCCGTCGGTGACGACGTAGGTGAGGTTGGACTTGCCGCCCGTGATCACCTCACCGCTCAACGGCCCGGCGGCCATGCCGGGGGCCACCCGGTCCAGGTGCGCGCGCAGCCGTTCGAGGTCCAGCCCGGGCAGTTCCTCACTCATGCGTTCCCTCGTTGTCGAACACCTTGGCCTGCAAACGCCGCATCCCCGTCAACCAGCGGTCGGGGTCGGCGGCGCGGGCCGCGTAGAAGCCGGCGACCTGCGGGTGCGGCAGGATCAGGAAGCGGCCGTCGGCCAGTCCCTCCATGACCGCGTCGGCGACCTCCTCGGGGGTGATCGCGTCGCCGGCCAGGATCGCCTTGCCCTCGCGACCGCTCCCCTCCAGCAGGTTGGTGTGCACGCCCAGGGGGCACACGCACTGGACGGTGACGCCCCGGTCCCCGTAGGTGGCCGACATCCACTCGCCGAAGGCCAGGGCGGCGTGCTTGGTCACCGAGTACGGGGCGCTGCCCAGCATGGTGAGCAGTCCGGCCGCCGACACCGTGGTCACGAAAGTGCCCCGGCCGCGCTCCAGCCAGGCCGGGAGCAGTTCGCGGGCGGCGCGCACGTGCGCCATCACGTTGACCTGCCAGGCCAGGTCCCAGTCGGATTCGGGGGCCTCGGGGCCGCCGCCGACGCCCACACCGGCGTTGGCGACGTACAGGTCGATGCCGTTCAGGTGGGCGGCGGCCTCCGCGATCAGGGCGGTGACCCCGGCCTCGCTCGCGGCGTCGCCGGGGACGGCCACCCCGCCGATCTCGGCGGCGACGGCGGACGCCGCGTTCGCGTCGAGGTCGTTGACGACGACCCGCGCGCCGGCGGCGGCGAGCCGCCGGGCGATGGCCGCGCCGATGCCGTTGCCCGCGCCGGTGACCACGGCGCCGATTCCCGTCACATCCATCACACGCCTCCGGTCAGGGTGGTGCCGCCGTCGAGGACCAGGGTGCGTCCGGTGACCCAGGACGCGTCGTCGGAGAGCAGGAAGGCGACCGCGCCGGCGACGTCCTCGGGGGTGCCCAGGCGGCCCAGCGGGTACTGGGCGGCGACCTTCTCCTCGCGGCCCTCGTAGAGAGCGGCGGCGAACTTCGTCTTGACGACGGCCGGCGCGACGCCGTTCACCCGCACGTCCGGGGCCAGCTCCAGGGCGAGTTCCTCGGTGATGTGGGTGAGCATGGCCTTGGTGGCACCGTAGAAGCCGATACCCGGAGCGGGTTTGATCCCGGCGACGGAGGAGACGTTGACGATGGCGCCCCCGTGCTCGGCCATCCACGCCTTGTACGCCTTCTGTACCCAGGAGATCGCGGACAGGGCGTTGACCTCGACGATCTTGCGGGCGGCGTCGAGATCGAGGTCGACCATGCGGCCGTAGACCGGGTTGATGCCGGTGTTGTTGACGAACAGGTCGACACCGCCGAAGGCCTCCAGGGTGGCGGCGATGGCCGCGTCCTGGTGCTCGGGGTCGTCGGCGCCGCCGGCGACGCCGATGGCGTGCTCGGGGCCGCCCAGGGCCTCGACGGCCTCCTGGAGGGGGTCGGGCCTGCGCGCGGTGACGCACACACGGGCCCCCTCGTCGACGAGTCGTCGGGCGATGGCCAGGCCGATGCCGCGGCTGGCACCGGTGACGATGGCGGTCCGGCCGCCGAACCGGGAAGTCATCACGTTCTCCTTAAACCGACTGGTCGGTATGTCAAGTGGACTCTATGCCCGAGCGAGACGCGCCGCAAGAGGCGGGCGGTGCCGACGAGCGGGACAATGGCTCCGGTGGCCCCTCCGGGGTCGCCGGTGGAACGACACCGGAAAGGCACCCTCCATGGCGACCGAAGTGGCCGACGCCCCTGAGAACAAGCGCTACGAGATCCGCGTCGAGGGGGAGGTGGCCGGCTTCGCCGAGTACATCCTCACCGACGGGCTCATCACCTTCACCCACACCGAGATCGACCCGGCCCACGAGGGGCGGGGGCTGGGCGGGAAGCTGGTCCGCGCGGCCCTGGACGACGTGCGCGGCCGGGGCCTGGACGTGCTCCCGCTCTGCCCGTTCGTCAAGGGCTGGATCCAGCGCCACCCCGACTACGTCGACCTCGTCTACGGGGCCTCGAAGGCCTGAGCGCCGCCCCCGGCGCGCCGGGGTGAGGGGTGTCCGCGCGACGGCGCACGGGCACCCCTCCGAGTACAAAAGCGAACATTTCATGATCTACAACGTCAAGGTGACGTTCGTGATCAACGGTCAGACGGTGGGGTCGAGAACGAGCTTGCCGATCGTCCCCCGCGAGCGCAGTGCCTCGTGCGCCGCGCGCGCCTCGGCCAGTGGGTGGGTTCCGCCCGTGATCGTTCGCAGGTCGCCGTCGGCCACCAGGGTGAACAGCTCCTCCATCGCCTGCCCCATGACGTCGCCCGGCAGCATCCACACGTGCGGCAGCCACATGCCGGCCACCGTGGTGGAGAAGCGCATGAGGTTGGGGAGCTTCACCGGTGAGGGGGTCTCGCGCGCGGCCATGCCGTAGAAGGCCAGCCGACCGAACGGGGCCAGGGCGCGCAGGCTCTCGTCGGTGACCCGGCCGCCGACCATGTCCAGGACGACGTCCACGCGGCGGCCCTCGTTGGCCTCGATCAGCGCCTCGGTCATGTTCGGGGCGGCGGAGTCCACGACGGCGTCGGCGCCCAGTTCCAGGGCGAGTTCGCGTTTGGTCCCGCTGCTCGCCACCGCGATCACCCGGCCGGCCCCGAACAGCTTCGCCAGCTGTACGGCCAGGGTGCCCACGCCGCCCGCGGCGGCGTGCACCACCACGGACTCGCCGGCCTCCATGCGGGCGCTCTTGCGCAGCAGGACCCAGGCGGTCGCGCCTTGGACGATGAGGGCCAGGGCGGCCTCGTCGGAGACACCGTCGGGGATGCCGTAGGCCGTGTTCGGGTCGACGACGGCCTTCTCGGCGTAGCCTCCGCCACTGGTCAGGGCGACGATCCGGCGTCCGTCGGGCAGGCGGCCGGCCACCTCCGATCCCGGCACCAGGGGCAGGGTGGCGGGGGAGAGGTAGCTGTTCTCGGCCTGGTGGGTGTCGGCGTAGTTGACGCCGGCCCGGGTCACCTCGATCAGGTGCTCATGGGGCTTCGGTTCGGGATCGGGCAGATCCGTGAGGGTGAGGACCTCGGGACCGCCGAACTCCGTGATCTGAATGGCGCGCATGGGCGGTTCTCCGTTCGTCCGTGTCATACCGACCGGGTGGTATGTTACCCGCGAGTTGCCCCGTTGTCCTCCCCTCGGTCCCCTCGGCGGGTCGACCGGGTCGGTGTTCGTCGGCGCGGGGCTTGCGCCGAGTTACCTAACGTTGTTAGGTGTGGTGTAGGTCACGACACGAGGAGAGGGCACCAGTGACAGAGAACGTGGTGACGACGACCGGCGGTCGGGTCCGGGGTGCGGCCTCGCCGCGCTCCGCCGACGGATCCGTCATCGTCCACCGGAGCATCCCCTACGCGGCAGCCCCCTTCGGCGAGCACCGTTTCGCCGCGCCCGCGCCCCCCGCGCCCTGGGACGGAGTCCGCGACCACACCTCCTTCGGGCCGCCGCCCCCGCAGAAACCCCACCTCGTCGGAGCCGCGGCCTGGTCGCCCGACATGTCCGACGACTGCCTCACCCTCACCGTCTGGAGCGCGGCCCGCCCCGGCGACCGCGCCCCCGTCCTGGTGTGGATCCACGGCGGCGCCTACATCGTCGGCGCCTCCTCCGAACCCTCCTATGACGGCACCCGCCTGGCCGAGAGCGGCCCGGTCGTGGTCGGGATCAACTACCGGATCGGTTTCGAGGGGTTCGGGCACGTTCCCGGACGCCCCGACAACCGCGGCATCCTCGACCAGGCCGCCGCCCTGCGCTGGGTGCGCGACAACATCGAGAACTTCGGCGGCGACCCCGACAACGTCACCGTCGCCGGGGAGTCGGCCGGGGCCGGATCGGTGGTGTGCCTCATGGCCTCCCCCGACGCCCGCGGTCTCTTCCGCCGGGCCATCGCCCACAGCGTGCCCGGCGACATGATCACCCCCGACACCGCGCGGTCCGTCGCCGAGCGCATCGCCGCGGCGGCCGGGGTCCCCTACGAGGCGGAGAGCCTGTCCGCGCTGTCCCCGGAGAAGGTGCTGGACGCGATCGACGTGGTCCTGGCCGAGACGCCCTCCGGCGGGTTCAAGCCCTTCACCTGCTTCGCCCCGGTGGTCGGCGGTCCCGAACTGCCCGAGTCGCCCCTGGAGGCGGCGGCCCGGGGCGGGACGGCCGGGATCGATCTGCTCATCGGGCACAACGCCCACGAGTTCCGGCTGTTCACCGAACTGGGCCAGGAGGTGCGGATCGACGACGAACAGGTCCTGCGCGACACCGTGGCCCGGCTGGGGCTGCGCGAGGACGCGGTGGAGGTCTACCGGGCGGCGCATCCCGGAGCCTCCGTGCGCGAACTCTTCAACGCGGTCCAGAGCGACGCCGTGTTCTGCGAGTACACCGTCCGCTTCGCCGAGGCGCACGCCTGCGGTGGCGGTCGCGCGTTCTTCTTCAGGTTCGCCGCCGAGAGCACCGTGCTGGACGGGCGTCTGGGCGCCTGCCACGGTCTGGACCTGCCGTTCGCGTTCGGCAACCTCGACGGCGACTTCGGGATGTTCCTGCTCGACGGCGCGCCCACCGAGGCCCATCACGACCTGGCGGCCCGCATGGTCGCCGCCTGGCGCGACTTCGCCGCGACCGGGGACCCCGGCTGGGCGTCCGTGACCGCGGAGGCCACCGTGGTCAAGGAGTGGAACACCCCCGACGTCCTGCACCCCGGGCACGTCGCCCCGGTCCGGGAGGTCTGGGCGGACGTCCCCCTGGCCCCCAAGTAGGAGGCGGCACGCGACGGCCCCCGATCCCGGCCGGGGTCGGGGGCCGTGCCGTGGCCTAGCGGCTCAGTCCGGCGCGGCGCAGGGCTTCGGCCATCGCGCCCTGCGGGGCCTGCTGGCCACCCTTGCCACCGCCACCGCCCCGGCCGGCGTTACCGCCGTTGCCACCGCGACCACCACGGTCCCCGCGACGGCGCTCACCACCGCCGCGCTCACCGCCGCGCCGCTCTCCCCGGTCGCCGCTCCGGTCACCTCCCGCGGGGGTCTCGTCGGTCAGGCGCATGGTCAGCGAGATCCGCTTGCGGGGGATGTCGATCTCCTGCACCTTGACCTTGACGATGTCGCCCGGCTTGACGACCTCGCGCGGGTCCTGCACGAACCGGTCCGACATCGCCGACACGTGCACCAGTCCGTCCTGGTGGACCCCCACGTCGACGAACGCGCCGAACGCCGCCACGTTGGTCACCACGCCCTCCAGCACCATTCCGGCGGCGAGGTCGTTCAGCGTCTCCACCCCCTCCTTGAAGGTGGCGGTGGTGAAGGCCGGGCGCGGGTCGCGGCCCGGCTTGTCCAGCTCCGCGAGGATGTCGGTGACCGTGGGCAGACCGAAGGTCTCGTCCACGAACTCCTCGGCCCGCACCTTGCCCAGCAGGTCCTTGTTCCCGATGAGGGAGGGCAGGTCGGCGCCGACCCGGTCCAGGATGCGGCGCACCACGGGATAGGCCTCGGGGTGCACGGCGGAGGCGTCCAGGGGGTCGTCGCCGCCGGGCACCCGAAGGAAGCCCGCGCACTGCTCGAACGCCTTGGGGCCCAGTCGCGGCACCGACTTCAGCTGCGCGCGGGAACGGAAGGGGCCGTTGGCGTCGCGGTGGGAGACGATGTTGCGGGCCAGCGTGGAGGTCACGCCCGACACCCGGGTCAGCAGCGGCACCGACGCGGTGTTGACGTCCACGCCGACACCGTTCACACAGTCCTCGACCACGGCGTCCAGGGAGCGCGACAGTTTCACCTCGGCGAGGTCGTGCTGGTACTGGCCGACGCCGATCGACCTGGGGTCGATCTTGACCAGTTCGGCCAGGGGGTCCTGGAGACGGCGGGCGATGGAGGCGGCGCCCCGCAGCGACACGTCCAGGTCGGGCAGTTCCTCGGAGGCGTAGGCGGAGGCCGAGTACACCGAGGCGCCCGCCTCCGACACCATCACCTTGGTCAGGGACAGCTCGGGGTGGCGCTTGAGCAGGTCGGCGGCGAGCCGGTCGGTCTCGCGGGAGGCGGTGCCGTTGCCGATGGCGACCAGGTCCACGTCGTGGGCCTTGCACAGGCGGGCCAGCCGGTCGATGGAGCCGTCCCAGTCGTGGCGGGGCGCGTGGGGGTAGATCGTGTCCGTGGCGACGACCTTGCCGGTGGGGTCGCAGACGGCGACCTTCACACCGGTGCGCAGACCCGGGTCCAGGCCCAGGGTGGCCCGGGTGCCGGCGGGCGCGGCCAGCAGCAGGTCGCGCAGGTTGGCGGCGAACACGCCGACGCCGTCGTCCTCGGCCTGCTGCCACAGGCGCATGCGCACGTCGATGTCCAGGCGCACCAGGACGCGGGTGCGCCAGGCCCAGCGGACGGTCTCCTGGAGCCACCGGTCGGCGGGACGGCCGCGGTCCACGATGCCGAAGTGGTGGGCGATGGCGTTCTCGAAGGAGGAGCGAGGGACGGTGCCGTCGGCGTTCTCGGCCGGGGCCTCCTCCGGTTCCAGGGTGAGGGTGAGGATCTCCTCCTTCTCGCCCCGGTACATGGCCAGGACGCGGTGGGAGGGGAGCTTGGTGAGGGGTTCGGAGAAGTCGAAGTAGTCGGAGAACTTGGCGCCGGCCTCCTCCTTGCCCTCGCGGACGGCGGAGACCAGGCGGCCCTTCTCCCAGAGGCGTTCGCGCAGCAGACCGGTGAGGTCGGCGTCCTCGGCGAAGCGCTCGACGAGGATGGAGCGGGCGCCGTCGAGGGCGGCCTTGGTGTCCGCGACGCCCTTGTCGGCGTCGACGTAGGGGGCGGCGGTCGCCTGCGGGTCCAGGGTCGGGTCGCCGATGAGGGCCTCGGCCAGCGGTTCGAGTCCGGCCTCGCGGGCGATCTGGGCCTTGGTACGGCGCTTGGGCTTGTAGGGGAGGTAGATGTCCTCCAGACGGGCCTTGGAGTCCGCGGCGTGGATGCGCGCTTCGAGTTCCTCGTCGAGCTTGCCCTGGGACCGGATCGACTCCAGGATCGCGCCCTTGCGTTCGTCGAGTTCCCGCAGGTAGCGCAGGCGTTCCTCCAGGGCGCGCAGTTGGACGTCGTCCAGGGCGCCGGTGGCCTCCTTGCGGTAGCGGGCGATGAAGGGCACGGTCGACCCGCCGTCGAGGAGTTCGACGGCGGCCTTGACCTGGTGGCCGCCGACTCCGAGTTCCTCGGCGATGCGCTGGTCGATCGTGGGTGTCACAGGGGTCGTCACTGGTGCGTGTCCACTCGTCGGCTGTTCGGTGCGGGCCCATTCTGCTGCCGGCCGCGGACATTGTCATCCCGGCCGCGCCCGGAACCGGCGCGGGTCCTCGGTTCTCCCGAGGGGAACGCGCGGAAAGGTGGTGCGTTCCGTACTTGTCGGGTTCGGAGGGTGGTGGGGGAGTCGGTGGCGGACGGGGTGATCGGGGCGGCCCCGCGGGCTCGGGGGAGTGCGCGACGGAACGGGGGAGGACGTTCCCGTTCGCCGGTCGAGGTGCGGGGCGGGGGCGTCCCGGCGGAGAGCGCGAAGGCCGGGCGGGTCGGGGTGTGCGCGACGTCCGGATCTTCGCGGCCCTGGAGGGTTCAGCCGTTGCCCTCCATCAGGTCGGGGGCGTAGTACTCGTCGAGGGGGACCGGGCCGCGGTAGCCCTGGCACATGCACTGACGGTAGGTGGAACTCTGGGAGCCGGTCCAGCGGCCCGGGATGACCACCTGGGTCTGGCACTTCTTGGTCTGCTGGTCGTGGAAGACGAGGTGGTGGCCGCAGCCGCACAGGGGCTGGGGCGCTCGATCGCCGCCTCCCAGGGCGCGGCTCTGTTCCTGCCTGCGCTGTTGTGCCAGGGCCTCCTTGGTCTGGCGCCTGGTGACCAGGCGTCCGGCCACGAAGCCGCCGAGCGCGATCACCGCACCGAGCACCATGGAGAACGGATCCATCCGTGACCACCTCTTCTCGTCCATCCGCGGGTCCGCCCGGCCGCGCGGGGTCCCGTTCCATTGTCGCCCATTCACTCCTGGGACGACGGAGGGGAACCGGGAGTTCCCCTTCGCGGTGCGTGTCCGGTGGGCTCCGGAGGGTTTAGCAGAGATTTCTTTGCAGTGATCCCTTCGCAAAGGGATCTTTGCCGTAGGTTCGGGTCATCCCGAGACCGCCGACGCCCGGATCGCCGCCGAGGCATGGGCCGTGAGCGGTGTCGCCATGACCGTCTCCAACGTCGCCGGGTCGCTCTTCTTCCAGACCGTCGTCCCCGAACACCTGCGCGGCCGGGTCTCCACCGCCTTCCGCACCATCGGCTGACCCCGGGGAATTGGTGGAGTTCACCGAGGCGCTCTACGCGTTCCTGCGCGACTGGGCACGGCGTTTCGAGGGGCGCACCCCGGAGAGCCACCCCGGGATCGAGAGCGTCGAGGTGCGGTTCAACGTCTTCCCCGTGCTGCCGACGCTGGGAGAGCGCGAGGAGGACGAACGGACGGATCGACCCGGGGCGACGCCCCGGTGCCGTGGGTCCGATCGACGCCTCCCGGTGCGCGGCTGGGGCGCCGAGCGCGGGTCGGTGGTTCCGCGGTGCCGTCACCGGTGCGCCAACGCGCGGATCGGGACGGTGGGTCGGGTCAGCCGTCCCGGAGCTTCTTCAGGGTGGCGACGTCGGCGGCGTGCGGTCCGGCCGGGCCGGGGGTCTCCACCACGACCGGCACCCCGGCGCTCACCGGGTGGACGAACAGCTCCCCGAAGGCGTCGGCGCCGATGCACCCGGCCCCGATGTTCTCGTGCCGGTCCTTGTTGCTGCCGCACGGCGCCTTGGAGTCGTTGCCGTGGATCAGTCGCAGCCGCTCGGCGCCCACGACCTCGCCGAACCGGTCCAGCGCGGCGCGCATCCCCTCGCGGGTGGAGATGTCGTGACCGGCGGCGAACAGGTGGGCGGTGTCCAGGCACACGCCCACGTTCGGGTGCCAGGCCAGGGCCTCGAAGTAGGGCACCAGGTCGTCGACGGTGGCGCACAGCACCTGGCCTTGGCCGGCCATCGGTTCCAGCAGCACCGGCGGGACCTCCCCGCCCAGGCGATCCAGCAGGGGCAGCAGCCGTTCCCGCGTGCGGAGCAACCCCGCCTCCCGGCCGCCCGACACCGCCGAACCGGTGTGCACGACCACGCCGCGCGCGCCGATCGCGGCAGCCCGGCGCAGCGCGTGCTCCAGGGAGACCACCGACTTGGCGGCCACCTCCTCGTGGGGGGTGCCCGGGTTGATCAGGTAGGGGGCGTGCACGAACACCGGCAGCCCGGCCTCGGCCCGCTCGCGCATCCGCGCGTCCTGGGCGGGGTCACCGTCGTTGGTCGCCCAGCCGCGTGGGTTGGACACGAACACCTGGACGGTCTCGGCGCCGATCTCCTCGGCGTAGGCCAACCCCTTGTCGGCCATACCGCCGGCGACCGGGACGTGCGCGCCGACCGGGGACGGGGGGCCCTGGGGGCGGGTGTGCTGCGTGGTACTCATCGATCGACCAGCTTAGAGCCTGTCCGATGACGGTCCGCCCCGGCCGACCGCGGCGGCTCCACCAGGCCGGGGCCCTGTTCGGCCGGTCCCGGCCAGGACACCGCCACCCGGATCGGCGGGGTCGCCGAACGCCCGCCCCGGGCCGGGAGGGCGCTACTCTCGTGCCCGTGAGCACCCAGACCGGACACCCCGCACTCGCCGACGTCGTCGCCGCCTTCGAAGAGGTCTACCCGCCCTCCTGGGCGGCCTCCTGGGATCGTGTGGGGCTGGCCGTCGGCGACCCCGCCGACCGGGTCGCCAAGGTCCTGTTCGCGGTCGACCCCGTCGAGGCCGTCGTCGACGAGGCGGTCACCTGGGGGGCGGATCTGATCGTCACGCACCACCCGCTGATGTTGCGGGGGGTGCACAGCGTCGCGGTGAACACCCCCAAGGGGCGGATCGCGCACCGGCTCATCCGGGCCGGCATCGCCCTCTACACCGCGCACACCAACGCCGACACCGCGGCTCCGGGGGTGTCCGACGCCCTGGCCCGGGCGGTCGGCGTCACGGGGCCGCTGCGTCCCCTGGAACCCGACACCACCGACCCCGAAGGGCGGCGGGGCATCGGTCGGATCGGTGGGCTGGACGGACCGATGACGCTGCGCGACTTCGCCGCCGGGGTCGCCCGGGGCCTGCCCGCCACCGCGCCCGGTGTCCGGGTCGCCGGTGATCTCGACCGCATCGTGACCACCGTCGCCGTGTCGGGCGGGGCGGGAGACTCCCTGCTCGGAGCGGTCCGTGCCGCGGGTGTGGACGTCTTCGTCACCTCCGACCTGCGTCATCACCCCGCGTCGGAGTTCGTGGAGGAGCCGAACGCGCCCGCCCTGATCGACACCCCGCATTTCGCGAGCGAGTGGCCCTGGCTCGCGGACGGCGCGGCGGCCCTGACGGACTCCCTCGTGCGCCGCCTCGGCCCGGATGGGGCTAACGTGGAGACCCGTGTGTCCACGACGGTGACGGACGCCTGGTCACAGGCGATTCCGCCGGCCTGACACCAGCCCGCCGTCGGGCACCCCATCGAACTGCACAGAGTGAGGGCGCGGACGGCGCCAGCCTTTCCGACCAGCCAGGAGAACACGTGAAAGCCGAACCCGCCGCGCAGGCCAGACTGCTCGACCTGCAAGAGCTGGACCTCGAACTCCAGCGCTTGGAGCACCGCGTGGTGAGCCTGCCCGAGGTCGCCGAGGCGACCCGGCTCGCCGAACTCGCCGACCGGCTCGACAGCGAGCTGATCGCCGCGCAGACCCACCTGTCCGACGCCGAGCGCGCCCAGCGCAAGGCCGAGTCCGACGTCGACCAGGTGCGCTCCCGCGCCGCCCGTGACACCGAACGCCTGGAGTCGGGGCGCATCTCCAACGGCAAGGAGTTGCAGAACCTCCAGTCGGAGATCGCCTCCCTGGGCCGCCGCCAGGCCGAACTGGAGGAGATCGTGCTGGAGGTGATGGAGCAGGTCGAGACGCTCTCCGCCGAGGTCGTCCGACTGACCGCCGCCGCCCATGACACCCGCGTCGAGTACACCGAGGTGATCGCCCGCCGCGACACCGCGACCGCCCAGATCGTCATGGACCGGTCCCGCGTGACGGAGAACCGGAACCGGGTCGCGGGAGACGTTCCCGAGCCCCTGCTGTCCCTGTACGACAAGCTGCGCGCCCAGTACGGCGGCGTGGCCGCCGCGCCGCTGCGCTACGGGCGTTGCGACGGCTGCAAGCTGGTGCTGAGCCCGGCCGAACTCGGGGAGATCCGCTCCGCGGCCCCCGACGAGGTGGTGCGCTGCGAGGAGTGCCGTCGCATCCTGGTCCGTGTCGAGGAGCCCGAGAACCGATGAGATCCGGTTGGGGTGCGCCCGACACCTCGCCGACCCGACTGCTGCTGTTGCGCCACGGGCAGACGCCCCTGTCCGTGGAGCGTCGCTTCGCCGGTCGGGGCGACATCCCCCTGACCGCCCAGGGGCGCGTCCAGGCCGAGGCGGTCGCCCGAAGGCTGGCCGCCCGGACGATCGACGCGGTGGTCTCCTCGCCGCTGGAGCGCACCCTGCGCACCGCGGACTTCGCCGCGAAGGCGCTGGGGCTGCCGGTGGAGATCGAGGACGGGTTCGTGGAGACCGACTTCGGCGACTGGGAGGGGATGACCTTCGCCGAGGCCCGGATCCACGCGCCAGAGGCGGTCGACCGGTGGGTGTCCGACCCCGAGGTCGGCCCGCCCGGCGGGGAGAGCTTCGCCGCGGTGGCCCGTCGGGTGTGCGCCGCCCGTGACGCCCTGGTGTCCCGTCATCGGGGGCGCACGGTGCTGGTGGTCACCCACGTCACCCCCATCAAGGTGCTGGTCCAGCAGGCCCTGACGGCGCCGCTGTCCGCCCTGTACCGGATGCACCTGGACACCGCGGCCCTCACCGAGGTGGACGTCTACGCCGACGGTCCCATGGTGATGCGGTCCTTCAACGACACCGCCCACCTGGCCTGAACCGCCGGTGGCCCGGGCCCGGGCCACCGGCGGTAGACTCTCCGGCGAGGGGAGTCGGCCAGGCGGTCGCGGACCGCGCCGGGTGCGCGGGTTCGAGGAAAGTCCGGACTCCACAGGGCAGGGTGGTCGGTAACACCGACCCGGGGTGACCCGCGGGACAGTGCCACAGAGAACAGACCGCCACCGCTCACGCGGTGGTAAGGGTGAAACGGTGGTGTAAGAGACCACCAGCGGCCGGAGCGATCCGGCCGGCTCGGTAAACCCCACCCGGAGCAAGGTCAAAAAGGGGATCTTCGGATCTCCGCGCGGATGATCGAGGGCGGCCCGCCCGAGTCCGCGGGTAGACCGCACCGAGGTCGCCGGCAACGGCGATCCCAGATGGATGACCGCCCGGTCCGTTCACGGACCGACAGAATCCGGCTTACCGGCCGACTCCCCTCCTTTCAAGTCTCTGACCTGCGCCGAAGCGCGGGGGAGCCGACCGTGTTCCGGTTCCGTTTGCTCCCGTGTGTCGCTCCGACGAGCACGGCGGCCGATTGCCCGCTCGGCTCGTTCGTGACGGCGGCGCGCCTCAACAACCTGGGACCGGTAGGGGCATGAGCCGATCATCGGGGCAGGTCGAGGCTGGATGCCCGGAAACCGGACCGGGACGACGATCGAGAAATCACGAGCAGGGTGAGGGAGCCAGCGGTTCGGGAGGCGGAGAACCGGAGGCGGGTGTACGGGTGCTCGTGGCAGACTGTGAGTAGAGGTCTTTGTCAGTCGAGGCGTGTACACCGAATCCGATTCGGGTGTCAGAACCCCTCTGTGCGTGCACGGCGTTTGCGCTGTTCATGGCCTTGCGGGAGAAGAATGTGACCCCGGTCACGTGTCCTTGGCGGCGTTGAAGGCGTATTGCGTGCAGAAGGGCTGTATCACCGCAGGCCGGACCCTGTGAGAATCGGGAAGGGTTCGGTAGACCTACAAAGCCCTTAGGGCATGGAAACACTCGGCAGCCTCGGCTACCAGAGTATGTTAGGCCAGTTCGGTAGACCTACAAAGCCCGTAGGGCATGGAAACAGCCGGGTTCTGTCGTGGACGATCATCTATCTGGTCCGACAGGCCTACAAAGCCCGCAGGGCATGAAGATGTCGAAGTCGGTTATGTCGGTTATGTCGGCTTTCGGCGAGGTGGCCATGCGCTGCCCGGCCCTTGGCCATGCTTGCTCGGAGACCGGGAAGCACCAGGGAACAGCGAGAAGCCGCGCCACCTGTACCGACAGGTCGCGCGGCTTCTTCGGGTGTCGGGGCGGATCGATCCGGGACGCCCGCTCGCCGGTCCCCTCCCCCTTCCCTCCTCACCCACCGCTTCGGCGGGTGGGGCAGGTGTGTACATCCCCGTGGTGATGGTCCATCGGCGGGGGCACCGATAGATTGGGCGGAGCGCTCCGCGCTCCGCACACGCGGGGTGCGGACACCCGCGGGGCCGACGGGGTCGGTCCTCGCGGGCATCCGCGTCCACGGAATGGGTGACTCTTGCTCGACTCGACCGGCTTCTGGGTGATCCTCTTCGGCCTGCCGATCATGGCCATCGTGGCGATCGTGCTGCTCGCCACCTACCAGGCCTCGGGGGTTCAGGAGGACGGGCGTGACGACGCGCCCGACGACTCCTCCACCGGCTGAACCAGGTCCCCCTCACGGGGGTGCGGCACCGGATCGGTCACGTCCCGGACATCCTGGACCGGGGTGAACTCCCCGGTCGCGGTGTCCAGCAGGTGTACCCGGGCGGTCTCCAGGTCGTAGTACATCCCGGTCAGTTCCAGCTCTCCGGACTCCAACCGTTCGCGCACCAGCGGGTGCAGTGTCAGGTGGGCGAGCTGCTGTCGGACGTTGGCCTGGGCCAGGCGGCGCAGGGCCTCGGCGGTGGGCAGTCCCGCCAGCGCCCCGACGGGTTCGCCCGCGCGGGTCAGGCTGGTGGCCCCGTTGGTGAGCCAGCGCCGCACGTGCGAGGTGTCGGTGGCGTCGGGGTCCAGGTGGGTCTTCTCCAGCAGCGCCTTCATGGCCCCGCAGTGGGAGTGGCCGCACACCACGATCGAGGGCACCCTCAGGACCGCGATCGCGTACTCCACGGCGGCCCCCACCGAGTCGTCGCCGGGACCGTCCGGGGGCGGTACCAGGTTGCCGACGTTGCGCACGGTGAACAGGTCCCCCGGGCCGCTGGCGGTGATGAGGTTGGGCACCACCCGGGAATCGGCGCAGGTGATGAACAGGGCGGTCGGGTTCTGCCCGTGGGACAGCCGGCTCATCAACGAGCGCATCCGGTCGGCGGTGCTGGAGTGGTACTCGCGGGCGCCCGCGGCGAGCAGGCCGATGGGGTCGACCGCCTCGCTGCCCCCGCGCATCTCCCAGGGCGCCCACCAGCGGGCCAACCCTCGCGGCGCGGTCTTGGTGGCCGGTGCCGACCGTTGTGAGCTGCGCTCGTACCAGCGTTCGTGCACCTCGTCGATGTCCACGGAGCCTCCGGTGCGTTCGTGGTCCACCCGCCAGGCGTGGATGGCCTCGAACGCGGCGTGGTCCATGAAGTCCACGTGCAGGTCCAGGTCGACCGCCGCGCCGGCGGGGACGGTGCGCAGGACGTGTGCGAGCCTCGGCACGCCCAGGAAGGTCAGGGAGCCGTGCACGGTGATGTGAACGCGCTCGTCGCGCTCCTCGGTGGTGACGGTGAGCCGGGTCAGGCGGCGCAGGGACACCACCATGGCCAGCGCGAACCCGAGGAACACCCCTTCCAGCAGACCCAGGAGCACCACGCCGGACAGGGTCACCAGGTACACGCCCGCCTCGTGGTGCCGGCGCAGGTCGCGCAGGTGGGCGATGGAGACCATCTGCACGCCGATGAACACCAGCAGCGCGGCCAGCGCGGCCATCGGGATCAGTTCGACCACGTGCGCGAACAGGGCGACGAACACCAGGATCCACACGCCGTGCAGGATCGTGGACAGCGGACTGTGGGCGCCGGCGCGCACGTTGGCGGTGCTGCGCACGATCACCCCGGCCACCGGCAGGCCGCCGAGGGCGCCGCTGATGGCGTTGCCCGCGCCCTGGCCGCACAGTTCGCGGTTGAGCATGACCCGGCGTCCGCTGTGCAGCCGGTCCACGGCGATGGCGGCGAGCAGGGACTCGACGCTGGCGACCATGGCGACGGTGGCCACGCCCAGGAAGACGCCGTGCCACTGGCCGTCCTGGGGCAGGGCGGGCCCGTTCCAGGCGTCGGCCAGCGAGTCGGGCAGGGCGACCGTCTCGACCTCCCAGCGGCCCATGGTGGCGATCACGGTGGCGGTGCCCACCGCGACCAGGGCGGCGGGGACGAGGGCGGGACGGAACCTGCCGATGGCGGGCAGTCTGCCCCAGCAGAACATGATCGCGATGGTGATGACGCCGACGGCCACCGCCGGGGTGTGGTTGTGGGCGATCTGGGCGGGCAGGTCGGCGATGTTGGCCAGGGCGGAACTCTGGGGTTCCCCGCCGAGCACGACGTGCAGTTGGGCCAGGGCGATGGTGACGCCGACCCCGGCGAGCATGCCGTGGACGACCGCCGGTGAGACGGCCAAGGCGGCGCGGGCGATGCGGAAGGCCCCCAGGGCGAGCTGTACTAGCCCGGCCAGCAGGGTGATCAGGCAGGTGACGCGCCAGCCGTAGGTGGCGATGAGATCGGCGACGATGATGGTCAGCCCGGCGGCCGGGCCGCTGACCTGGACGGCGGATCCGCCGACGAGGCCGACGACGATGCCGCCGACGACTGCGGCGATGATCCCGGCGATGAGCGGCGCCCCGGAGGCGACGGCGATGCCGAGGGAGAGCGGGACGGCGACCAGGAAGACCACGAGGGAGGCGCCGACGTCGGCGACCGCGCCCTTGCGGTCGGCGCGAGGAGCGGGTACCTCCGTGAGCGGTGGTTCGGGCGGTATTCCCTGGGCGTCGTTGCGCATGGTGACTCCTGTTCTGTTCGGGCAGGCGATGCGTAGGCGCACGGGACGACGGGTGTCCGGACCGGGGGGTGTGCGGGCACGACGGGGACTCTTCGAGATGTCTCGAAGGGTGTCGTGTCAATCACCAACTGTAGTCAATGGTGGTAGCGCAGTGTTACGGACTGTTGTGGTTTCGGTAACCATTTTCCCGAGTTCACATGACACGGGTACGAATACGCACAGAAGAAAAGCCGAGGTGGCGGGTCGAGACCCGCCACCTCGGCAGTGTGAAGTCCTGGGCGGAGCACCGCCCGGCCCTCACCGCGAATCGGAACCGGCGTTCACGCTCGGTGTCCGCGGTGCGGGATCAGCGGAACCGACCGTCGCCGTAGCCGTCGTCGTACCCCCGGTCATCGCGATCGCGCTGGTCGTAGGGGGCGTCGCGGTAGGGATCAGGGGTCGTGCCGCCGGGACGGTGCCACTCCTCCAAGGGGCGGTAACCGTCGTACTCCGGCTCCTGGGAGCGCGGCGGGTACTCCCCGCCCAGCACGTCGTCGTATCCGTCGCCCGGAGTCCCGGGGCCGTCGGCGGGACGCCCGTAGGCCGGGTTGGTTCCGGTGGGGGCACCGTGACCCGGGACCGGAGCGCCGCCGCGCGTCGGGTCGACGGGGTGGCCTCCGGTGGGGGCGCCGTACCCGGGGAAGCCACCGTAGGAGGGGCCGCCGGGCAGGTCGGGCCGCGGCGGGACCGGGCCGCCCTCGAACGGGTCGGGGCGTCCGGTCGGAGCCGGGCCGCCGTAGCCACCGGGCGTGCTCGGCGCGCCGAAGGAGTCCTCGCCCGGCCCCCACAACGGGTCGTTGCCCGGTCGGGCGGGCCGACTGTGGGATCCGGTGTCGTAGGACGGCCCCGGGCCATAGGGGGAGGGGGACGGCGGCCTGGTGTGGGATCCGGTGTCCTCGGGCCGCCGGCCGTGGGTGCCGGTGTCGTACTCCGGGCGGGTGTAGGGGCCGGTGTCGTAGGAGGGGCGGGTGTGTTCGCCGGTGTCGTACTCGGGACGGCGCGGCGCGCTCGGCCCTCCGGGCACGGGGCTTCCGGGCACGTGGCTCCCGGTGTCGTAGGGGGAGCGGGTGTGCGTCCCGCTGTCGTACGGGTCGTAGGAGGGCCGCGCGCGGGCTCCGCCGTCGTACCCGGGACGCGTGTGGGATCCGGTGTCCTCGGGCCGGCCGTGGGTGCCGGTGTCGTACTCCGGACGGGTGTAGGAGCCGGTGTCGTATTCCGAGCGGGTGTAGGAGCCGGTGTCGTACTCGGGACGGCGCGGCGCGCCCGGATCCCCGGGTACGGGGCTTCCGGGCACGTGGCTCCCGGTGTCGTAGGGGGAGCGGGTGTGCGTCCCGCTGTCGTACGGGGAGGACCGCCGGTGCGTTCCCGTGTTGTGGCCCGCCAACGGGTCGGGCCGGTTCGGGGCGGGGTACCCACCGCTCAGCGGGTCGCCGGGCGTGCCCGGAACGGCCCCGTAACCGCCCTGCGGTCGCTGGTGGGAGCCGGTGTCCAGGCTCGACCAGATCGGTGATCCCGTGGTGGAACCGGGGGAGGGGGAACCCCGGAAACCGGGGGCCAGCGGATCGGCGTCGAGCGAGGAACCCCCACGGCCGCCGTCGTAGGACGACGGGGAGTAGGGGGACGTTCCCGAGGGCGGCGTCGACCCGCTCGCCGACGGGGCCCCGAGCGGGTCACGCGGGGTTCCGAGGGGGCCGCCCAAGGGGCCCGCTCCGCCCGAGGGATCGGTGTTCGGGGCGGTCAGCCGGTCGGCCAGCGACCGGGTGTCCGACGACGGGGGCGTGTTCACCTTCCAGGAACTGGAGCTCAGCGGATCGTCGTCCACTCCCGCGGGCGCGGGCACGGTCGAGGATCCGGCGGAGGGCAGTTCGGTGCGCTCGGGACGCGGAGGCAGGGCCCGCTCGTCCTCCGGGACCGGCGGGGGCTCCTCGTTGCGGCCCAGACTGGCCAGCACGGCCAGGTCGGACGAGGGGTCGGGACCGGTCGCGCGAGGCAGGACGGTGGTGGCCCCGGCCGGACCGGACGCCTCGTTGTCGTCGTAGTCCTCGTACCCGTCGTCCTCGTCCTCGTACTCGTACGCGGTGACGTTGGGTCCCCGGTCGTCCGCCCGCTCGCCCCGGGCCCGGCCCCCGCCGCGCTCGTCGACGTCCTCGCCGCCCAGACTCGACCAGAAGCCGCCGTCCTCGTCGTCGTCCCAGTCCACCTCGCGTTTGTTGCGCCGCGCCTTGGGCTTGGGCCGCCGCTCCGGGCGTCGCTCGGGCCGGCCGCCCTGGCGTCGTCCGCGTCCGCGCGGTGCGTCGTCGCGACCGTCGTCCCGGTGGCCCTCCTCGTCGGGCGCGTGTTCGCCCTCCTCGGCATCGTCGTACTCGTAGTCGTCGTCCTCGTAGCGGTCGTCACGCGACCCCAGGTTGAGCGCGCGCATGCCCAGCAACAGGAGCAGCAGCACGGCCAGCACGACGACGACGGCGATGATGATGACGGTGAGGGTCATGGTGTACGCACTACCTTGGGGAGGTCGGCCGCGCGCCCGGATTCCTCCGGCGAACGGTCCGGGCGGGTCCTATCGGAGCGAGGCGGCGACCGCCTGTTCCCGTGGAGGGCCGGCCTGCTGGTCGGGTGTGGTGCAGGCGACTCCTGTGCGGTCTCAGGTCAGCGTGCCGCGCGGCGAGTGGACGGGTATCGGTCAATCTGAAAAGGGACGGGGGGCACTGCCCCACTGTATGCGCTGTGGCGGCCTGTGTGCAGAGGGCGATCCGAGCTTCCTGGGGGAATCCCGGAAGCGTCGTCCGCACGGGTCCACCCGGGGCGGACCCGCGGAGAGGCGCCCATCATGACCCACATCACCCGGTGCCGGTGACGAGCGAACCCCTCCCGATCGCACGCTCGGCGATCGCCTCCAGCGTCGATCCCAGCTCCGCGCCCTCGGGCAGGTCCAACGGCGCCTGAAGGGCGTAGACCGTGAACCGGTACCCGTGCGGGTCGTCCTCCTCCGGGCAGGGCGGGTCGTAGGAGGCCTCACCGGCGCTGTTGAGCCCCTGCCGGGCGTCGGCGGGCACCGTGTTCTGCCGCAGTTCGCCCAACTGCGGATCCAGGTCGTACAGCACCCAGAACACCTCGGCGGCCTGGGGATCGTCCACCACCAGCGCGATCGACACCGTGTCCTCGGGCAGTCCCGACCAGGTCAGCGGTGGGGAGACGGTCTCGCGTTCCCCGTCCTGCCCCGTCTCCTCGCCGACGCAGCTGTAGGCGTCGGCCAGCGGCCGGCCCTCCTGCATCAAGGGGCTGGTGACGGTGATGTCGTCGGGCATGTCCCCGTTCTGGCCGGGGGAGAACAGGCCGCAGCCCGTGGTCAGGGTCAACGCCGTCCCCGCCGCCAGGGCGCCCGCGAGCGCGCCGGGGAAGGTGCGGGGCGCGCGGCGCGCCCCGGTCGTCCGGGGGGAAGGGAGGGCCGGGAACAATGTGGGACTCCTGCTGGACTCTCGGAATCGCGGGACGCGGCAGGGACGCGGCGCCCCGCAGGACGGACCCGCTCGCGGCGCGGCCTCCGGGACGGCCCCGGCGCCGGGCGTGGCGGAGGGACGTGCGCCAACACCCGCACACGTTCCTGAGCGAACCCTACTGTGGACCCGGCGCACGTGATCCCCGCCCACCGCGGTGGGCGCCGGATGTCCACCGCGCCCCCCGGGAGCCGACACCCCACCGACTCCGGGGGGCCATGATGGAGGGGTGCGGTTCTCCACTCTGGGTCCCCTGCTGGTCCACGACGCCGCGGGGGAGCCCGTGACCATCGGCGGTGCCCGGCTGCGCACCCTCCTCGGGCTGCTGCTGCTCAGCCCCGACCACTGGGTGACCACCGACCGCCTCCTCGCGTCCGTGTGGGAGGACGCGCCTCCCGTCGGAGCGACCAACGCCCTCCAGGCGTTGGTCTCCCGGCTGCGCCGCGCCCTGGCCGGGGGCGCGGAGATCGAGGGTGGTCCCCAGGGGTACCGGTTGGCCGTGGCGCCCGACCGGGTCGACCTGTTCGTGTTCGAGGACCTGGTCCGCGAGGGCCGCTCCCACCGTGCCGCCGGACGCCCCGCCCCGGCCTTGGCCGACCTGGAACGGGCCCTGGGGCTGTGGCGGGGACCCGCCCTGGTGGACCTGACCACTCGCGGCCTGGCCGAGGGCGTCGCCGCGCGTCTCGCCGAGACCCGGTCGACCGCCCGCGAGGAGCGGCTGGCGGCCCTGCTCGACCTGGGCCGTACCGCCGACGCGGTGGCCGAGGCCGAGGCGCTGGCCGAGGGGGAGCCGCACCGGGAGCGCCCGCTGGAACTCCTCGTCCGCGCCCTCGCGGCGGCCGGTCGCACCGCCGACGCGCTGGACGTCTACGCGCGGTTCCGCGCCCGCCTGGCCGATGACCTGGGACTGGACCCGTCGCCGCGTCTGGCCGAGGTCCATCTGCGCCTGCTGCGCGGCGAACTCTCCGCTCCGACGACGACGGCGGCGGCGACCGCGCGCGCCCCACGACCGGTACCCGATCGCCCGGGCCCCTCCGCGGGAACGGCCCCTTCCGGCGGGGCCCCCGTGTCGGTGGAGGCGGTCCCCGTGCGCCTGCCGGTGCCGCTCACCGGGTTCGTGCCGCGCGCGGAGGTCGACATCGCCGTGGACCTGCTCTCCCGCGACCGCCTGGTCACCCTCCTGGGCCCCGGCGGGGCGGGTAAGACCCGGTTGGCCGTGGAGGCCGCCACCGCCTTCGCCGCGCGGGTCCCCGGTCTGATCGACCGAGGCGCCTGGTTCGTCGAACTCGCCCCGCTCACCGAGGGCGTGGACATCCCCGACGCCGTCGCCGACACGCTCGGCCTGCGCGAACACGCCCTCCTCCAGGCCCGATCGGCTCCGCCCCCGCCGCCCGCCGAACGCGTCGCCGCGTTCATCGCCGACCAGCCCCTGCTCCTGGTCCTGGACAACTGCGAACACCTCGTCGCCGACGCCGCCCGGTTCACCGCCCTCCTCCTGTCCCGCTGCCCGCGCCTGCGCGTCCTCGCCACCTCCCGCGAACCCCTCGGCACGCCCGGCGAGCACCTCCTGCCCGTCCCCTCGCTGTCCCTGCCCGCCGAGCACGCCGACGCCGAGGAGGCCGCGGCGGCCCCCTCCGTGGTCCTGTTCACCGAACGCGCCCGCGCCGTCCGCCCCGGTTTCGCCGTGACCGACGACAACGTCCCCCACGTCGTCCGCATCGTCCGAGCCCTCGACGGGATGCCCCTGGCCTTGGAGTTGGCGGCAGCCCGCCTGCGCGTCATGACCCCCGACCACCTCGCCGACCGCCTCGACGACCGGTTCCGGCTCCTGGGCGGCGGGGTGCGCCGCACACCCCGGCACAGCACGCTGCGGGCCGTCGTCGACTGGAGCTGGGACCTGTTGGACGAGGCGGGACGCCGGCTCCTGCGCCGCCTGTCGGTGTTCGCCGGCGGCGCCTCCCTCGATTCCCTGGAACGGGTGTGCGCGGACCCCGACCGTCCCGGCACCGTCGCCGGTCACGACGTGTGGACGGTCCTGTTCGACCTGGTCGACAAGTCGCTGGTCATCGCGGAGGATCCCCGACGGGCCCAGGCCCCGCCCCGTTACCGGCTCCTGGAGACCGTGCGCGCCTACGCCGCCGGGCGTCTCGCCGACGCGGGGGAGGTCGATCGGGTCCGCGACGCGCACGCCCGCCACGTTCGCGACCTGTGGCGCACGGCCGACCCGCTGTTGCGCGGTCCCCGGCAGGGCGAGCTGCTCGCCCGACTGCATGACGAGAACGACGACTTCGCCCTCGCCGTGCGCTGGGCCTTGGAGCGCCGCGACGTCGCCACCGCCCTGGACCTCATCGAGTACTCCCAGTGGTACTGGACCCTCGGCGACTCCTGGGAACCGCTCTCCCGCTGGTCCAAGGAGGTCCTCGACCTGATGGGCGACGAGGTGCCGGCCGGACGCGCGGTCGCCCACGCCAGTTGTCTGTTCCACCTGTCGGCCTCGTCCGTGACCTCCCTCGACGACGTCCAGGGCCACGTGCGGGCGGTGGAGGAGGCGCTCGCGGTGGAAGGCCTCCTTCCCGAGGATCACCCCCTGCTGGTCTACGTCCTCATGTACCGGGTGATACTGGAGGGCGACGGGACCACGAGGGCGCGGATCGCGCGCGCCCTGGACGGTCCCGATCCCTGGATGCGCGCCATGGTGCGGCTCCTGCTGTCCCTGGCCGACGCCCTCTCCGGGCGACTCCCCTCGGCGTTGGAACAGGCCACCGAGGCGCTGGAGGGGTTCCGCGCGCTCGACGACGCCTGGGGGCAGTGCCAGGCCCTGGCCCAGGTGATCGACGTGCGCCGCTACGACGACCTGGACCACTGCCGGGAGCTCATGGCAGAGGGGATCCTCCTGGCCGAGGGCAGGAGCCTGGAGGGCATGGCCGGGGTGTTCCGGATCCGACGCGCCCAGATCCACATCGACAGGGGCGATCTGGTGGCCGCGCGGGCCGATCTGGATCTGGCGTCGGCCGCGGGGGGTCCCGCCCAGCCCGAGCACCGGGTGCTGCTGTTGCTGGCCGAGGCCCAGTGGGAGCGCGAGCGGGGCGAGCACGCGCGCGCCCGCGCCCTGGTGGACCGGATCGGTCCGTTGGTGGAGGCGCTCGGCGGGTTCGCGCCGACCTATGTCGAGGTCGGCTCGTCCGCCTTGGCGGCGACCATCTCCTGGTCCTCCGGTGACACGGAGGCGGCCTGGCGCGAGGCGGGGCGCTCGTGGTGGTCGGTCATCGGCCTCATGGGCCCGATCCGCTCGGAGCTGTTGGAGGTCATGGCCGCGATGACGGTGGAGGAGGACCCCCACCGGGCGGCCCTGCTGATGGGATGGTCGGTGGGGCTGCGAGGCGTCCCCGACACCACCACCCCGCTCGTGCTGCGCGTCGACGCACGGCTCCGGGACCGGCTCGGAGACGGGGAGTACACCCGGATCGTGTCGGAGGCGGCGGCGTCACCGGCGGTGGAGATCCTCGAAAAGGCCTCACGGTGGCTGTCCGGGATCGTCCCCGATCCGGGGTCCGCCCATCGTCGGTGACCGTGCCGGTCCGCTCCGGTCGCCCCGGGACGACACGTCCCCGGCCGACCGGAGCGGACCGGTTCAGGTGCGGCGTCGGTAGGCCCACACCGCGGGTGGGAAGAACACGGCGGTGATGATCGCCGCCCACACCAGCGTCCACGTCACCGGGCCGGCGACATCGCCGCCGAGCATCAGCCCGCGCATGGCGTCCACGATGTGCGTGACCGGGTTGTTCGACGCGATGACCCGCAGCCAGGACGGCATGCTGTCGGGATCGACGAACGCCGAGCTGGCGAAGGTCAGCGGGAACATCAGGATCATCCCGAACGCCTGCACCGCCATCGGGGTGCGCACGATCATGCCGACGAACGCCGACATCCAGCACAGGGCGAACGCGAACAGCAGCACCAGCGCGCCGGCGGCGACCACACCGACCACACCGCCCTCGGGTCGGAACCCGATGATCAGACCCACGGCGATCACCATCACCACGGTGATCGTGTAGCGCACCAGGTCGCCCAGGATCGCTCCGATCAGCGGGGCCGACCGGGCGATGGGCAGGGAACGGAACCGGTCGAAGATGCCCTTCTCCACGTCCTGGCTCAACGCGAACCCGGTGCCCAGGGTCGCGAAGATCACCGACTGCGCCACGATGCCGGGCATGAGGAAGTCCCGGTAGGCCTGCCAGTCGCCCATCAGCGCCTGTCCGAAGACGAACACGAACAGGGTCACGAACATGACGGGCTGGAGGATGAGCCCGAAGACCTCCTCCGGGTTGGCCTTGATCTTGAGGACGCTGCGCCAGGCCAGCTGGAGGCCGTTGCCCACGGTGGTCAGGGGGGTGATGCGCTCGGGCACGAGGGGCAGGGCCCCGTCATCCGTCGACGGCTCCCGTGTCGTCACGGTGCTCATACCGGTGTCCCTTCGGTCTCTTCCTCGGCGGAGTGCCCGGTCAGGGCGAGGAACACCTCGTCCAGGCTCGGCTTGCGCAGCGACAGTTCGGCGACGGCCACGCCCTGCTCGTCCAGCCGGCGCACCACCTCGGGCAGCACGCGCGGGTCACTGACCGCGACGCTCGCCACCAGGTCGTCCCGGGTGACCGGGCCGCTGGTGACCGCCTCGATGATCCTGGTGGCCAGCGGCAGCCGCCCGGGGTCGACGGTGCGCAGCTCCAGTACCTGGTCGCCGGTCCGGTTCTTCAACTCCTCGGGGGTGCCCCGGCTGATGACCCGACCGTGGTCGAGCACCATCAGGTCGTCGGCCAGCCGGTCGGCCTCCTCCAGGTACTGGGTGGTGAGCAGGACGGTCACCCCGTCGTCCACCAGGTCGCGGACCACGTCCCACAGGCCGTTGCGGCTGCGCGGGTCCAGCCCGGTCGTCGGCTCGTCCAGGTACAACAGGGCGGGCCGTCCGACCAGGCTCGCGGCCAGGTCCAGGCGTCGGCGCATGCCGCCCGAGTAGGTCTTGGCGGGACGGCCGCCGGCGTCGGACAGCGAGAACCGTTCCAACAGTTCGTCGGCGCGGGCGCGGGCGCCGGCGCGGTCGAAGCCGAGCAGGCGGGCGATCAGCACCAGGTTCTGGATCCCGGTCAGTTCATCGTCGACCGCGGCGTACTGGCCGGTCAGACCGATCAGGCGGCGCACCTCGTGGGGTCGACGCATCACGTCGAACCCGCCGACCTCCGCGTGTCCGGCGTCCGGCCGCAGCAGGGTGGCCAGGATGCGCACCGTGGTGGTCTTGCCGGATCCGTTCGGGCCCAGGACGCCCAGCACGGTCCCCGTTCTGGCGGTCAGGTCCACCCGGTCCAGGGCCCTCTTGCCCTTGAACTCTTTGACCAGGCCCTCCGCGCGGATGGCGTGTGTCATCGCGCTCCTCCGTTCGTACGTTCGATGACCAGTCTCTTCCTCGGCCCTGACAGAACGCTGACATGGGGAGGGGGCCGCCCACGTCCGGCTGACACCCGGTGTCCCCGGATCGCCCGGCCACCGGGCATCGCGCGGCCCTAGACTCGTGTGCGTGAACTCCACCCCGCCCGATCCCGAGATCCCCCCGACGTCGGAACCGATGACCACGGCCCGTCTCCGCCCACCCGAGCGTCGGGTGAGCGGACGCGCGGTCGGCGTGTGGACGGTGCGCCTGCTGATGGGCGGTGTGTTCGTCACGCTCATGTTGAGCGTGGCCGCGTGGGCGGTGACCTCCCTCGGATGGGGCTGGCCATCGCCGTGGGTGCGCGAGTACGCTCCGTTCGTACCCCTGGTCTACGGAACGTACGCGCTGGCCAGGGCGGCGATCGTGCCGTCCTGGCGCTACCGGGTGCACCGGTGGGAGATCGCGGAGGACGTCATCTACACGCGCGCGGGGTGGGTGAGCCGCACCTGGCAGCTGGTCCCGGTGAACCGGTTGCAGACGGTCGACCACACCCAGGGGTGGCTGGAGCGCCTCTTCGGGGTGGCGACGCTGGAGGTGCAGACCGCCTCCTACGCCGGGTCGTCGACCATCGAGGGCCTGGACGCCGAGGAGGCGCGCGGACTGAGCGAGGAGCTCGCCGTGCGCGCGGGCGCGCTGCGGGACGACGCGACCTGATGGCCGATCACGAGGAGCACGGCTGGGTGGCCCCGGGTTCCACCCCTTCCCCGCACGCCTCCCACGACCCCGATGTCCCCTCCTCCTCCGCGACTCCCGGGGACGCGGTGCGTCCCGGGGCCGGCGGTGGGGCGGCCGAGGACCCCGCGCCCGACATGTCCCATGAACCGGGCGCACGGGACGCGCCGGATGCGCCGACGGCCTCGGGCGCGCCGGGTACGTCGCACGCGCCGGACGCGTCGGATGCGCCGACCGCCTCGGGCTCACCGGACGTGCCGAGCGCGCCGGACGTGGCGGAGGTGCCGGGCGCACGGGATGCGTCGGACGCGACGGGCACGTCGGATGCGCTGGACACGCCGGGCGCTCGGCTCGCGTCGGACACGCCGGATGCGGCGGGCGCAACGGGCGCACGGAATGCGTCGGACGCCCGTGAGGAGACCGCTGAGGGCGCTCGGGACTGGTGGGGCGGGGAACACCCGATCCCCACCGCGCTCGTCTCCGAGCGCGAGCGGCGGCTCAGCCCGCGCAGCATGGTGGTCGGCCCCGTCAACCAGCTCCGCAGCCTCTTGCTGCCGATCCTCATCGGTCTGGTCGTCGGCGGGTTCAACCCGTGGGTGCTCGGCGCCACCGGTGCCGGTATCGTCGCCCTGCTCGTCAACGGCTTCGTCACTTGGCGGACCACACGTTACGAGGTGGGCGAGGACCGTCTGGAGATCCGCAGGGGCCTGGTGCGCCGCTCCCGGCGCACCATCCCCCTGGAACGGGTCCGGGGCGTCGATGTGACCAGCACCCTCCTGCACCGGATCCTCGGCGTGGCGGTGGTGCGCATCGAGGCCGCGGCCGGGTCGGCCGGCGCCACCGAGGACGGCAAGCTCGACGCCGTGGACATCGCCGAGGCCGAACGGCTGCGCCGGGTCCTGCTGCACCGGCGGGAGGTGCTGACCGGGCGGGCGTCCGCGGACACCCCGGACGACGCCTCCGCGCCCTCCGGGGAGGGCGGGGGGACCGACGAGGGGATCGTCCACTTCGCCGTGCCCCGCTCCTGGTACCTCTACGGGGCACTGAGCCTGGGCTACCTGCTCACCCCGTTCGCGGTGCTGGCCACCCTGTTCGGCGCGGTCCAGCAGACGGCGGGGGAGTGGGCCACCGACGCGTTCATCGACTGGGTGCGGGACTCCGACCGCAGCGGACTGGTGATGTTCGCCGTGGCCGGCGTCGTCATCATCGTGCTGCTGATGCCGGTGTTCGCGGTGGTCTCCTACGCCATCACCCACTGGGGGTTCACGCTCCGCGAACGCGATGGTTCCCTGGTGGCCGAACGCGGCCTGTTCACCCGGCGCAGCGTCACCCTGGAGAAACGGCGCATCCGAGGCTACGAACTGGCCGACAACCCGCTCGAACGTCTGCGCGGCGCCGTGCGCCTGCGCGCCATCGTCACCGGTCTCGGGGACGCGGCCGGCCGATCGGTGCTACTGCCCATCGGCCCGCGTAGCGAGGTCGAGGCGGTCGTCGACCGGGCCCTGGGCCGGTACACCGGAACGCTGCGCCGCCACCCGCGCGCCGCGCTGGTCCGCCGCCTGCTGCGCTCGGTGGGCCCGCCGGCCCTGGCCGTCGCCGCGGCGGTCGCGTTCGGCCCCGCCTGGACGGTCGTCCTCACGCTGGCCCTCACGGTCGCCGGGGTGCCTCTGGGCGTGGACCGCTACCGGTCCCTGGGGCACGGGTACGACGGGGAACGCGTGAGCGTGCGCTCGGGGTCGATCTCCCGGTCCCAGTCCACGGTGGAGCGGTCGGCGGTGATCGGCTGGACCTGGAGCCAGACGTTGTTCCAGCGCAGGTCCGGTCTGGCCGACCTCCAGGTCACCGTGGGGGCCGGCGCGGGCGGGTACACCGCGCAGGACGCCTCCCTGGGCGCGTCGGTCGCCTTCGCCGCCGACGTCACCCCGGACATGGTCCGTCCCTTCCTGGTCGACCCGCGCCCCTGACCCGGCCGGGTCAGGGGCGCGGATCGAGTGCTCCCGGTGGTGAGGCGCCCACCCGCCGACGGCCGCGCCGGGTCTCGCCGACCCGGCGGGTCCCGTCAGGCGGCGTCCAGGACGTGCGGCCCGGCCCGGTCGGCCCACGCGGGCCACCCCGGGTCGCCGTCGCGGACGAACCCCACCCAGGCCCGGTGCGTCCGCTCCGCCAGTTCGGCGGGTGCGTCCGGGCCGGTCATGGCCAGGGCACCCGGGGTCCCCAGCCGGTCGAACACGAACGGCAGCTCCATGCAGTGGGCCGCGCCCAGCCCCGCCACCCGGCTGCGCCAGGCGAACCCGTACACGTGCGAGTCCACGCCCCGGGCGGCGCGCGCCCGCGCCACCCGACGGATCGGGCGTTCCAGGACCACCTCTCCGATCATGGCCCCGGCGAGCATGCCCGTGCCCATGTCGGGGCGTCGGCCCCGCAAACGGCGCAGGGTCGCGGGCCCCACCCCGAACCGCAGCGAGCCCAGGGCGAGCAGCGGCCATCCCAGGTCGCTGTCGGCCCCGGTGGGAGCCAACCAGAGTCGGTGCTCCTCCACGGTGGTGCCCATCATCAGGTCCAGGTGGTCGGCGGCGCCCGTGCGCAGCGCGTCGTAGGGGGAGCGCGGTACCAGGTCGCCGTCCACCGCCAGTGCGAACGACGGTCCGCCCACCAGCGGGTTCCCCGTGGCCATCGCCCGATGCTGGGCGGCCACGAGTTCCTTCGGGGAGGTGTCGGCGAAGGCGTCCCGGGTGGCGGGGATCCCCAGGTCCTCGGCGATGAGCCGGCTCACCCTCCCGGCCCTGTCGGGGGCGACCGCCGAGAGCGGTCCGCTCTGGAGGATCGCCCGTCGCATCAGTCGTCCGCCCTCGGGATGGGCCACCAGCGCGGCGGTGGTGGAGGCCCCCGCCGACTGCCCGGCCACCGTGATCCGCTCCGGGTCGCCGCCGAACGCGCCGATCTCCCGTCGCACCCACCGCAGCGCCGCCAACTGGTCTGCCAGTCCCAGGTTGAGCGGCGCGCCCTCCAGTACGGAGAACCCTTCCGAGCCCAGCCGGTAGTTGGCCGACACGAACACGACACCGTCACGGGCGAACGCGGTCCCGTCGTAGGCGCTCAGGGCGTTGGCGCCCCGGACCAGGGCGCCGCCGTGGAACCACAACAGCACCGGCAGCGAACCGGGTTCGGCGTGTTCGGGAGCCCATACGTTGACGTGCAGGAAGTCGTCACCGACGTGGTCCACCGACGGCAGGATCTCCCCGATGGGGCCCTCGTAGGGCGCCTGCGGGGCGCCGGGGCCGTGCGCGGTGGCGTCGCGCACGCCCTCCCACGGATCGCGCGGCGCCGGCGGGGCGAACCGGTGTTCGCCGACGGGCGGGGCCGCGTAGGGGACGCCCAGGTGCCGGACGATCCCTCCTTCGGCGGTACCGCGCAGCGCGCCGGCGCCGACGCGCACGGTGGGTCCGTCCACGGTCATGAGTGCTCTCCTCGGGGGAACGGTGGAGTGCGATCGTATGCGCCGCCTTCGGTGGCGGGTCCGGGCGCCCCCGCCGATGGGCGCTTGCCACCGGCGCCGGCGGTGTCGCCCGGGTCGCCGTGCCCTCCACGGGCCCGTGCGGGGCCGGTCCGCGCGACGGCGACATCCGGGTGGAGGAGAGCGGCGAGGCCTCGGACACGGCCGAGGACGGCCGCCGGTGGCGGCCGTCCTCGGGGGAAGCGGTGTCGGGTCCGGTGTCCCCGGGGTCACTCGTCCTTCTTGGCCCCGAACATGATCTCGTCCCAGGACGGTACCGAGGCGCGGCGTCCGCGCCCCTTGCGCTTGGGCGCGGGGCGGTCCCCGCCGGACGCCGCGGCCGGGATCGGCGCCGGGGACGCCGCCGGGGGCTGGTCGGCGGCCCGTCGCGGCGTCCCGGTGTCGTTGAGGTCGATGGTGGCACGCCGGCGCCGGGGCGCGGGTTGGGCCAACGGTGCCGCGGGCGGAGCCTGCTCCGTCCCGCCGGCGGCCGGCCAGGAGGGGCGTTCCCGCGGATCGGACCGCTCGACGGTGCGCCGCTCGGGTCGCTCCGCGGGAGCCTGTTCGGGCTGTCGCGGCTCGGCGCGGGGCCGTTCTGCCTGCGGTTCCCCCTGGCGCTCGATCGGGTCGGGCGCGGGTCCGTCGTGGCGTCCGTCCGCGGCCGGTTCCTCGAACACCGGGGCCGCCGGGCGTACGGGTTCCTCGACCGGCGCGGGGTGCCCGGCCCGGTCCTCGGGCTCCTCGTGGCGTCGTTCCCGGGACTCGTCCCGCTCCGGCCGGTACGCGGCCCGGTGGCCGCGCTCCTCGAAGAACCGCTCCTCCTCGCGCCGCTCCTCCTCGCGGTACCCGTCGTGGGCGGCCGGTTCCGGGCGCGCCCGCGGCGCCTCGTACTCCCGACGTTCCCGGTACTCGGGGCGCTCGCGCTGTTCCTCGGCCCGCCACCGGTCGTGCTCCTCACGCCGTTCGGGGCGCTGGGCGGCCCGGTCGGACTCCTCCCGTGCCGACGACGGCCGCAGGGGGTCGTCCGGCGGGGCCCCGTGTCGCCGCAGGGCGCCGCCCACGCGCTCGGGCGCCGGACGCATCGCGGCGCGCGAGGGTTCGAAGTCGGTGCGCCGAGGGGCGAAAGGGGTCACGTTCGCGGTGGTGGAGGGCGTCTTCGGAGGCCCGGAGGAGGAGAACCGGGCGGCCTCCTCGTCGGCGGGGGAGACGGTGTTGTGTCTGGGCTCGTACAGCCAGTGGGCGACGCGTTCCTCGCCGTCGTCCAGGAAGACGAGCTTGAGCTGCCAGGAGCGGTCCTCCCGCTTCCAGGAGTCCCAGACCGCGTCTCCGGTCTCCAGTTGGTGGGCCCCGATCCTGCGGGTGACCAGCTCCTCCAGGGTGCCCCCCGGGGCGGTCTCGCCGGCGATGCGCACGCCGGCGCGCTGGGCCTGCTGGGCGATGTACTCCCGTTCCTGGAGGACCGGGCCCTCGAACCAGCGGACCCGTTCGAGGGGGATGCCGGAGATCTCGGAGATGGCCTCCGCGGTCTCGCCGGACCGGATCCGGGCCTGGATTTCCTTGGGGCGCAACGGATTCTCCACTTCGATCTCGTACTGGCCGAGCCGGGAGAACTGGCCGCGTACAGCGGCGCGGAGGCGGTCGTCGACGGGGAGCATGAAACGGGTTCCACGGCCGGTGCTGGCCAGCACCAGGTAGGTGCCGTCCTCGCTCACGGCCACGAGGCGAAGCTCGTGCATCGCCCTCCCTTTCGCGTCCCGTCGAGGGCAGGTCGTGTGACCGATCCCCGCGTTCTCCAAGTCTGGTCGGCCGACAACGGTTCGGCCACTACCGTGCCCGGCGCGCCCGAACATGTGTGCCCGCCTCCCGGCCCGTGGCGCACCGGTCCACGGTCGGGAGCGCCCCGGGCCCTCCCGGGGTCCTCACGGTCGCTTCCTTTGCCAATCTTGGCACGTCGGCCCTTCCACAACCGGGAGCGATCACGGGGAAATGTCGTCGTTCCCGTGCGAAGGCTCCGCCGTGATGGTATCCCGCGCCTCCCGAATCGCCCCAGGCCTGGGAAAAACTCCGATCTCGGTCGCTTCCAGGGGTATGGGGATTCTCTCGGACGCAACTCGACACGCCGGTGGCCATCGGAGAGTGATCAATCTTTATTGATGGCGTTATCGGAACCCTGTCGCCCTTAGCCTTAGTTATCCGTACATGAGTCGAATGTGAACTTTGGTGCGTATGGGGCCACATGGCCCGACACACGCCCGTTCCGGAGCGCGGCGCGCCGTGTCGCGCGCCCTCCGGACGGAACGGAACACGAAAGGGGGGCCGCATGGGGCGGACCGAGTACCACGACGAGCAGGAGGCGGAGGAGGACGAGCAACCCGGGAGCAAGCGCGTCGATCTGAGCCTGTCCCAGGTCGCGGGGGCGGGCGCGGCCACCCTCGCCGCCGCCACGGCCGCCTCCTACCTCAACGTCTACGGGACGGTCATCGGGGCCGCGGTCATGGCCACCTTGAGCACCCTGGCGAGTCCCTTCCTCCAGGAGTGGTTCTCCCGCAGCGGCACCCAGGCCCGTCAGTTCGCGGAGAAGACCGTCAGGTACGCCGATCCCACGGGAACCGGTTCTCCCCGTCCCGGCGCCCATCCGCTGGACCCGCCGGGCACCGGTCCGATCCCCGGTGTGCCGCCGACCGGACCGATCCCCGGCCTGCCCGAAGACCTCGACGCCACCCGCACCATGGCCCTGCCGATCCAGGGCCTGGAGGACCCCACCGGGCGCTTCGAGGCGTTCGGGGAGGACGACGACGCCAGGGGCGGCGCGACCGCCGTCCACGAGGGCCCGGACGGGCCGGGGACCGGAGACGGCCCGCCGGCCCGTCGCGGACGACGCCTGGTGTTCGCCGCCGTGGTGTTCGCCCTGGTCATGCTGGCCATTCTGGTGTTCGAGCTGTTCACCGGGCGCTCCTTGACCGCGTGGACGCAGGGGCAGGACGAGCCCACCTCGCCCACCCTGTTCGGCGGTGACGCCTCGGTGTCCTCGACCCAGGAGGACGGAACGGACACCGGGCCCGAGGAGGGGACCGACGGAGACCCGGAGGAGGACGTCACCGGGTGGACGCCCGAGGGGCCCACGGACGGGGCCACCGAACCCGCGCCCGACACCGACGGCACCGCGCCGCCGACCGAGGACGGCGAGCAGACCGACCCGGGCGCGCAGACCCCGGAGGACGGCACCACCACCCCGCCGCCGGCGGAAGAGGAGGAGGGCCAGGGCACCGGCGAACCGCAGCCCGAATCCGGCACCGGGGACCAGGGCGCCGGACGAACGGAGAACGCCGTTCCCCCACCCGCGGCCTCCGTCGGCTGATCCGGCCTCCCGCGCGAACGGGCCCCGCGCCCGACACCGACGCCACCGCACGGCGACCGTGGGGGCTGTCCGTGCGCGAGGCGGGCCCCACCGGTGGTGGAGCCCGCCTCGCGTTCCCGGGGTACCGGAGGCGTTCCGTCGCGGCCGGTCGCGGGCGGTGGTCGATCAGCCGAACACCCGGTCCAGGTAGTCGTTCCCGAACCGGCGGTCCGGGTCCACCCGGTCGCGCACCGCCAGGGCGTCGCCCAGACGCGGGTACACCGTCTCCAGGTAGGAGCGGTCCCGCGTGTGCATCTTGCCCCAGTGCGGTCGCCCGCCCACCGACGTGAACACCGCCTCCAGATCGGCGAAGTACGCCTCGTACGGCGTCCCCTTGTACATGTGCACCGCGACATAGGCGGTGTCGCGCCCGTAGGCCGTCGACAGCCACACGTCGTCGGCCGGGGCGAACCGCACCTCCACCGGGAAGCTCACCCTGTGGTCGCCCCGGTCCACGATCCGGCGGGCCTCGCGCAGCACGTCCACCAGGTGCTCGGCGGGGATCGCGTACTCCATCTCCACGAACCGCACGTCCCGCACCGACGCGAACACCTTGTACGACACATCGGTGTAGGCGCGCGCCGACAACGCGCGCGAACTGATCTGGTTCACGGTCGGGACCGTGCCGGGGAAACGGCGGCACACCCGGTTGACGCCGTCGAACAGGGTGTTGGACAGGAAATCGTCGTCCAGCCATGCCTTGAAGCGCGACAGCGGTCGCGCCGGACCGACGCTGATGTTGTTGCGCTTGGTGTTGGTGTTGCCGGTGTGGGGGAACCAGAAGAACTCGAAGTGGGCGTTGTCGGACCGCAGCTCCGGCAGCCGCTCCAGCACCTCGTCCAGCGGCATCGGTTCCTCACGGGCGTGCAGCAGGAACGACGGGCGCACCGCCATCGTCAGCGCCGTGACCACACCGAACGCGCCCAGGCCCACTCGGGCGGCGTGGAACAGCTCCGGTTCCCTCTCGGCCGAGCACGCCACCACCGAACCGTCCGCCAGCACCATCTCCAGGCCGACCACCTGGCTCGCCAGGCCGCCCGCGTCCCGACCGGTGCCGTGCGTGCCGGTCTGCACCGCCCCGGCCATGGTCTGCACCGCGATGTCGCCCATGTTGGCCAGGGCCACCCCGTGTCCGGCCAGTACCTCGTTGAAGTCGCACAGTGGCAGACCCGCCTCGACCGTGGCGGTGCCCGCCTCCGGGTCGACCGAGCGGACCTTCGTCAGGGAGGTGGGGGAGAGCAGCAGTCCGTCGGTGACGGCCACGTCGGTGAAGGAGTGTCCCGACCCGACCATGCGGACCCGCAGATCGTCCGCGGCGGCCGAGGTCACGGCCGCGACGACCTCGGGCGTGTCGTTGGGGGAGGCGGTGCGCTTGGGACGGGCCTGATAGGTGTCCGCCCATGTGTGCCACAACACATCTGTCATGACAGGCGACATTACTCGCCGGTCACTTTCCTGAACAGAGGAGAAGTGCGGTGAAAGGTCCTGGTCCGGGCGAGGCCGACACCACAGGGGTGCTGACCGGGGGGTGCCGTGGAGAGGTCCCGCGGAGCTGGTTTCATAAGGTCCATGAGGCCTTACGACGCGTTTCTGCTGATCTCCTTCGGTGGCCCGGAGGGCGAGGACGAGGTCATCCCGTTCCTGGAGAACGTCACGCGCGGGCGCAACATCCCGCGCGAGCGGCTCGCGGAGGTCGGTGAGCACTACTTCCTCTTCGGAGGGGTGAGCCCGATCAACCAGCAGTGCCGGGACCTGCTCGCCGCCGTCACCGCGAAGTTCGACGAGGACGGCATCGACCTGCCGATCTACTGGGGCAACCGGTTCTGGGCCCCGATGCTCGCCGACACGCTCGCCCGGATGAAGGAGGACGGGGTGCGGCGCGTGCTCGCCCTGCCCACCTCCGCCTACTGCAACTGGTCGAGCCGCACCGCCTACCTGGAGGACATCGACCGCGTCCGCGCCGCCCTGGGCGAGGACGCGCCCGAGATCGATCTCATCCGCCCCTTCCACGACCACCCCGGGTTCATCGAACCCCTGGTGGAGCACACCCGCGACGCCCTGGACGCGCTCCCCGCCGAGCAGCGCGAGGGTGTGCGCCTGTTGTTCTCCGCGCACTCCATCCCCACGACGATGGCCCAGGAGAGCGGCGGCCCCGAGCTGGGCTTCGGTCCCGACGGTGCCTACGGCGCCCAGCTCGCCCGGGTGGCCCGCCTGGTCGTGGACCGACTCGACCGCGAGTACCCCTTCGAGGTCGTCTACCAGAGCCGCAGCGGCCCGCCCAGCCAGCCCTGGTTGGAGCCGGACGTCAACGACCGCATGGAGGAGCTCGCCGAGGAGGGCGTGCCCGCCGTCGTCGTCATCCCGCACGGGTTCGTCTCCGACCACATGGAGGTCAAGTTCGACCTGGACGTGGAGGCCCGCGATACCGCCGGGAAACTCGGCATCGGGTACGAGCGGGCCCTCAGCCCCGGCACCCACCCGGCGTTCGTGGCCATGGTCTCCGACCTGGTCCGCGAGTACACCGAAGGCGACGGGGCGGGATGTCGGGGCGGCGGCCTGCCGGCGTGCGCCCAGTGCCCCTCCCGGGCCTGACGGGCGCTCCGCGCACCGGCCGGTGGGACACCTCCCCGCCCCCGGCCGGCGGCGACGCCCCGGGCCGTTCTCCGACACCTCGGTAAACACCGCTGACACCCTGAGCGGATAGGGTTCGACGCAGATCACGAATCCACCCCCTCTCAGGAGTAACTGCCTTGGTCCGTTCCTGGTACGAACTGCCGGAATACGTTCGCCTTCGGCGCGTCAACGGGCTGCGCCTCTCCCCCGACGGAACCCGTCTGGTCGCGCCCGTCAGCGGCATCGCACACGATGCCAAGTCCTTCCGCAGCGCCCTGTGGGAGATCGACGTCCTTCCCGAGGCGGAGGGCGGTGACGCCCCCCGACGCCTCACCCGTGGAGCCAAGGGCGAGGGCGGCGCCGACTTCCTCCCCGACGGCTCGGTCCTGTTCACGACCGGCCGCCCCGACCCGGACACCAAGCCCGAGGAGAAGCCGAAGTCCGCCCTGTGGCTGTTGCCCGCGACCGGCGGCGAGGCCCGTCGGGTGGCGGCCCGCCCGGGCGGTGTCGGCTCCTTCACCGTCGCCCGCGACTCCGGGCTGGTCGCGTTCACCTCCGACACCCTGCCCGGCAGCGGTGACGAGGAGCAGGACACCGAGGCCCGCAAGGCCCGCGAAGAGGCCGGGGTCAGCGCGATCCTGCACGAATCGCTGCCCATCCGCCACTGGGACTCCGACATCGGCCCCGACCACCCCCGCCTCTTCGTCATCGAGCCGCCCGCCGACGACGAGACGGGCCCGGCCGAGGCCCGCGACCTCACCTCCGACGCAGGGAAGGCCCTGCTCAACGCCGAGGTCTCCCTCACCCCCGACGGCTCGGTCCTCATCACCACCTGGAACACGCCCACCGGTGGCGGCGGCCACCGGTGCGACCTGGTGGCCATCGACGTCGCCACCGCCGAGCGCACCGTCCTGCTCAGTGAGGAGGACACCGACCTCGAATCGCCCCTGGTCTCCCCGGACGGCCGTCTGGTCGCTTACACGCGCGGCTCCGAGGGGCACTACGACGGCGAGCCCCGCGAGTACCAGCTGTGGGTCCTGAACCGGGAGACCGGCGAGACCTCCCCCGTCCACCCGGGCCTGGAGCTGTGGCAGCGCGGCACCGCCTGGTCCGCCGACTCGCGGTCGCTGTTCTTCGTCGCCGACGAGAACGGGCGCCGCCCCGTCTTCCGCGCCGACCTCGCCGAGGGCGCCGTCACCAGGATCACCGGTGACCACGGCGCCTACAGCGAACTCAACCCGTCCCCCGACGGACGGTACGTGTACGCGCTGCGCGACGCCTGGGACGCCCCGCCCGCCCCGGTGCGCCTGGACGCCGACGCCACCGACGGCGCCCCCGTCCACCTGCGCACCCCGGGCTCCGAGCCGACCATGCCCGGCACCCTCACCGAGATCGAGACCACCGCCGACGACGGTGCCCGCATCCGATCCTGGCTGGTGCTGCCCGAGGAGGCCTCCGCCGAGGCGCCCGCTCCGCTGGTGCTGTGGGTGCACGGCGGTCCGTACATGAGCTTCAACGGGTGGTCGTGGAGGTGGAACCCGTGGATCCTGGCCGCCCGGGGCTACGCCGTCCTGCTGCCCGACCCCGCCCTGTCCACCGGGTACGGCCAGGACATGCTGCGCCGGGCCTGGGGCCGGTGGGGGCCGCGCGTGTTCGCCGACATCATGGCGATCACCGACGCCGCCGAGGCCCGTGACGACATCGACGCCGAACGCACCGCCATGATGGGCGGTTCCTTCGGCGGGTACATGGCCAACTGGATCGCCGGGCACACCGACCGGTTCAAGGCCATCGTCTCCCACGCCTCCCTGTGGGGGCTGGACGCGTTCAACGGCGCCACCGACTACCCGCCGGTGTGGGAGCGGGAGTTCGGCACCCCGTTGGAGCAGCCGGAACGGTACCTGCTCAACTCGCCGCACCTGCACGCGGACAAGATCGTCACGCCGATGCTGGTGATCCACGGCGACAAGGACTACCGGGTGCCCATCAACGAGGGACTGCGCCTGTGGCGCGATCTGCTGCTCCACGGGGTCGACGCCAAGTTCCTCTACTTCCCGGACGAGAACCACTGGATCCTCACGCCGGGCAACGCGCAGATCTGGTACGAGACGGTCTTCGCGTTCCTGGAGCACCACGTCCACGGCAAGGAGTGGACCAAGCCCGAACTGCTCTGAGCCGGGTGCGGTGGGCCTCGGGACGTCTCCGCCGTGCGCGGGGACGCCCCGGGGCGCCGGTCGTGCGCCCAGGAGCGGACCGCGTCGTCGTGCGCCCGGCGCACCGCCGGCGGCGTGCCGGCGAAGGACCACGGCCACACCGCGGCCGTGGCGTCCCGGGCCGGCTCCCCCCTCTCACCGTGGACCACCCTCCGAAGACCCGCGTCGACGGGGTCCCGACGATCCACCGACCCGGTCCGTGCAGACCTCGACGGCGGGGGTGGGGCCGTGATTCATCCGGCCGTCTCCTCGGCGGCGTAGAGTGCGGTCGGATTCCACACCCGAACCTGAGAGCGGAGCAGTGAGCAGCATCCACACCACATCCGATCCCGAGAGTCTGCGCGACCTGGCCGTGCGGGTGGCCGCCGAGGCGGGTGAACTCGCCGCGGAGGGACAGGCGGGCGTCACCGTGCTCGACACCAAGTCGAGCCCCACCGACATCGTCACGAAGATGGACCGGGCCACCGAGGACCTCATCCGCTCCCGCCTGCTGGCGGCCCGCCCCGACGACGCGATCCTGGGGGAGGAGGGCGGCGACGAGTCCGGCACCAGCGGTGTGCGCTGGGTGGTCGACCCCATCGACGGCACCGTCAACTACCTGTACGGACAGCCCGACTGGGGGGTCTCGATCGCCGCCGAGATCGACGGAACGGTCGTCGCTGCCGCCGTGAACGTCCCCCGGCGAGGCGAGATGTACGAGGCGGTGCTGGGCGGAGGCTCCCGCCGCAACGGCGAGCCCCTCCAGGCGCCGCCCGCGGTACCGCTGGACCGGGCGTTGGTGGCGACCGGGTTCGGATACTTCTCCGAGCGCCGCAGGCAGCAGGCCCGGGTGCTGCTGGAGGTCGCCCCGCTCGTCCGGGACATCCGACGGGGCGGCTCGGCCGCGGTGGACCTGACCGGTGTGGCCGCGGGTCGCTGCGACGCCTTCTACGAGCGCGGCCTGCACCCGTGGGACTGGGCGGCCCCCGGCCTGGTCGCCACCGAGGCCGGTGTCCGGGTGGGCGGGCTCCACGGCGGTCCTCCCGCCAACGATCTGGTCATCGCCGCCCGCCCGGAGCTGTACGACGCCTTGGACGCCCTGCTGGCGCCGCTGGGCGCCGACCGGGACTGACGGGCGCGGAAGGGGGGCGCGAGGGGATCGTCCCCCTCGCGCCCCCCTCGATGTCCGGTCGTCGTTCCGGTCCCTCGGGATCCGGACGATCGCTCAGGCGCAGTCGATACCGTTGCGGGCCGCGATGCGGTACAGGTCTTCGAGCTCCGACGTGTGGGTGTCGATGAGGAACTCGTCCCCGGCGGCCTGCGCCGACTGGAGCGCACCGCGGGTCTCGTTGATCCGGACCTTGATCTCCGCGAAGAACTCGCCCATTGCACCTCTTCCAGGGGTAGGCACCGGAACACGTGTGTGCTCCGGTTGCAGTCGGTCCGCGCGCAGGCCGCGGCGTGCGCGCGATTCGGTGTGGTCACGTCCCTGTGACATGCGTACCCGTCGCGGTCCGGCCTCTCGGTCGGGTTCCGCGCGGGTGTCACCTACGTCTACCGCACTGTGATCCAGGTCAAACCGGCACCCCCCGCACGTGATCCTTCCGTGATTCGACCCGCGGGCCGGCGGCCTTCCGGAAGACGGAAAAGCCCTTGTGGTGGAGGGTCGGCCGGACGAACCGCCGCGCGCGCCCACCCGGGCCGTTCGCACGTTCGGGCCACGTGTCCCATGACACATCTCCGTGCAAAGCCCGTTGCTTACTTGTTCCTTATTCTTGATGTGTCAGATTCGAGATGTGCGGGGTTACGCCGCCGTCGGCGGTTGGGGGATTCGCCGACGGCGGCGCCCCGCTCGCAAAGGGGTCGTTGAGACTCCCGGCCCAGCGCCCGTCACCGGCGCGGGGTGAGGACGAGGTTCGGTTCGCGCCGAAGGCGCGAGCGGTTTACCGTCTCCTTACTCCCGCCGTGAGAGAACGGTTGACGCGGTCGGGACCGAGAACGCCGCTGCCGGTGTGTTGGGGGATGCGCCGGCAGCGGCCCCTTTTCTCCCAGGTACCGAAGAGGACGAGAAGTGCGTGTACTCGTGGTCGAAGACGAGCGTGTCCTGGCCGACGCCATCGCGGTGGGACTGCGTCGCGAGGCCATGGCCGTGGACGTCGCCTATGACGGGGACACCGCTCTGGAGCACACCGCGGTCAACGACTACGACGTGGTCGTTCTGGACCGCGACCTCCCGGGGGTCCACGGCGACGACGTCGCCCGCACCCTGGTGGGGAGGAGCTACAACGGGCGCATCCTGATGCTCACCGCATCCGACGCCGTCCAGGACAAGGTCGAGGGCCTGAGCCTGGGCGCCGACGACTACCTCGCCAAACCCTTCGCCTTCCCCGAGCTGGTGGCCCGTGTGCAGGCCCTGGCCCGGCGCTCCACCCCGCCGCTGCCCCCCGTCCTGGAAAGGCACGACATCACCCTGGACCCGGCCAACCACCGGGTCCACCGGGAGGGGCGCGAGATCCCCCTGACACCCAAGGAGTTCGCGGTCCTCCAGGTGCTCATGCGCGCCCAGGGCACCGTCGTCAGCGCCGAGGGGCTGTTGGAGAAGGCCTGGGACGAGAACGCCGACCCCTTCACCAACGTCGTGCGCGTCACCGTGATGACCCTGCGCAAGAAGCTCGGCGCGCCGCCGGTCATCCAGACCGTGCCCGGTGCGGGGTACCGGTTGTGAGACCCCCGGGCCGGCCGGAGCCGGGCCAGGTGGAACCCACCCGGCCCGGTGACACCGGGACGTGGCGCAGCCTCAGCATCGCCGATCCGGCCCGGGCGGGCGCCGAACGGTCACCCACCTCGGAGCGGGTCCACCGGTTCGCCGACAACCTCAGCCTGCGAGCCCGGCTCACCCTGATCTACGGGATGCTGTTCTTCGCCGCCGGCTCGGTGCTGGTCCTGGTCAACTACCTCATCGTGGCGGTGCTGCTCAACGCCCTGCTCAGTGAGGAGAGCGCCGCGGAGCTGGTGGCGCACGGCCACCTCATCGAGGAGGTCCTCACCCACGTCACCCGGTTCTCGCTGCTGGCCCTGTTCCTGGTGGGGCTGCTCGCGGTGGCCCTGGGGTACGCGGTGGCGGGCCGGGCCCTGTCGCCGTTGCAGAAGATCACCCGCATCGCCCGCCGCCTGTCGGAGCGTTCCCTGCACGAACGCATCGCCCTGTCCGGCCCCGACGACGAGATCCGCGAACTGGCCGACACCTTCGACGGCATGTTGGAACGCCTGGACCGCGCCTTCGACGGCCAGCGCCGGTTCGTCGCCAACGCCTCCCACGAGCTGCGCACGCCCCTGGCGATCAACCGCACCCTGTTGGAGGTGGCGCTCACCGCCCCCGACGTCTCGTCCGACCTGAAGTCCGTGGGCCGCACCCTGCTGGAGACCAACGCGCGCCACGAACGCCTCATCGACGGCCTGCTCTTCCTCGCCAAGAGCGACCGCGAGCTGGAGGTGCGCGCCCGTGTCGACCTGGGCGAAGTGGCCGGGACGGTGCTCAGCCAACTCTCCGCCGAGGTCGCCGAATCCGGGCTGGCCCTGCGCAGGGACCTGCGGCAGGCCCCGGTGGTGGGCGACCCGGTCCTGTTGGAGCGGCTGGTCGCCAACCTGGTGGAGAACGCCCTCAAGTACAACGTCCCCGACGGCGAGATCACCGTCCGCAGCGGCATGTACGAGGGCCGGCCCGCCGTGCAGGTGGAGAACTCCGGCAAGATCATCCCCGCCTACGAGATCGAGGGGCTCTTCGAGCCGTTCCGTCGCGGGTCGGGCGATCGGGTGGGCTCGGGCCGCAGCGCCGGACTGGGCCTGTCCATCGTCCGTTCGGTGGTGCGCGCCCACGAGGGCGTGGTCACCGCCTGGCCGCGTTCCGGCGGTGGTCTGGTCATCACCGTCTGTCTCCCCGTCCCAACGGATGAGACGCCGGAACGGCGCTGAATCCCGACCTTTCCGGGTGCCCGAACATATCCCCTGGGGCGAGGCATAGGGCCCAAGCTGCGTCACGCCACACTTCGTGGTATCTATACGTGTCCGAAGACACGCCCATCCGGGTCACGTGCGCCGAGCTCGGGTGGGTATGCTGCCTCGGGCGTGGACACGGAGGGAATCCCTCCTGACGTGGGCATGTCTTCGGTTTTCGCCCGCGGTGGGGGAGTGATCCGCGCTTTGTCCGGGGTGGGCGGAAACGGCTTTTCCAGGTCTACGGGGCACCCGACGTTGGGTAGTACTCCAAGGAAACCGGACCCGAATGCGGCGACATTCCATGGCCGCCTTCGGACACGGTCCCGAGGAAAGTGCTGCCGACCTGTGAGCGGTGGCCCGGGAGGGGGCACGGTTCACCGACATCGGGAGAACTCATCGGCCGAACCGGGCACAACCGAGGTCTCTCAAGCGTTACTACCCGCGCGACGAGGCATTGAACGAGGGGGATGGAGTTAGCAGAGATGGCCACCGACTACGACAGCCCGCGCAAGACTGACGAGGACATCAACGAGGACAGCCTTCAGGAGCTCCAGGCCCGGCGCGTGGACAAGGGCACCGGCACGATCGACATCGACCCCGACGAGGTCGCGGAGGGCATGGAGCTGCCCGGTGCCGACCTGTCGGGTGAAGAGCTCGCCGTGCGTGTTCTGCCGCGTCAGTCCGACGAGTTCACCTGCTCGCGCTGTTTCCTGGTCCACCACCGCAGCCAGCTCGCCGAGCAGCGGGCGGGACAGCTGGTCTGCAAGGAATGCACCTGACCGGGCGGGGCGGTTTCCACTCCGTCCCGTCCAGGTGCGCCCGCCACGATCCCGGGACCCGGTGACGGGGCACGGGAGCACGGGGAACACGAACGACGGTGGACGGCCCAGCGCACGGGACTCACGGTGCGGTGGGCCGCCCACCGTCGTCTTCCTTCGAGGGGGACGGCACCCGGGCGGGGCGATCCCCGGGGGCGGTCAGGACTCCAGGACCTCGGGAGCGGTGCGGCGCAGGCCCTTGCGGGCGGTGCGCACCGCCAGCACCCGGGCCACCTCGACCCCGACACCGGCGACGACCGCCCAGCCCAGGGCACTGCCCAGACTCACGTCGGGGGACTCCAGGTCCGTGGGCGGCTCCTCGCCGGTGGCTCGGGTCCAGGCGAAGGTCAGCGCCTTGCGCATGACGAACTCGGCCGCGAATCCGGCCACGAAGCCCAACAGGACCGGAGTGACGTCACCGCCGTCCTTCTTAGCCATGTGAATCGTTCACCGTTCTTGTCGTGTGCACGGGCACGGGCGGCGGACCGCCCGTCCCACCATGGTCTACCGAGACGATCCTTTCACGTGCGGGACCCCCCGGCACGGAACGCCCCCGCGAGGTACGGTCGGCCGCGGGTGAACGGGGCGCGCGGTGTGGGAAAACCCGGAGCGATCACGCTCCGGAGCGCACTACCATTGCCCCATGACCAACCGCTCTCATTCCTTCCGCATGCCCGACAAGCCTTCGCTGGACGGTATCGAGGCGAAGTGGGTCGACGTATGGGATGAGTCCGGCGTCTACCACTTCGACCGTACGGCCGAGCGCGAGGACGTCTACTCCATCGACACCCCGCCGCCCACGGTCTCGGGTTCGCTGCACATCGGCCACGTGTTCTCGTACACGCACACCGACACCGTCGCGCGTTTCCAGCGCATGAACGGCAAGGCGGTCTTCTACCCGATGGGCTGGGACGACAACGGCCTGCCCACCGAGCGCCGGGTCCAGAACTACTACGGTGTCCGCTGCGACCCCTCGGTCGCCTACGACCCGGACTTCGCGCCTCCGGCCAAGCCCGACCCCAAGCGCCAGGTCCCCGTCTCCCGGCGCAACTTCATCGAGCTGTGCGACCGGCTGACGGCCGAGGACGAGAAGGTCTTCGAGTCGATCTGGCGCCGTCTGGGCCTGAGCGTCGACTGGCGGCACACCTACGCCACCATCGACGACGACTCCCGGGCTGCCGCCCAGCGCGCCTTCCTGCGCAACCTCTCCCGCGGCGAGGCCTACATGGCCGAGGCGCCCACCCTGTGGGACGTCACCTTCCGCACCGCGGTCGCCCAGGCCGAGCTGGAGGACCGCGAGCGGCCCAGCGCCTACCACAAGGTCGCCTTCCACAAGCCCGACGGCACCCCGGTCCACATCGAGACCACCCGCCCCGAGCTGCTCGCGGCCTGCGTCGCCCTGGTCGCCCACCCCGACGACGAGCGGTACCAGGATCTCTTCGGCACCACCGTCACCACGCCGGTCTTCGGCGTCGAGGTCCCCGTCGAGGCGCACCGGCTCGCCGACCCCGAGAAGGGGTCCGGCATCGCCATGATCTGCACCTTCGGCGACACCACCGACGTCACCTGGTGGCGCGAGCTCCAGTTGGAGACCCGCCCCATCATCGGCTGGGACGGGCGCGTCCTCGCCGACCCGCCGACCGGCCTGGAGTCCGGCGTCGCCCGCGAGGCCTACGACCGACTGGTCGGGGCCACCGTCCACACCGCCCGCGAGCGCGTCGTCGAGATGCTGCGCGAGAGCGGCGACCTGGTCGGCGACCCCAAGCCCATCACCCACCCGGTCAAGTTCTACGAGAAGGGCGACAAGCCCCTCGAAATCGTCACCACCCGCCAGTGGTACATCCGCAACGGCGGCCGTGACGAGGAACTGCGCCGCAGGCTCATCGAGCGGGGCCGCGAGCTCACCTGGCACCCCGAGCACATGCGCGCCCGCTACGAGAACTGGGTCGAGGGCCTCAACGGCGACTGGCTCATCAGCCGCCAGCGCTTCTTCGGCGTTCCGTTCCCGGTCTGGTATCCGCTCGACGCCGACGGCAACCCGCGCTACGACGAGCCGATCCTGCCCACCGAGGACCGGTTGCCCGTCGACCCCAGTTCCGAGGCGCCCGACGGGTACACCGAGGACCGGCGCGGGGCGGCCAACGGCTTCATGGGCGACCCCGACGTGATGGACACCTGGGCGACCTCGTCGCTGTCCCCGCAGATCGCCTCCGGTTGGGAACGCGACCCGGACCTGTTCGCCCGCGTCTTCCCGATGGACTTCCGTCCCCAGGGCCAGGACATCATCCGCACCTGGCTGTTCTCCACGGTCGTGCGCGCCGACTCCGAGAACGACACGCTGCCCTGGCACACCACCGGCATCTCCGGCTGGATCCTGGACCCGGACCGCAAGAAGATGTCCAAGTCCAAGGGCAACGTCGTCACACCGCTGGCGCTGCTGGAGAAGTACAGCTCCGACGCGGTCCGCTACTGGGCGGCCAGCGGTCGCCTCGGCACCGACACCGCCATGGACGAGGGTCAGATGAAGGTCGGCCGCCGGCTGGCCATCAAGATCCTCAACGCCAGCAAGTTCGTCATGTCCGTCGCGGGTGAGCACGCCGCCGCCGACCCGGCGCACGTCACCGAGCCCCTGGACCGCGCGATGCTCGCCGCCCTGGCCGAGGTCGTCGAGGACGCCACCAAGGCGTTCACCGACTACGACCACACCCGGGCCCTGGAGCGCACCGAGCGGTTCTTCTGGGACTTCTGCGACGACTACCTGGAGCTCGTCAAGACCCGCGCCTACGACACCGAGTCGGCCGAGGGCGCCTCCGCGCGCGCCGCGCTGCTCATCGCCCTGGGAGCCCTGCACAAGCTCTTCGCGCCGTTCGTCCCGTTCGTCGCCGAAGAGGTCTGGAGCTGGTGGCAGGAGGGCTCCGTCCACGCCCGGCCGTGGCCGGTCGCCGCCGAGTACCGGACGGCCGCCGCCGACGGCGACCCCGCCGTCCTGGCCGCGACCGCCGAGGTCCTGCGGGCCGTCCGCAAGGCCAAGTCCGAGGCCAAGCTGTCCATGCGGGCCGAGGTCGAGAACGTCCGGGTCACCGGTAAGCGCGTGGAGGCCGCCCGTGCCGCGGCCACCGACATCGCCGCCGCCGGTCGCGCCGCCGGGATCGACTTCCAGCCCACCGACGACGCCGAGCTGACGGTCGAGGTCACCCTGCCCGAGACCGCGGGGGAACCCGCGGAGTAGCACCACCGGCGTCGTGCGGCCGGGGCGGGACGGTCCGCCCCGGCCGCACGTGTATCCGCGCAACGTCCCGGGGGCGATAGGCTCGGCGAATGTGAGTAGTGCATCCCTGGAGAGCGGCCGGATCCCGATCACGGTCCACCGCCTGGACCCCGGCCTTCCCCTGCCCGAGTACGCGCACCCCGGTGACGCGGGCGCCGACCTGTACACCGCCGTCGACGTCGTTCTCGCCCCGGGTGAGCGGGCCACCGTTCCCACCGGGCTGGCCATCGCCCTGCCCGACGGCTACGCGGCTTTCGTGCATCCCCGTTCGGGGCTCGCCGCGCGCTGCGGCCTGACGATCGTCAACGCCCCGGGCACGGTGGACTCCGGATACCGGGGCGAGATCAAGGTGACCCTGCTCAACACCGATTCCACGGACCCCGTGGCGCTCACCCGGGGCGACCGGATCGCGCAACTGGTGATCCAGCGTGTGGAACGGGCCGTGTTCGTCGAGGCGGACGCCCTGCCCGAGTCGGTGCGCGGAGCGGGCGGTTTCGGTTCGACCGGGGGCCACACCGCATCGCGGTGACGACATTCCCGCACCCGGTGCGATCCCGGGGCCAATGGAGAGCAAAGAGGTGAGGGCGTGTTTGGACGCCGCCGCAAGAAGCGGAACGAAGAGACCGACAGAACCGAGACGCGGGCTCCCCGCGAGGGGGTGGCGGGCGCCGTCTCCTTCGGCAACGAGGTCGAGCCGGGGGAACGGGGCGCGGAACCCGTCAAGGAGGCCGACCGCCACCGGGCGACCGGGCCGTGGGACGCCGGCGAGGACGCGCCCGAGATGAAGCGCATGGACCTGGGCGGTATGCGCGTGCCGATGGAACAGGGCACCGAGGTCCAGGTCAACGTCGCCCAGGACGGCCAGGGCAAGCAGAAGATCATCGGCGTGACCCTGGTGCGCGGCAAGAGCGCCCTCCAGGTGCAGCCCTTCGCCGCTCCCAAGTCGTCGGGCATGTGGGACGAGATGCGCGAGGAACTGCGCGAGCAGGTCGTCAAGCAGGGCGGCAAGGCCGAGGAGCACGAGGGCACCTTCGGGACCGAACTCAAGGCGCTCGTCCCGGTGCCCGGCCGTACCACCGAGGACGGCAAGCAGCTCGCCCAGCGGGTGCGGTTCATCGGCGTGGACGGCCCGCGCTGGGTGCTGCGCGGCGTGATCCGGGGTGAGGGCGCCGCCAAGCCGGAGATGATGGCCGAGGTGGAGAAGCTCTTCTCCGACATCATCGTCGTGCGCGGCGACCAGCCCAGCCCGCCCGGTGAACTGCTCCAGATCACCGTGCCCAAGCAGATCCAGGAGCAGATGGCCAAGGCCGCCCAGGCCCGCGCCGCCCAGCAGGCCGAGGCCCGCCGCACCGCCGCGCAGCAGGGCGGCACCGGCACCTCGCCCAACGGCGCGGCGCCCCGCGGCCCCGGTGGGGCCTCGCCGAACGGCTCCTCCGCGTCCTGAGGGGCGCGGGACCGTCGTGGAACCGCCCCGGAGCGACCGCTCCGGGGCGTTCCCGTGCACGGGGTCCGCGTTCCCGCGCGCGGGTGGCCGGTTCCGGCCCGAAGCGCCTCCCCGCCGCGGCCCGGCCCCTTCCGTAGGGTGGGAACCATGACGAACGACAGCGCCCCCGCCCTGCTGCCGGAGGATTGGACCCGAGCCCTGGCCGTGGTCGCCCACCCCGACGATCTGGAGTTCGGCAGCTCCTCCGCGATCGCCCGCTGGGCCCGCCAGGGCAAGGAGGTCACCGAACTCCTGGTCACCCGGGGAGAGGCGGGCATCGACACCATCGCCCCGGAGGAGTGCGCTCCGCTGCGCATGGCCGAACAGCGCGCCTCGGCCGCGGCCGTGGGCGCGGTCGGGGTGGAGTTCCTCGACTTCCCCGACGGGACCCTGGAGTACGGGTTGCCGTTGCGCCGCGCCCTGGCCGAGGCGATCCGCAGGCATCGGCCCGAGGTGATCGTCTCCATCAACTTCCGGGAGCACTTCTCCGGGGGGAGCGCCTTCAACCACGCCGATCACCGGGTGCTCGGCCCCGCCCTGCTCGACGCGGTCCGCGACGCCGCCAACCGGTGGGTCTTCCCCGAACAGCTCACCGACGGGCTGGAGCCCTGGTCGGAGGTGCGCTTCGTCGCGTTCGGCTCCTCACCGAAGGCCGGCCACTACGTGGAGTTGAGCGGGCAGGACCTGGCCGACGGGGTGGCCTCCCTGGACGCCCACGCCGTCTACCTGGCCCACCTGGACGGGTTCGACCAGAAGTCCTTCCTGCCCCGGATGGCCGAGATGGCGGGGGAGTGGGCGGGGGTGCCGTTGGCCACCGGGTTCGAGGTGTTCGAGGTGTAGACGTACTGACCGCGGAGATCGGGGACAGGGGTGGCCCGCGTGGACCGGGAGGGTCGGCGCGGGCCACCCGCACGCCCTCACCGACCGCGATCCGAGGACCCCGCGGGCCCCGGGTCCTCGGGGTCGGTGATCCGCCCCAGGAAGAGCACGGAGGCGCCGCGTCGCAGCACGAACGCGAACGGCCGGTCCACGACGAACTCCACGGGCGGCGCGAGCGGCATGGCCGCCGCCACGGCGAACACCGCCGTCGCCGCGGCGCCCTCCGCGCCGATCTCGTCCACGCTCAGCACCGCCCGGTGCACGATCGCGTCCAGCCGGAGCGGGTCGCCGGTGATGCCGGACAGATCGCGGGTGGGGCGCCCCGCCACGGCCGCCAGATCGGGCAGGGCCTCCAGCAGCTCGAAACCGCTCTCCACCCGGAACCGGGGCAGGGCCACGTTCACCGTCTCCGAGCGGGCCGCCTCCCGCAGTGTCCGGTGCGATTCGAGGGTCAGGGCCGGCGGTTCCGTGCCGCCCTCCTCCGACAGGACGATGTCCAGGTCGAGTCCGTGACGGCCGGACAGGGTGAGCAGACGCAGCCCGTCGGCCTCGGCCACCCGCGCGTGGCCGGAACGCCACATGGTCGGCACCGACCGGTCGCCGTCGGGCGTGTGGAAGACCCGTTCCCGGGTGGCCGCCGCCTCGAAGGGTTCGAGCCACATCAACCGCACCCACAGGGCGTTGACGAGGATGGACTCGGTCTCGGAGGTGATGGTCCCCCGCGGGATCAGGTCGGTGATCATTCCCCGGGTGACGTCGGCGACGGCGGTGTTGATGTCCGCGCGCGCCCTCTCCGGGGCGGCGGCGAAGTCCGCGGAACGCACCGCCGACCCGGGGCGCGCGGCCAGCGCCGAGGCGAATCCCGGCAGGACCGCGCCGCCCTGACGGACGTACAGGTCGTTCACCGAGACCAGGTCCAGGGAGGGCGGGCCGTCCGGGTCGTCGTCGGGGGTCCGCGCGCCTTCGTCCAAGGCGTCCGGGCCCGCCCCCACCGTCGCGTCCAGGGCGGCGACGTGTCCGGCCAGGGAACCTCCCCGCGCGGTCAGGGCGCGGGCGAGGGCCTCGCGCACCTTCCCGGAGGATCCCTCGGCGAGCAGGGTCAGCGCGGTCCCCGCCGAGTGCGGCGACCACACGTGCGAGACGCCCGTCTCGGCCAGGGCGTGTTCCAGGGAGAGGGCGAAGTGCAGGTGGTCCGGGTCGATGTCCGGTGTCATGGCGGGCCTTCCGGTAGCGGGGAGGTGTCAGGAGGCGGGACCGGGGTCGACAGGGTCGGTCACCCGGCCCAGGAAGAGGAGGGAGGAGGCGCGGCGCAGGGCGAGGACGAACGGCCGGTCGACGGTGAACTCCACCGACCGGGACGGCAGGACCGACCCGCGCAGCATCATCACACCGGTGGCCGCCGCCCCCTCGGCACCCTTCTCGTCCACGCTCAGCACGGCCTGGTGCAGGATCTCGCTCACCTTCAGCGGCTCCGCGCTGATGGCGTCGAACCGGGCCCGGTCGGTGACCATCTCCTTCAGGCCCAGGCGGGCCAACGGCCCCAGCAGGGAGACGCTGGTGCGCACCGTGAACCGGGGCAGGGCCAGCCTGGTCATCGTCGGGGACGCCCCCCGGTGGAGGGCGGCCAGGAGACCGGGGGCGAGCGGCGGAGGGGTGGGGGAGGCGACGTCCGGCAGCAGGATGTCCAGGTACAGGCCGTGCCGGCCGGTGAGGGTGACCATGCTCCAGCCGTGGGCACGGGCCAGCGGCAGTTTGGCGGTGCGGTGCATGGTGGGCACGGGTCTGGTCCCGCCCGGTGCCCGGAACGGCCGGGGCCCGGTCTGGGAGAGCTTGAACGGTTCCTGCCACGCCACCCTCACCCACAGGGCGTTGACCAGCAGCAGTCGGACGTCGGGCGGTGGCAGCCCGGGCGGCAGCAACTGGTCGATGAGCCCGTGGGTGACCTGCGCGACCCGGCCGTTGATGTACCGCCGCACCCCCTCGGAGTCGCCCCTGAAGTCGACGTTGGCCACCTCGGTTCCGCCCCGGGCGCGCACGTGCTCCACGAACGTCCTGCGCAGTGGCAGGTCGGCGGGTGTGTACAGGCCGTTGAGGACGGCCAGGTCCAACCCGTCGGTGGGGCCCACCGACGCGTCCAGGTCGGCCAGCTGCCCCGCGAAGTCACGACCGATCAGGGAGACGATCTCCGCCAGGGTCCGGTGTGAGGACCCGGAGGCCAGCAGGGCCAGCACGGTGCCGACGGAGTGGGGGGACCACACGTGGGAGGCGCCGGGGTGGATCAGTTCCCGGTCCACCGGGGCGGCGAACTCCAGGTGGTCCCTCCGGAGACGGGGGATGGTCGACATCGGACTCCTCGGATCGGCGGCTCTCCGGGGCCAGCGTACGGAGTGCCGACCCCCCTGGCCAGGGTCGCCCCGCCGGTCACCGGCGCCGAGGGAGGCGGTGACCGCACCCGGCCGGCGGCAGGACGCCGACCTCCTCCCCGTCGTGGAGGACGGAGGGCCCGACACCACCCCGTGGGACGGTCCCGAACGTCGGGATCGTCCACGTGGTCGAGCCCGCCTGCCTCCGGAGAACGGGCCCTTCCGAAGAGGATCGGGTGAGAAGTCGCACGGACGGGTCGTGACGGACCCGGGCGAGACCTCCCATAACCGCCCTGGACGGGGCCGGAACGGCGGCGCCGGTTCGCGTAGGCTGGGGCACCATGACCGTGCCCCCCGCCCGGGGCGGCATCGACGACGTGAAGCGGACCGGGAGCAGATGACTGAGCAGCAGCGTGCCGAGGAGGGGACCGGCCGGGAACCCGAGGAGTCCAAGCCCCCCGTGGTGACCGAGGACACCGTCGAGGCGCTGGTCCGCTCCCAGCTCGCCAAGGCGTTGGGCGGCAAACGGGGCATGGTCGAGGCCGCGATCCCCACCCTGACCTTCACGATCTCCTACATCGTCTCCTCCGAGTTGCGCCTGTCGATCGGTCTGGGCGTGGCCGCCGCGGTGCTGCTCGGCGTGCTCCGACTGGTCCAGCGCTCCTCGGTGCAGTACGTGGTCACCAGCCTGTTCGGGATCGGCATCGCCGCGATCTTCGCGATGCGCAGCGGCAACGCCGCCGACGCCTTCCTGCCCGGCATCATCTACAACGCCGTCTACGCCGTGGTGCTGAGCCTGTCGGTGCTGGTGCGCTGGCCCGCGATCGGCCTGATGATCGGCCCGTTCATCGGGAACAAGGAGGACTTCTCCTCCTGGCGGGAGAACCCGGCCGTGGTCACGCTGGCGTCCAAGCTGACCTGGCTGCTGGTCCTGCCCTGCGTGATCCGGGTGCTGGTGCAGTACCCCCTGTGGGCGGCCGACACCTACGGGTGGGCCGACACGTTCGCGCTGCTCGGCCTCTCCAAGATCGCCATGGGCTGGCCGTTGCAGGTGGCGGCGTTCGCGGCAATGGTGTGGGTGCTGGCGCGCGGACGCACTCCGTTGGAGCAGGGGCAGGGGCAGGGGAGCCCCGCCGCCGCGCAGGACTGATCCGCCCTCCGGACCGCGGGGTGCGCCCGTACGGGCGCACCCCTTCCTCATGCCTCCGGGTTCCCCTCCACCGGCCCCAGGAGTGCCTCCAAGGGGCCCAGGGAGTCGGGCTCGGCCAGGAACACCACGGTGTTGCCCACCGACAGGACCCGTTCGGGCTCGGGCGCCCGCACACCGCCGGGGCCCACGACGGCCACCAGCGCCACCCCCTCCGGGAGGGCGGCGATCAGCCCGCTCTCGGGTCCGCCCGCGAAGGGGCTGTCGGCGCGCAGCACCGACTCGGCGATCTCCGCCCCGGGCAACGGCGGCAGGGTCCCCTCGTCGAAGGGTTCCTCCTCCGGCTCGTCCTCGACCAGATCGGCGATGAGCCGGGGCGGCGACACCGCCAGGTCCACGCCCCAGGAGTCGTTGAACAACCACTCGTTGGCGGGGTCGTTGATCCGGGCGATCACCCGCCCCACCCCGAACTCGGTCTTGGCCAGCAACGACACGACCAGGTTCACCTTGTCGTCGCTGCTGGCGGCGATCACCACGTCGAAGTCGCCCAATCGGGCGTCCTCCAACGTGGACAGCTCGCAGGCGTCCGCCAACAGCCACTCCACCTCGGGCAGGTCGTCCACGCCGATCGCCCGGGTGTCCCGGTCGATGAGCAGCACGTCGTGACCGTTGCCCGCCAGTTCCGTGGCGATGGAACGGCCCACGCTCCCCGCCCCCGCGATGGCGATCCGCATCCCTACGCCTCCGTCCCGTCCTCGTTCAGCCTTCCGGGCAGCCCGTCCAGGTCCCGGCTGTCGGCCACCACGTGCAGCACGTCGCCCTCCTCCAGGACCACCTCCGTGCCGGCCAGCACGATCCGTCCCCGCCGGCTCAGGTAGACCACGCGCAACGGCGCGCCCTCCTCCACCGACGCCACGCTCCGCCCGGCCCACCCCTCGGGCAGGGTGACCTCGGTCATCGCCAGCGTCCCGGAGGCGTCCTGCCATTCGGGGCCGGCGGTGAGCCGCTCGTCCCCGGGCACCATCCGGCGCAGGATCGCGTCGGCGGTCCAGCGCACGGTCGCCACGGTGGGGATGCCCAACCGCTGGTAGACCTCCGCCCGCCGGGGATCGTATATCCGCGCGACCACGTGCTCCACGCCGAACGTCTCGCGCGCCACCCGGGCCGCGATGATGTTGGAATTGTCGCCGTTGCTCACCGCGGCGAACGCCCCCGCCCGGTCGATCCCCGCACTGAGCAGCACCTCCCGGTCGTGTCCGAGCCCTCGGACCGCGTGTTTGGCGGTGTCCCCGCGCAGCCGGCGGAACGCCTCGGGGTCCTGGTCGATCACCGCCACCGTGTGTCCCAGATCCACCAGTGTGTGCGCCAGCGTGGACCCCACGCGGCCGCACCCCATGATCACGATGTGCACCTCGCCCGCACTCCCGTCGAAACAGCGCCTCCCGGGCGCGGGACGTCGTCCCGTGCCCCCTCAGTGACACCTTGGCACATCGGTCCCGTTCCCGTGCGTTCGGGCCGACACCGGGCGTCCGCGCCGGAGCCGGCCCTGGGGCCTCCGATCGCCGAGCGTGGCGGGTCCCGCCCCGGAGGACGGTAGATTAGGGCGGTCGGTGACCGTGCGTGCAGGTCACCCGCGGGACGTGCGCCACCGGTGCGCACCCCGACCGCGCACCCGGGACGTCCCGTAACGTCCCCGTCGGTGATCCGGATCCTCCCGCGACGGGCGACGCCCCGTGGACGCCGCCGCAGCACATCCGCGATCCCTGAGGAGCACCGTCATGACCAGTGTCGGGAACGAGTTCGAACTGACCGTCGAGGACGTCGCACACGGCGGCTGGTGCGTGGGCCGCCACCAGGGACAGGTGGTGTTCGTCCGCCACGCCCTGCCCGGGGAGCACGTACGGGTCCGGGTCACCGAGCGCACCAGCAACCTGTTGCGCGCCGACGCGATCGAGATCCTCACCGCCTCCCCCGACCGCGTCCAGGCGCCCTGCCGGTTCGCCGGCCCCGGCGCCTGCGGCGGCTGCGACTGGCAGCACGTCACCCCCGAGGCCCAGCGCGGGCTCAAGGCGAAGGTGGTCACGGACCAGCTGCGCCGCATCGCCGGGATCGAGCGCGAGGTCGTCGTCGAGGAACTGCCCGACGCACCCGGTGGGCTGGGCTGGCGCACCCGGGTGCGGTTCGCGGTGGACGCGGACGGGAACCCGGGGCTGCGCCGCCACCGCTCCCACGACATCGAACCCGTCGACCGCTGCCTCATCGCCCACCCCGGCGTCAGCGAACTGGGCGTCACCGAACTGCCCTGGCCGGGCGTGCGCGAGGTCGAGGCGGTGGCCGCGGCCGAACGGGCCGACCGGGCGATCGTGGTCACCCCGACCGGGGCCAAGCTGGGCACCCTGCCCGAGCTGAAGGCCTCCAGCGCGGTGCTGCGCCGCTTCAAGGGCGGTCGCATCCAGCAGGTGCGCGGCCGGCGCGGGGTCCGCGAGATCGTCGACGGCCGCGAGTTCCGGGTGGGCGCGGGCGGGTTCTGGCAGGTGCACCCGGCCGCCGCCCGGGTGCTCACCGCGGCGGTGCTGGGCGCGCTCGTCCCCAAACCCGGTGAGACCGCGATGGACCTGTACTGCGGCGCCGGCCTGTTCACCGCCGCGCTGGCCGAGGCGGTCGGCCCGGAGGGGCGCGCCATGGGCGTGGAGAACGGCACCGACGCGGTGCGCGACGCCCGGTACAACCTGCGCGATCTGGAGCAGGTGCGGATCGAACGGAACGACGTGGACGCCCAGCTGCGCGAGTGGGCCGACGTGCGGGCCGACGTCGTCGCCCTGGACCCGCCCCGGGCCGGCGCCGGCGCCGAGGTGGTCCGGTCGATCGCCGGGACCCGCCCGCGCGCGGTGGCCTACGTGTCGTGCGACCCGGCCACGCTCGCCCGCGACCTGGCCGAGTTCGAGCGTGTCGGGTACCGGCTGACGGGCCTACGCGCCTTCGACGCCTTCCCGATGACCCACCACGTGGAGTGTCTCGCGGTGCTGGAGCCGGTCAACCCGGCCCGTCGCCACCGCGAAGCGCAGGACTAGGGCGTGTTCGGCGCACGGTCCGGTGTCACCGCGTGGCCAGATCGGCCAGCACCGCGGCGGCGGCCCGTTCCCCGCTGACCATCGCCCCCTGGAGCGAGGGCGTGTCACGGTGGTCCCCGGCCACGTACAGGCCCTTCTCCAGTCGGACGGGGCGGCGCAGATCGCCCATCGGCGGCGGCGCCGCGGGCAGGGCGTCCGGTACGTGCACCGTGTCCACATGTTCCCAGTCGCCGTCGTCCGTTCCCAGGATCCGGGCCGCCTCGGCGCGGACCTCCGCCTCGGAGGGCTGTTCGGGGCCGACGGTGGAGGAGGCGATCAGGGCCCGTCCGGGAGGCGCGTAGGACGGAACGGTGGCCGTCATCACCATGACGCCGCTCAGCCGGGTCCCGCGCCGCTCGGAACGCCCGTCCACGTGCAGCAGCGGGTCCTCGTGCCGCCGCGCGGGCCGGGAGTGGAAGTAGGTGGTGGCGGGACGGAGGGTCGGCGCGGGGAGCGAGGGCAGCAGTCGGGTGACCGCGCCCGGCCCGACCGCGACCACGACCGCCCGGGCCCTGACGGATCCGGCGTCGGTCCGCACCCGCCCGAGGGTGACTTCGCGCACGGGCGTTCCCAGGATGATCCGTGTGCCGCCGGTCCGTGCCGCGAGCTGTTCGGTCACGGCCTGGACGCCCGCTTCGGGCACGGCCAGCCGGCCACGGGCGAAACTGCGCCACACCAGGTCGTTGACCCGGCTGGACGTGCTCAGGGACGCGTCGAGGAAGACACCGGTCAGGAAGGGGCGCACCAGGGTGTTCACGGCCCGTACGCCCAGGCCGCTCCGGCGCAGCGCCGTCAGGGTGTCGGTCTCGGGACGCCTCTTGATCCGCTCCGACGGCTCCAGCGCGTCGGCGCCCACCATGCGCAGCAGGCGCACGAGGTCCGAGGGCCGCACGACGGAGCCCGAGAGCAGGGACAGGGCCGACAGGGCACCGGAGGGCGACGCCTCCAGCCGCAGGAGTCCGCGGTCGGTGCGCACGGCGATCCCCTTGGGGAAGGCGTGCAGGCGCAGGGCGTCCAGGTCCAGGCGACGGCGGACCGCCGGGTAGGCGGTGTTGAGCACCTGGAAGCCCCGGTCGAGCACATGACCGTCCCGCACGGTGCTGCGGACGCGTCCCCCCACGCTCTCCTCGGCTTCCAGCACGGTCACGTCGAGGCCCCATGCCGCCAGGTCGGCCGCGGCCACCAGCCCGGCCACCCCTGCTCCCACGATCACGACGTCACAGCGTTCGGGCAGGTCGCTCATGCGCAACAGCCTAGATCGGGCCCGGCCTCCCGGCGCGTCATCGCCCCGGCGAGCCGTGAGAAGGGCGCCGCCGGTCGGCGTCGGAGCGGTCACCGCGCGCTCGGCCCGCGCGGGGTAGTCTCGGCGGCGAGAGGGAGGATCACCATGGCAGAACAGGGCAGGACCCCCGGGACCGCTCACCCCATCACCGTCCGACCCGCCGACACGCGCGTGGTCGCACGGGTCGGCGACCGCGTCATCGCCGACACCACGGCGGCGTTGACCCTGCGGGAGGCCTCCTACCCGCCGGTCCACTACCTTCCGCTCGCCGACGTGGACCCCGAGGTCCTGCGGTCGAGCCCGACCACCACCTACTGTCCCTACAAGGGGACCGCCACCTACCGCACGGTCACGGTCGACGGCACCGAGCTGGTCGACGCCCTGTGGGTCTACGAGGAGCCCTACCCCGCGGTCGCCGAGATCGCCGGGTACGCGGCCTTCTACCCCGACAAGGTCCAGGTCACCGCGCGGGAGTGAGCCGCACACGCGAACGGCGGGGCGCACCTCGGCGCGCCCCGCCGTTCGCGTGTGCGGCCCGCGAGGGGTCAGCGCCGGCGCGGCGACGGCGTGCGCAGCACGGCCAGGCCCACCACGAGCACGCCCAGTCCGATCCACGACACCGTCGCCAGGCGCTCGTGCAGCACCAGCACGCCCAGCAGCGCGGCGACCGCCGGTTCGGCGAGGGTCAGCGTGGTGGCCACCACCGCCGGGGTGTGCCGCAGCCCCCGACCGAACAGCCGGTAGGCGCAGAACACGGTGAACACCGCCAGGTACAGGGCGACCGCCGCCCCGCTCGCGGTGGCCAACCAGCCCGTGCCCAGGGCGAGGACGATCGGCAGGGCCACCAGGCCGCCGCCCAGGAACAGGGCGCCCATCACCGGGGAGGACCCGTGTCCGCCCCGGATGAGGCGTTCGGCGATGAGCGCGTAGGCGGAGTAGGAGAACCCCGCGGTCAACGCGGCCAGCACACCGAGCGGGCGCACCGGGTCGGCACCGCCCTCCGACCCCAGGACCAGTACCGCGCAGCCGATCACCGCCGCCGCGGTCGCCACGGCCCAGCGGACGTCGGGCCGCCTGCGGTCCGCCCACCAGGCCAACAGCCCGGAGAAGACCGGCGAGGAGCCCAGGGTGATCACGGTGGCGACGGCCACCCCGGCCTCGGCCACGGCCGGATAGAAGGTCAGCGGATACCCGGCCACGGCCACGGCGCCCGCGGCGAGCAAGCGCCGGGTGGCCCGGTCGCTCCGGGTGATGAGCGACCAGGAGCCCCGGCCGGTCAGGAACAGCAGGAACCCGCCCAGGACGAGTCCGGTGGCGCCCACCGCCGCGGCGGGGGCCTGGGCGGGGCCCAGGGAGGCGGCGGTGCCGGTGGTGCCCCACAGGACGGCCGCGGCGAGGATCGGCAGGGGGCCCCGGAGCAGGGTCGGGGCGGGGGTCGTCGAAGAAAGGTCGTGCGACACGGTCGTGTTCTCTCCGTCATCGGGCGGTGGGGACGTCCGGTGCGGGCGCACGACGATGGTCGACCGCGCTGCGGTCGGGGACTCCTCGGGAACGGGGAAGTGCGGTGCGCCCGGTCAGGCGTACGGAGGGGGCAACACGACGTGCCAGTGCGGGTTCTTCACGGAAGCCAGGGTAATGCACGTCCGCTCATCGGATCTCTTTCCGGGCGGCGACGGCCGCGTCTAGTCTCACCGGATGACCGACACGTGGAACCCCGACGCTCCCGGCGTCCTGCGCCTGCCCTCGGGGCGGCTGGTCCGGGGACGGCCGCTGGCCCGTCCCCTCCCCGAGGGCCCGACCCCCGACCTGGGCCTGTACCTGCTGGGTCACGCCCCGCCCTCGGTCCCCTGGGAGGGACGCTGGGTGCGCTGGCCCGACTTCCGCCTCCCCGCCGACCCCGGGTCCCTGTCCCGCGAGCTGACGGCGGCGTGGGAACGCGCCGCCGACGAACGCGTGGAGTTCGCCTGTCTGGGCGGTCGGGGGCGCACCGGCACCGCCCTGTCCTGCCTGGCCGTCCTCGACGGGGTCCCCCCGCAGGAGGCCGTCGCCTACGTGCGGGAGAACTACTCCCCGCACGCCGTCGAGACCCGCCGCCAAGAGCGCTTCGTCGCCGGGTTCGGTTCTGCGGTCTAACCCTCGTCCGTGGGGTGGTGGGTACGGCGGCGGGCCAGGTAGAGGACCAGACCGCCGCCGCCCAGGGCCAGGACCCCCGCCGTGACCAGCGCGGCCAGGGCGGCCCCGGTGAGGGGCAGGCCCGAGGGCCCTGCTTCGGAGCCCTCGCCGTCGGCGGCGGGCGCGGGGGGCGGTGAGGACTGTTCCGCGCCCTCGGGCGTCCCGTCGGCACCGCCGGTGCTCCCGTCGACGCCCTCGTCCGTCTCGTCCGCCGGAGGTTCGGTGCCCTCCTCCGACGGCTCCCGGGCGTCGTCGTCCCGCTCCTCGGCCGGCCCATCGGTCTCGGGGGCGTCCCGTTCACCGGTTCCGTCGGTGGGGCACTCCACGGCCACGGCGGCCATCGTGAGGTCGAACAGCTCGGTCTCGTCGACGGTGGCCACGACGGCGGTGTGGATCCGCCCCTCCCCGGTGTCGTCCCCATCGGGCACCCGGTCGGTCACCGTGACCTCGGCGGTGCGTCCGTCGGGCAGCGTGACGTCGGTGGTCTCCCCGGTGTCCGACGGGGCGACGGGGGTGCCGAACACGGTGACGGTCCGTTCGTCCTCCGGGCCGGTCTCCCACGTGAGGTCACCGGAGAAGTCACAGGTGAGGGAGTTGTACAGCGGCCCGACCTCGACGGCGGGCACGTCGGTCCCGAGCAGTGTCAGGGTGAGCCCGCCGAGTTCGGCGACCGCCTCCGCGCGTCCCTCCCCCGTCGCCGTGGTGTTGACCGACACCTGGGTGGGCCCCACCACCGACACCGGTCCGAGGAGGCCTCCGGGGTCGTTCCCGGTGTCGGCCGTCAGCCGTTCCCCGCCGACCTCGGAACTGACGTAGATGGTGCCCCAGAGCCCTTCGACGCCGCCCTCGCCCGGCGCGACGGACAGACCCACGAGGGTGCCGCTCGCCGTCGCCGGGAACGCCGGGGCGGCCAGGGCGGGGGCGATCGACACCGGTGCCGCGATGACGCCCAGGGCGGTCGCGCACGCGACGGTACGGCGAAGACTCAACGGTGGTCCACCTCGCGGAAGGCCCGACGCGGCACGGCGCCGGGAATGTGACGGATGATCGCGAGTCTAAGGACCGCCCGGCAAAGCGACGGGAAAGTCCGCACCGGCGCGCCGAACCGTGCCGGCGCGGGTCAGGCGGGCGTCCGGTGGGAGGGGGCGCACGGGGGTGAATCCACGTCCCACGCCTGGTAAATGCCCTTCTCCAGTTCGGGGAAGACGGCGTCCCACGCCTCCCCCGGGGCCGGTTCCGTACTCGCGTCGGTGATGGGGATCTCCAGCTCCCGGGCCAGTTCCGGGGTGCTCATCTCCCCCGAGGCGATCCGGTCCCAGTGCCCGTGCACCATCGCCGACACCTCGTCGTGCGGCCGTTCGGTGAGGGCCCGTGCCACCTCCAGGTCGATGGGCGAGGCGGTCAGCTCGCTCAGGACGCCCGCCAGGGAGTCGGCCCGGTCCAGCCCTTCGAGGCCGTGCCGGGAGGTGACGGTGTCCACCACCCAGGCGATCACCGGGGTCCGTGCCTGACCGTTGGACCGGCAGAAGGAATCCCCGTAGGGACCGGTGTCCGATATCGCCATCCCCAGGGCCTTGCGCAAAAAGTCCAGGAACACGTACCCCTGCCAGTAGGCCCAGTCGGGGTCGAGGTCGTCGTAGAGGACCAATACCGGCCGGTCCGTCTCGGGAAGGGAGCGGTCGTAGTAGAGGGCGTCCTGCCACACCAGCGGCGCCCCCTCCCGGACGGAGGCCGGAAGCTCCCCCAGGACCTCGGAGAAGGTGGAGTGCCAGTTCTCGACCCAGGGCTCGTAACCGGGCAGCGGACAGTAGGTCAGCCCGTCCAGCTCCATGCAGGGGGCGGGCCCGTCGACCCCGTAGACCTCGTCGTCGGTGTACGACCGGTCCCAGGGGTTCGCCCGGTTCCCCTGGACGGTCACCCCGAACGCGCCGGCCCCCAGCACCACCGCCGTCACCGTGGACGTGACCAGGACCCGGCCCCGCCGACGGGCGCCCACGACCAGGGCCGTCAGCACGCCCGTCATCAGGAGCGTGTAGACCAGCGAGAACAGGGTCGGTTCGGCCAGGGACACGGAGGGGTTCTGGAAGGGGCTGATGACCTGCTGGGCGGCGGTCGTCGCCCGCGACACCGCGTTGTTGAACCGCTCCGACAGCAGGAAGCCGTTGTAGACCAGGTACACGGGCAGGCACAGGGCGACGATGATCAGCGGCAGGTACGACCGGGTCCACACGGACAGGAGGAGGGACGCCAGCGGACCGGCCGCCACCATCAGGAAGGGCACCGGCAGCGCGAAGGGACTGACGATCCCCACCGGGCCCCCGGGGTCGTCCGTGTACATGAAGAGGGCGATCGCGCCCAGGAGGAGCCAGAGGGGCGGGAGCGCGGACAGCGCCACCGACAGGGTTCGGCCGGTGCGCTCCAACGGGGTCGTGGAGGTGCCCGGATAACGTGCCTCGCGCACGGCCGAGGGGGTCACGGCGGCGAACCCGACGGCTCCCAAGAGCAGGCCGATGAGGGACAGGATGCCGTACCACTCCTCGACGGAGGAGGAGTACTCGTTGGACACCACCCAGACGTAGAGGGCGGCCAGCAGGGCCCCGGGGAGCAGGAACGGCCCGCGCACCAGCCGCAGCATGTTGAACAGGGTCAGCCGGGCGAAGATGACGGTGCGCCTCACCGCCCCTCCGTCCCCGAGACACCGATCAGCAATAGGTAGGCGTCCTCCAGGGTGGGTTCCACCGCGGTGAAGGACGGTCCGGGCGCACCCGCCGTCTCCGGGGTCAGGACCCGGTGGCGCCCGTCGGGCAGCCGCCAGGAGGTGAGGCCGGTCCCCGGATCCCCGGTGCCCTCCCACACGTGCCCCCGTGCGCGGTCGACCAGGTCGCCCGGGGCGCCGTCGAAGACGACGCGCCCCCCGTCCAGACACACGATGTGCCCGCACAGCGCGGCCACGTCCTCGATCTGGTGGGTGGACAGGACCACGGTGCTGCGCGTGGCCAGGTGCGAGACCAGGTTGCGGAACCGGATGCGCTGCTCGGGGTCCAGCCCCACCGTCGGCTCGTCCAGCAGCAACAGGTCGGGGTCGCCCATCAGGGCCGAGGCCAAGGCCAGGCGCTGTCGCATGCCCCCCGACAGCCGGCGCACCCGGCTGTGCCGCCGGTCGTACAGCCCCACCTGGCGCAGCACCCGGCGCACCTCGTCGTGCCGGGCCCGGCGCCCGCCCAACTCCTTGAGCACGGCCATGTAGTCGAGCAGCGCGAACGCGGTGAAGTGCGGGTAGAAGTCGGGGTTCTGCGGCAGGTAGCCGAGTCTGCGCCGGATCTCGGTGCGTTCGCTCGTCCTGCCCGGGTCGCGGCCGAGCAGCCGCACCTCGCCGGAGGTGGGGTCCAGGTCGGTGGCCAGGCAGCGCATGAGGGTCGTCTTGCCCGCGCCGTTGCGGCCCAGCAGACCGGTCACCCCCGGACGCAGGTCCAGGTCCACCCCGTCCAGGGCGGCCCGGGTGCCGTAGCGGCGGGTCACCCCGCGCAGGCGCACGGGCCCGGTGAGGGTGAGGCTCACGCGACCCTCACCCTGAACACGAGCGCGCCGACCAGGGTGGCCAGGAGCACGCCCCACCACATCTGCGCCTGCGGGGCGAACACCCCGAGGGGGACACCCTGTCCGGACAGGGAGACCAGGATCAGGCCCAGCACCCACAGTCCGCCCACGACCCCGGAGGCCACGCTCAGGTGCATCACCCGGCCGAGCAGGAGGGAACCGGAGACCAGGGTCAGGGCCGGCAGCAACCAGAAGATCGCGTCCCAGGCGGTGACGGTGTGGGGCAGCAGCAGCCCCGCCCCGGTGCACAGCAGCAGCGCCGGTACCAGGACCGCGCAGGTGCGCAGGAAGAGCAGGCGCTGGCCGGCCATGGGCGTGACGGAGGCCAGGGTGTGCGCGGGGTCGATCCCCCGCCCGTAGGCCAGGGCCACCCCGACCAGGGGCACCACCGGTGCCAGGAAGACGAACATCAGGGAGCCGCGCGGCAGGGTGTGCGCGGCGGCCAGCGCCGCGATCAGCACCACCACGGTGGAGCCGAGCCAGGCCTGGTACAGGCGCGGCGTCGCGGCGAGCAGCTTGGCGGTCTCCGCGCGCAGTCCGGTGTGCGACAGCAGCGTCTCCACCACGCCCCGACGGGGGCGGTCGACGACGTCGCGGAGCGAGGCCCAACCGTCGGCCAGCCACTCCTCGTCGGCGGGCAGCATGGAACGGCAGGGTGGGCAGTGCATCAGATGGGCCTCCACCGACATCGCGGTGATCTCGTCGGTTCTTCGGGCCGCGTAGTCGTGTGCCTGGGCCGGGGTCAAGTGCCAACCGCTCATGACGTCAATGCCTCCCGTAGACGCGCCTTGGCGCGCATCACCCGTGTCTTGACGGTGCCTTCGGGGATCTGGAGTATCTGTGCGGCCTCTCTCACGGTGAGACCGTCCAGGATGGTCGCCTGGATGGCGGCCCGCAGTTCGGGGGACAGGGAGTGCAGCGCCGCACCCAACGGTCCGTGCTCGATGTTGAGCAGCACCGTGTCCTCCGCGGAGGCGTCCCCGATGGTCTCGTAGGGTTCGGTCTCCAGTTCGCCGATCCATCGGTTGGCCCGTTTGCGCAACTGGGAGATGAGCTGGCGGATGGCGATGGTCCACAACCAGGCGCCGGCGTCGGTGTCCCCCGGTCGGGGGGTGAAGGACCCGGCGCTCTTCCACACGGCCAGGAAGGTCTCCTGGAGCGCCGCGTCGACCTGGTCGGGATCCGAGCACCGGTAGTTCAGACGGGCTCGCAACCAGGGGGCGTGTCGTCGGTGCAGGATCTCCAGGGCCTCCGCCTCGCCCGCGGCGATGGCGGTCAACAACACCGGGTCGGCGCTGTCGGGGCCGTAGGAGGGTACGCGGCGGCGTGCGCGTCGAAGCAGCTTCACGGTCGGGTTATCGCTCGTCGATCGGTGGTCGGTTCACGGGAAGGGGGCCTTTTCGACGCTACCCGCGCGGCGAGGGGCGATCGTCCTCCGTGGTGGGAGAAAATGGGCCTTATGCGCCTGAGGATCTTCCTTGAGCCCCAGCAGGGGGCCACCTACGAGGACCAGCTCGCGGTCGCCCGCGCGACCGAGGAGGCCGGATTCGAGGCTCTTTTCCGCTCGGACCACTATCTGCGCATGGGCGATCGCTCCGGCGGCCTGCCCGGACCGACGGACGCGTGGATCACACTGGCGGGTCTGGCCCGGGAGACCTCGCGCGTCCGGTTGGGCACGCTGATGACGGCGGCGACCTTCCGCCACCCGGGGCCCTTGGCGATCGCGGTGGCCCAGGTGGACCGGATGAGCGGCGGTCGGGTGGAGTTCGGGTTCGGCGCGGGGTGGTTCGAGGAGGAGCACGCCGTCTACGGCATCCCGTTCCCGCGGACCGCACGGGAGCGTTTCGACCGCTATGAGGAGCAGCTGGACATCATCACCGGCCTGTGGTCCACACCGGTCGGCGAGACCTTTCGTCACGAGGGCGTGCACTACCGCCTGGCGGAGGGGCCCGCGTTGCCCAAGCCGTGGCAGACCCCCGGTCCGCCGGTGGTCATCGGCGGTACCGGTCCGCGCCGCACGCCCCGCCTGGCGGCCGTGTTCGCCGATGAGTACAACGTGCCGTTCTGCTCGGTGGCCGACACCGGGGCCGCCTTCGGGCGGACGCGGAAGGCCGTCGTGGACCTCGGGCGGACGAAGCCGATGGTCTACTCGGCGGCGCAGGTGCTGTGCGTGGGGCGCGACGAGGCGGAGATCGCCCGGCGGGCCGAGCGCATCGGCCGCGAGGTGGAGGAGCTGCGACTGAACGGTCTGGCCGGGACGCCCGACGAGGTGGTCGAGAAGATCGGCCGGTTCGGTGAACTCGGCGCGGAGCGGATGTACCTGCAACTGCTCGACATGGCCGATCTGGAGCACCTGGAACTGGTGGCGGCCCGGGTGGCGCCGCAGTTGGGCTGAACGGGGGGCCGCCGACGGGGGGTCGGGGCCCTCCCGATAACTTGATATCGAGATACAAGTGGGATAACTTGATATCAAGATAAAAGAGGGTTCCCCCCGACCCGGGCCGGGCGCCCGGGTGTGTGACGTCGACCTCTCGACGTCGCCCGGCCCCGAGCATCACGGGCGTCCGCGCGCAGCGGACCGCCTGACCTGTGACGAGTGGTGTCGTCGCAGGTCATGGCCGCTTCCGAGAGGTCGGATACGGTCGGAGGACACCCCCGCGGCCCTCCGTCCACCCGGCGACCGGTTAGGGCGGCCTCAATGGGTCCCGCATCCGTCCCATGGGGCAGGATGCCAGGGACAAAGTGGCGAGATCAGGAGGCAGACACCGTGTCCGCGAACAGCTTCGGCGCCCGTGACACGTTGCGCGTTGGCGACGAGTCGTACGAGATCTTCCGGTTGGACGCCGTGGAGGGCTCCAACCGACTTCCCTACAGCCTGAAGGTCCTCCTGGAGAACCTTCTGCGCACCGAGGACGGCGCGAACGTCACCGCCGACCACATCCGCGCCCTGGGCGGCTGGGACCCCAAGGCCCAGCCCAACCAGGAGATCCAGTTCACCCCGGCCCGGGTGATCATGCAGGACTTCACCGGCGTTCCCTGTGTCGTCGACCTCGCCACCATGCGCGAGGCCGTCCGCGACATGGGCGGCGACCCGGACAAGATCAACCCGCTCGCCCCCGCCGAGCTGGTGATCGACCACTCCGTCATCGTCGACCTGTTCGGTACTCCCGACGCGTTCGAGCGCAACGTCGAGATCGAGTACGAGCGCAACCAGGAGCGGTACAAGTTCCTGCGCTGGGGTCAGACCGCCTTCGACGAGTTCAAGGTCGTCCCGCCCGGCACCGGCATCGTGCACCAGGCCAACATCGAGCACCTGGCCCGCGTCACCATGAGCCGGGGCGGCCAGGCCTACCCCGACACCTGCGTCGGCACCGACTCGCACACCACCATGCAGAACGGCCTGGGCATCCTGGGCTGGGGCGTGGGCGGCATCGAGGCCGAGGCCGCCATGCTCGGCCAGTCGATCTCCATGCTCATCCCGCGCGTGGTCGGCTTCAAGCTGACCGGGCAGCTCAAGCCCGGCACCACCGCCACCGACCTCGTGCTCACCATCACCGAGCAGCTCCGTCGACACGGTGTGGTCGGCAAGTTCGTCGAGTTCTACGGCGACGGCGTCACCTCCGTGCCGCTGGCCAACCGCGCCACCATCGGCAACATGAGCCCCGAGTTCGGTTCCACCGCCGCGATCTTCCCGATCGACGACGAGACCATCCGGTACATGCGCCTGACCGGCCGCTCCGAGCAGCAGGTCGCCCTGACCGAGGCCTACGCCAAGGCCAACGGCTTCTGGCACGACCCCGCCGTCGAGCCCGAGTTCTCCGAGTACCTGGAGCTCGACCTGGGCGACGTCGTCCCGTCGATCGCCGGCCCCAAGCGCCCGCAGGACCGCATCGTCCTGACCGAGGCCAAGCAGACCTGGCGCCACGACGTGCGCGACTACGTCGAGGACGAGGTCGACGAGGCGGGCGAGGAGTCCTTCCCGGCCTCCGACGCCCCGGCCCAGACCGCCAACGGCGCCCGGCCGCACAAGCCCGTCAAGGTCACCATGGCCGACGGCACCGAGACCGAGGTCGACCACGGCGCGGTCGTGATCGCCGCGATCACGTCCTGCACCAACACCTCCAACCCGTCGGTCATGCTGGGCGCCGCCCTGCTGGCCAAGAAGGCGGTGGAGAAGGGCCTGTCCCGCAAGCCGTGGGTCAAGACCTCCATGGCCCCGGGCTCCAAGGTCGTCACCGAGTACTACGAGCGCTCCGGCCTGACCCCGTACCTGGACAAGCTCGGCTTCAACCTGGTCGGCTACGGCTGCACCACCTGCATCGGCAACTCCGGCCCGCTGCCGGAGGAGATCTCCAAGGCCGTCCAGGACAACGACCTGGCCGTCACCGCGGTGCTGTCCGGCAACCGCAACTTCGAGGGCCGGATCAACCCGGACGTCAAGATGAACTACCTGGCCTCGCCGCCGCTGGTGGTCGCCTACGCCCTGGCCGGTTCGCTCGACGTGGACATCACCACCGAGCCCCTGGGCATCGGCAAGGACGGACAGCCGGTCCACCTGGCCGACATCTGGCCGACCGCCGAGGAGATCCAGGAGGTCATGGACTCCGCGATCGCCGCCGACATGTACGAGTCGGCCTACGCGGACGTCTTCGCCGGTGACGACCGGTGGCGCTCGCTGCCCACCCCGACCGGCAACACCTTCGAGTGGGAGGCGGAGTCCACCTACGTCCGCAAGCCCCCGTACTTCGAGGGCATGGACCAGAGCCCGTCCCCGGTCACCGACATCACCGGTGCCCGCGTGCTGGCCAAGCTGGGCGACTCGGTCACCACCGACCACATCTCCCCGGCCGGTGCCATCAAGCCGGGCACCCCGGCGGCCGATTACCTCAAGGCCCACGGTGTGGAGCGTCGCGACTTCAACTCCTACGGTTCCCGTCGCGGCAACCACGAGGTGATGATCCGCGGCACGTTCGCCAACATCCGCCTGCGCAACCAGATCGCGCCGGGCACCGAGGGCGGCTACACCCGCGACTTCACCCGGCCCGAGGGCCCGGTGTCGTTCATCTACGACGCCGCGCAGAACTACGCGGAGCAGGGCACCCCGCTGGTCGTCCTGGGCGGCAAGGAGTACGGCTCCGGCTCGTCCCGCGACTGGGCGGCCAAGGGCACCAGCCTGCTGGGCGTGCGCGCCGTCATCACCGAGTCCTACGAGCGCATCCACCGCTCCAACCTGATCGGCATGGGCGTCCTGCCCCTACAGTTCCCGGAGGGGCAGAGCGCGGACTCCCTCGGTCTGACCGGTGAGGAGACCTTCTCCATCACCGGCGTGACCGGGCTGAACGAGGGGCGCATCCCCGCCACGGTGAAGGTGAGCACCGACACCGGCGTCGAGTTCGACGCCGTGGTGCGCATCGACACCCCGGGTGAGGCCGACTACTACCGCAACGGCGGCATCCTGCAGTACGTGCTGCGCCAGCTGATCGCCCAGTAGCGGAAACGGTTCCCCGCCCGCGCGCCCGATCGGCGCGGGGCGCGGTCCAGGGGGCCGCCATCGTCCGAACGACGATGGCGGCCCCTTCTCCGTTTCCCCGCCCTTCGAGGCCGGACCGGCCATCGTCGCCGGTCGGAGGGGATCGGTGCGGGGGAGACGAACGAGGATCCGCCCTACGGATGTCCGTAATGAGGTACTAGGCTCTGCCCATGCCCCTCCCTCACCGTGCCCGCGGCCCTCTCCGCGCACTTCTCCTCACGGTGGCGCCGGCCCTGCTGCTCCTCTCGGCCCCCGCCGCGGCCGATACCGTCGATCCCACCGACTCCGGGCCCGCGACCGTCGGGCCACAGGCGACCTACGCCGAGCACTACGCCGGACTGCTGGCCGAGCACCCCGAGGGCGCGGCCGTGGTGGTGGACGGAGCCGTGGGCGGCATGACGCCCCCCGAGGAGATGACCGACGCGCTGCACGAGGCCTTCGCGTCCCTCGGGGTGCCCTATCACGTGGTGGTCACGCCCTTCCTCGGTGCGGGCAGCGACGCCGGCATGGACGAGATCCTGCCCGCCGTGCACGACCGACTCGGCGCGGACGGCCTCTACGTGATCCTGCCGCCGGAGGGCGGCGTCACCGAACTGCGCGCCTACGGGATCGACCTGCCGGTGGACGCCGGACGGGACGCCGTGTACGCCGCCGACGTGTACGGTTCCCCGGCCCACGAGGTCGCCCGGGTCATGGTCGAGGGAATGGCCGACCCCTCCTCGGTGGAGGCGGCGCGCGACGAGAAGGAGCCGCGGGAGGGGGCGCTGAGCGCCTTCCTGGACGACATCGACCCCACGCGTCACAACGGACCCGAGAACCTCGGCTTCCTGGTGGGGGCGGCGGGCGGCGCGATCCTGTGCGTGGGCGGTTGGGTCGCCTGGCGCCAGGGACGCCGCGGCCGACTCGTCGGGTCGATCGTGGCCGTCCTGGTCCCGCTGTCCCTGACCGGCGTGGCCGTCGCCTCCAGCTACCAGTGGATGATGAGCGCGCCCGTCGGCGGGCACGAGGTGGCCGACGCCGAGGACCTGGTCCGGCTGGAGGCCCCCTACGTGGTGTCCACCGGGCGGGTCGAGGCCATCGCCGCCCACCTGGCCGAGGAACCGTTGTACGTCGACCCGATCATGCCCCTGCCACGGGAGGGCCTGGAGAGGGTGCCCGGGCTCCTCGCCGACGCCCCCGTGCCCGTGTACGCGGCGGTGGTGACGATGAACCACCACGATGAGGCCGAAGGCCACGCCGAGGTCCTGGCCGCCGCGCTGGCGTCGGTTGCCGAGGAGGACGGTGTGTACATCGTCGTCGGCTCCGGCATCGTCGCACCCGATGTCGGGGCTGCCGCGCACGGGCTGGAGATCGACCCGTACACGCTGTGGTCCCCCATGGCCTTCAACGAGGGGGCCACCCCGGCCGCCGCCCTGGAGCAGGCCGTGGCCGACGTGGCGGAGATGGAGTTCACCCCGGGCGACGGGTACGAGCCGCTGTTCGCCGACGACGAGCCGCACCTGCCCGGTCCGCGCGGCGAACGCTACTGGTCGGGCGGGCTCGTCCCCGCGCTCCTGATCGTGGGTCCCTTCCTGGCCGCCTGCGCGATCGGCCTCACCTACCTCGCCGTCTTCCTGGCACGGGTTCGCGCCGCAGGGGCCGACCCCACGATCCGGAGCCCGCGCGCGCTGCGCCGCGTCGCGCTCCGGGAGACGGGTCTGCTGCGCGGACTGCTGGAGAGGGAGCCGGATCGGATCCCGACCCCCTTCATGGCGCAGGCGGAGGCCGCGCTCATGCTCATGGACCGTGATCCCGAAGCGCTCGACCTGCTCGGGGTCGCCGTACTGGCCCGCCGGGTCCTGGCCGTCGCCGACGACCCGGACGCCGAGACGGAGCCCTGTTCCGTCGACCCGCTGCACCCGTTCGCCGTCGAACGCGCGCGTTCCCGGATCGGCGGCGGTGGACGGACCCCCCTGTGCGGCGCGTGCGCGGAACTCCACGACTCCGAACGCGAGAAGCGGATGCTCCGACTCCGCACCCGGAGCACGGCGCACTCCTACCGGCGGGACCCGGACACCCCGTGGATCCGTCACCGCTTCGGGGCCCGCCGGCCCGATCAGATGGTCGAACTGCTGCTCAAGGAGACGCGTGTCCACTGACCCCCGTGAGACGCCCGACCGCCCCTTCCGGGCGGCCCTGCGGGCGTCGGTACCGCTCATGATCCTGGCCGCGGTCCTGCTCGACGGCCCCCCGGTCCTGGCCGCCGACACGGAGGCGCCCGCGAGCCCGGCGCAGGAGATCGCCGCCGCACTGGCCGAGTCCCCGGTCCTGGTGGACCCCGCCTACGAGGACGCCTTCTCCGTCGAGGCGCGCGAACGCACCGTGCGGCGGATCGAGGAGGGCGACCTCGACCTGTACGTCATCGTCGTCCCGCTCGTCGAGGGCGACCCCTGGGACGGGGACGCCTCGGCGCTCGCCTCGGCCGTCCACGACCGCATGGGCGGCGGCGAACGCCACTACCTGGTCTACGACCGTCGCGGCGATATCGAGGGAGAGGACCTGGGCGGCGCCCCGGACGACCGGGGCCGCCCCGCCCTCTACGGCGCGCTCACCGCTAGCTACGTGACCATGGGCGGGCAGAGGACACCGCCCACGCTGGTGGACGCCGCCGTGGAGGCCGCCCTCTCCGACGATCCCGAGGCCGCCTACGAGGAGGCCCAGGAGGCCTACTACGACGAGATCGGGGGGCCACCGGACGTCTCCGGTACCCCGGCCGGCGCGGCATGGACCCCCTGGGTCGCGGTCGCGGGGGCCCTCGTCCTGATCGGCCTGGCGGTCCCGCTGTACCGGATCGCCGTCCGTCCACGGGACCGTCGCCGCGCGTCCGCGCCCCTCACCCAGCACGCCGCGTTCGACAACGCCGACCGCGCCCGCCTGGAGTCCCTGGTCGAGCGCGGGGAACGCGACCTCATCGAACTGGGGGAGCGGCTCAGCGCCGACTCCGGTGCCGCCCGGGGGAATCTGTCCCGGGCCCTGGACGCCCGCGACGCCGCCGCGCGGGTGCACGACCGGATGATCGCCGAGGGGCCCACCCTGACCGACGCGGTCGGTGTGCTCGTCCTGCTGGACCTCGCCGAGGACGCCCTCGCGGGGTCGCGCACCCCGCGACGCCCCTGTTACGCCAACCCGCTGCACGGCAACGACACCGGGCAGATCCAGTGGCGCGAGTTCGGCGGCTCCCGCACGATCCGGGTGCCGCTGTGCCCGGAGTGCGCCCGCGCCGTGCGCGACCGGGTCCGCCCCACGGTGCTGCCCGCCGAGTACGAGGGGAGGTCCGTCCCCTACTACGAGGTGCCCGCCGAGGAGAGCGTGTGGGCCGCGACCGGGTACGGCGTCCTCACCGACGACCTGGTCGAGCGGATCCTGCGCGGTGCGCACCGACCCGCCCGCTGACCGGTCCATGACGGCGACGGGGTTCACGTGACCGCCGTTGCGGTGGGGACGGTGATCCGTCGTAAGGTGGTCCTGGAAAAGCGGTCGATTCGGACCCGACGGAACCCGCGATGTTCCTCGGCCCGTGAGACGGTCCCGGTCGCCCCGCCCTCGGGGCGCCACCGTGTGTCGGCGCCACGTACGCGTGTTCGCGATGTCCCTGCCCCGTTCATCCCGGTCGCACCGTTCGGGGAAGGCCCCGACCACCGCCCGGCGCATCACCGTCACCCCGGGCGGTCCGTGTTCGGAAAGGCATGATGTTGAACGACGCTGCGGACGACTCCGTCCTGGGCGGTTACCGCCTGGTGCGCTCCCTGGGGCGCGGCGGGTTCGGCGAGGTGTTCCTCGGTGAGGCCGAGGACGGCACCCGGGCCGCCGTGAAGGTACTGCACGCCTCCTGGGCGGGTGACGCGGACATGCGCCGCCGGTTCGCCGCCGAGGTGGAGCAGGCCCGGCGGGTGAGCGGGTTCTGTGTGGCGGCGATCCTGGACGCCGACCCCGAGGGCGAACGGCCCTGGATCGCCACCGAGTACATCGACGGACCCACCCTCCAGCGCGCCGTCGCCGAGGAGGGACCGCGCCGAGGCGTGGAGTTGCAGCGGCTGGCCGTCAACACGGCGACGGCACTGGCGGCGGTCCACGCCGCCGGGGTGGTGCACCGGGACCTCAAACCCGACAACATCATGCTCGCCCCCGACGGTCCCCGGGTGATCGACTTCGGCATCGCCCGAGCCGTGGAGACCACCTCGGTGACCGCCAGCGGTGTGGTGGGCACCATCGGGTACATGGCGCCCGAACAGTTGGAGGGCGCCCGGCTCACCTCCGCCGTGGACGTCTTCTCCTGGGGTGCGGTGATGGTCTACGCCGCCACCGGGGAAGAGGCCTTCCAGGCCCCCACCCAGGCCTCGCGCATCGCCCGCATCCTCGGCGGCACGCCGGACCTGGGAGACCTGACCGAACCCCTCCGGGGCATCGTCCACCGATGTCTGGACAAGGACCCGGAGCGCAGACCGGACGCCTCGGCCCTGCTCACCCTGCTCATCGCCGGCCCGAACGGGGTGACCGCGTCCGGTCCGGTCCTCCCGGGCGCCTCGGCGGCGCCCACGCTCGTCGCGCCGGTGGTGGATCCCACCCGGGCCGCCCCCGCGCCGGTGGTGGACCCCACCCGGGTGGCACCGCACCACGGCGCAGACCCCACGCGCTCCTACACGCGGTTCGCCCCGAGCCGGGCCCTTCCCGCCGCGCCGTCGCCCGCCTCCTACACCGGCCCCGGCGCCCCGGTGCCCGCCCCGCCGCCCTACACCGCTCCGGGGGCCGCCGGCGGGTCGGCCCGCCACACCGGCATCGGCGGTGTGCCCCCCTACCACTTCGTCGGGATCCGCTTCACCGACCCGGGCGCGCTCGCCGAGGCGATGCAGGGGGACTGGGGCGCCGCGGTCCGGGTGTTCGGCGACGCCACCGAGCGCGCCGCCCTGGGCGCCTGGCTCATGAACGACCTGGGCGACACGGTCGTCGACCGCGCCCTGTTCCGTCGGCACGCCGACGACGCGAACCTCGCCCTGGCCTCCTTCATCGCCCAGCTCCGCCCCGACCTGCCGCCGGTCTTCCGCGGTCTGGGCGCCACCCTGCCCGAACTGGCCGCACTGTTCTCGGACCCGCGCCCGGTGATCACCGGGGCGCCGAGGTCCAACGAGATGGCCCTGCTGGCCCGCCCCGCGGTCCTACGGCTCATGGGCCTGCACCACGGCGCCGACCCGGGGGCGTATCAGCGCCTGGCCGACTCCCTGGACACCGCCGAGCACGCCGGCAACGCCTTCCACCAGGAGCTCACCGGCGGGCTCGCCGGGTGGCGGGCGGCCGTCCCCAACGTCAACCCCGCGCTCATCCTCACCTTCCTGCTGCACCCGGAACGGATGACACCGCCCTCCAACGGCGGTGACAACGGGGTGGGGGAGTGGATCGACATCCTGTGGCGGCGGGTGGACGCCTCGCCCGGTCCGGTCGGCGTGGGCCACGCGACCGCGATCTACGGCGCCCTCGCCACCCTTCAGGCGCTGGCCCGCCAACGCCGTTACTGGGAGGAGCGCTACACCGAGGTCTCCACCGAACACGAGACGCTGCACGCCAAGGTCGAACAGCAGCAGCGCTTCTTCCGGATCCGCCGTTACTGCAACCACGCCCTCTTCTGTCTCCCCATCGGCCTGGTGCTCGACCTCTCCGGCCGGGCCGAGGTGCTCGGCGGGTTCCTCGTCTCGGTGGCCGTCCTCGCGTTCTGCGCCTCGGTCGTGCTCTCGGTGGTCCTACGGGTCGGTTACGGCGATCCGGTCCGTCGCGGGCAGCGGGTGATGGAGCTGAACAACGCCGCCGCCCGCCTCCCCGAACTCACCTCCGGTGTGGAGCGCATCCGCGCCGACCTGCTCCACGCCCGCCGACTCACCGGCGGCTGACCGGGTCCCGCGTCCGGTGCCCTCCTCGTTCCCGGCCCCTCTCACGCACCGCTCTCCGCCCACGGGCGGGGGGCGGTCTCCGTGGCCAGGGCCGACAGCCGGGCCACGACCGCGGCGCGGGCCAGCCGGTAGGGCCTCTCCAGGTCGTCCTCCAGCAGGGAGTCGGAGTTGGCGGTCTCCAGGAACGAGGCCAGCTCGAACACCAGCAGGTCCACGTCGGTGTCGGCGGCCAGCTCGCCCAGCTGCACGGCGTCCGTGGCACCGCGGGTGAGCAGGTCGCGCCATTCGCCGCGGATCCGCGCCAGGGCGTCGCGCACCCGCCCGGGGCGGGACTCGAACTCGGCGTTGACGGTGTAGAAGAAGCAGCCCCCCGGGAACACCCGTCCGCGCGAGTACTCCGACCAGTTCTCGAAGAGCCGCCACAGCCTTTCGAGTCCGGGGCGGGCCTCCATGGCCCCGATCACCACGTGGTCGGCGAAGATGCGCCGACCGGCCCGTATCGCGGCCAGTTGCAGCTCCTCCTTGGAGCCGAAGTGGGCGAACACCCCGCTCTTGCTCACCTGGAGCTCCTTGGCCAGACGGCCCAGGGAGAGCCCCTCCAGCCCCTCCACCGAGGCGATGTCCACCGCGCGGCGCAGCACGGCGCGCCGGGTCTGGTCGCCCCGCTGCACACGGCCGTCGGTCCCCGTCCTCATGCGCGCCTCCCACACCGTCTCTCGCCGGACGGCCCTTGTTCGAACGACAGGTCGATTACCAGGCCAGAATAGCCGCTACTTGACGGCAGCCTCCTCCCAAACAAATAATACGATCGTTCGTATAGTTTGTGAACCGGAGAAGATCATGAGCGCAGTCAAGCCACTTCCCCTCATCGGTGCCGCCGTCAACGCGCTGGCGTTGCCCGCCCCGCGCCTGGCCGGAGTACTGACCCGCAGGATGTGGGCGGCCCCCGGCCCGCCCCGTTCGATCCCGGAGGAGGATCGGGCGCTGCACGAGAGCGCCGACACCGCGACCATCCGCGTCGGCGCTTGGGACGTGACCACCTACGCCTGGGGCGACACCACCCGCCCCGTCCTGCTCGCCCACGGGTGGCGCTCGCGGTCCCTGCGCTTCGCCCCGCTCATCCGACGCCTGGTCGACCTCGGGTACGGCCCGGTGTCCTGGGACGCCCCCGGCCACGGGGCGACGCCCGGGCCGGTGGGGACCATCCTCGACGCGCTCCGGATCCAGCGACTCCTCCAGGAGCGCCACGGCCGCTTCCACGCCGTCGTCGCCCACTCGATGGGCGTGCCCTTCGCGGTCCACGCGCTGCGAGAGGGCGTGGAGGCCGACCGGGTGGTCCTCCTGTCCGGGGTGTCGGACTTCGACTACCTCCTCACGGCGTTCTCCGACGCCCTGCGGCTGGGCCCCCGCGCCCGGGAAGCGCTGCGCACGGAGGTGGAACGCCACTACTTCGAGGCGGACCCGACGGTGTGGGAACGCTTCTCCACCACCCACCGGATCGACACGCTCGGCCGGCCCTTCCTGCTCCTGCACGACGACACCGACGAGGTCGTGCCCTTCGCGCACTCCCTGCGCACCCTCGAACACCTCGGAGCACGGGGGCGGATGATCGCCACCACCGGTCTCGGCCACAGCGGTGCCCTCGCCGTGGGAGAGCACCTGGACGCCATCACCTCCTTCGTCCAGGGGACCGACCTGCCCGCGCACGCCCTCGGAAGATGACGGACCGCGTCCGATCCGCGCCACCGACCCGAACAAGGAGATTCCCATGACCACCCCGCACCCGATCGACCTGGAGGTCCTCGCCGTCACCGCTCCGCGCGTGGCCGGAGAACGGGCCCTGCGCCTGTGGAGCGACCCCGGTGACACCCCCCTGGTCGACCGTGACCGCGACGTGCACGACCGCGCCCGCGTCGCCCACTTCGGCCATCAGGGGTGGCGGGTCGCCACGTACACCTGGGGCGAGGGGGCCCGCCCCGTACTCCTGGTCCACGGCTGGGGTTCGCGCGCCTCCCGGATGGCCCCGCTCGTGCGCGCCCTCACCGGGGCCGGACACACCGTCGTCTCCTGGGACGCGCCCGGCCACGGGGCCACCGGCGGACCGGCCGGCACCGTCCTGGACGCCCTGGCCATCGCCCGCCGGCTCCAGGAGCGACACGGCGACTTCGCGGCCGTGGTCGGCCACTCCCTGGGCGGGCTGTTCGCCACCCACCTGGTGAGGGAGGGGGTCCGGGCCGACCGCCTGGTCCTGCTGTCGGCGATGGCCGACTTCGAGGGCACCGTGGACGGTTTCGTCACCGCCTTCGGCTGGGGTCCCCGGGTGAACAAGGCCCTGCGCCGGGCCATCGAGGACGCCTTCTTCACCGGGGACCGGGACATCTGGGAACGCTTCGCCACCGACCGCGACGCCGAGACCCTGAAGGCGCCCGTGCTGTTGTTCCACGATGTCGACGACCCGGTGATCTCCCACGCCGAGTCCCTGCGCGTCCTCTCCGCGATGGGGGCGGGCACCAGGCTGGTCAGCACGGTCGGCCTCGGGCACAACCGCATCCTCACCGACCCCGACGTCCTGGACCGGATCACCGACTTCCTCGCCCCCGTTCCGGTCGGGGCGGGCTGACCCCCTCACGCCCCCCGGGGGTTGTCGACGATGACGTCGGCGTGCTCCCGGGGGCGTTCCGCCGCGTAGAAGACCGCCTCCTGCTCGGCCCAGACCCGCCGGTAGGGGGCGTAGACGGCGGCGTCCCCCCGAGCGTCCAGTCGGCGGGCGCGCACCGCGTCGGGGGCCGCGACCCACACCGACAGGTCCAGGTACGGTCGCGCGATCCGGGCGCCCGAGCCGCACCCCTCCACCACCAGCACCCCGCCGTCCGCCACCTCCGACGGGACCGGTACGCGCGCGGCGGTGAACTCCCCGCGCTCCCAGTCGTAGCGGTGCCACGACGCCGGGCGGCCGTCGCGCAGCGGCTCCAACACCCAGGACACGAGCAGTTCCGGAGCCCGGGCCAGCCCGTGCCACCCGGGGTAGAGGTCCTCCATCGACAACACGGCCGCCGGGACGCCCCGCGCCTCCAGCTCCGCGCGCAGCCGCCCGGCCACCGTGCTCTTGCCGGAACCGGACCGGCCCTCGACGACCACGACCCGCGCGCGGCCCCTCCCGGAGCCCTCAGCGACGGTCTCGGCCAGTCGGGCCACCCACCCGGCCCGGCCGGTGTCCACACGCGTTACGGTCACCTTCGGACCTTAACGTGCTCAGGTGGGCGGTTTCCGCTTGCGTTCAATCCTTGTAGCATTCGACGCACAAGGCACGCCCGTGCCGTGCCGATGACCGATCGAAGGGGACGCCCGGTGACCGACACCGCAGTGACACCGGGGTCCCAGTCCGCCCTGCGCCAGGCCAACGAACGTCGCGTCGTCGAGGTACTGCGCCGCGACGGCACCCGTACCCAGGCCGAACTGGCCCGGGCCACCGGTCTGTCCGCCGCCAGCGTCTCCAACATCGTGCGCGGACTGCGCGCCGCGGGCACGGTGGCGGTCCACGACACCTCCTCCAACGGCCGTCGGGCCCGCGCCGTCACCCTGGTGCGCCCGCCCGGCACCGTGGTGGCCGTCGATTTCACCGCCGAGCGCGTCACGGTCGCCATCGGTGACAGCGAGGGCAACATGCTGGCCCGCGAGGAGATCGACTACGACGTGGCGGCCGATCCCGACCGGGGGGTGCGCCGCGCCTCCTGGCTGGTCGAGACCACGCTGGTGCGCGCCCGCGTCGACCTGTCCACGGTGGCCTCCGTGGTGGCGTCGGTGCCCGGACCGATCGATCCGCACAGCGGCGAGGTCGGCGGCATCTCCTGCGTTCCCCGATGGGCGGGCTTCCGCCCGGCCGAGGCGCTGTCCGAGCGGCTGGGCGTCCCGGTCGTCGCGGAGAACGACGCCAACCTCGCGGTCCTGGCCGAGTTGCACAAGGGCGCCGGTCAGGGATCCGAACACCTCGTCCACCTGATCATCAGCGACGGGGTGGGCGCGGGCATCATCGTCTCGGGCGGACTGTTCCGCGGGGCCGGCGGCACCGCCGGGGAGATCGGGCACATAGCGCTGGACCCCCGGGGGCAGGTGTGCCGGTGCGGCAACCGGGGCTGCCTGGAGACGTTCGTCGGGGCCGGCTACCTCATGGAGATGCTGCCCCAGAACAGCTATGTCGCCCACGGCCCCGGCCCGGCCGGGGTCGACGACCTGGTGGGCGCCGCCCGCTCCGGCGATCCGGGCTGCCGGCGCATCATCGCCGAGGCGGGCACGGCGCTGGGCCAGGGCGTGGCGATCATGGCCAACCTGTTCAACCCCGACCGGGTCATCGTGGGCGGCGGACTGGCCGAGGCGGGCGAGCTGCTGCTCGACCCGATGCGCCGGGCGATGGAGCTGGGAGCCCTGGGCAGTGCCCTGTCCCGGCTGGACCTGGTGCCGAGCGCGCTGGGCCGGGACGCGTCCCTGTACGGGGCCCTGCGCATGGCCGCGCAGAGCGCCCACTGAACGACGCACCGTCACGGAAAACCCTTCCTTGGGGTTCTCCTGGTGAAGGTTTGTGCTGCCCGTGCGTGTTCGATCATGTTCTTTCCGCGCATGCTGAGAGGGTGACCCATCGAGGGCAGCCCCTCTGACCTGCGCTTTCTTTGTCTTTAGGGTATGAACGCAATATCCGTGATGTTTCGGTTATGTGTTCAGGAGTTGACGACAAGGCTGCGCCGGGGGTCTACTTCACACCATCACTCGCGAGTTCACATCCGTCCCCCGTTACGAAAGGTGCAGCGTTGAGTACACGCACCGTCCACCAGCGCACGGTCGTCGGCGGCCTCGCCGCCGCCGGCGCCGCTCTGACCCTGCTCGTCTCCGGTTGTGGTTCGCTCACCACCTCGGGCGAGGACGCCGAGAGGGAGACCCACACCGTCGAGGAGGGCTTCCACGTCGGCCTCCTCCTCCCCGAACTCCAGACCGCCCGCTACGAGGCGTTCGACAAGCCCTTCTTCGAGGAGGCGCTCGCCGAGCTCTGCCCCAACTGCGAACTGTCCTACGCCAACGCCGACCAGGACGTCGACGAGCAGCAGACCCAGGCCCAGGCCATGCTCACCGACGGGGTGGACGTGCTGGTCCTGGACGCGGTCGACTCCGCCGCCGCCGCCGGCACCGTCAGTGAGGCCAAGGCCCAGGGCGTCCCCGTGGTCGCCTACGACCGCCTCGCCCAGGGCGGCGTGGACATGTACGTCTCCTTCGACAACCACCGCGTCGGCCAGGTCCAGGCCGAGGCGCTGATCGCCGCCCTGGAGGAGGAGGGCACCGCCGGTGAAGGCCAGATCGTCATGATCAACGGCTCGCCCACCGACCCCAACGCCGCCGACTTCAAGGCCGGCGCCCACGAGATCTTCGAGGACCAGGTCGACATCGGCCAGGAGTTCGACACCCCGGACTGGTCCCCGGACCAGGCCAACTCCCAGATGGAGGGCGCCATCACCGCCCTGGGCGTCGACGAGATCATCGGTGTCTACTCCGCCAACGACGGCATGGCCTCGGGCATCATCTCCGCGCTCCGCAGCGCCGGCGTCGACGTGGACGACCTGCCGCCGGTCACCGGTCAGGACGCCGAACTCGCCGGCATTCAGCGCATCATCGCCGGTGAGCAGTACATGACCGTCTACAAGGCCATCAAGCCGGAGGCGCAGATCGCCGCCGCCATGGCCGTGGCCCTGGCCACCGACACCGACCCCGACCTCGGCGAGTACAGGCTCACCGACGTGGAGGACGCCAACGGCGAGACGGTCCCCGCGGTCCTGCTGGAGCCCATCGCGGTCACCGAGGAGAACGTCGGCGACACCGTCGTCTCGGACGGGATCTACTCCATCGAGGAGATCTGCACCGACGACTACGCCGACACGGATTTCTGCCAGGAAGCCCTCTAGGCACGGTGCGACGCCCCGACGGGGCGGGCGGGCCCCCGCCGCCCGCCCGCCCCGCCCCGGGACGAGAGAAGAGATAACGAACGCATGAGTACACCAGTCCTGGAACTGTCCGGGATCTCCAAGACCTTCGGGGCGGTCCGCGCGCTCAGCGACGTCGACTTCCAGGTCGCCGAGGGAGAGGTCGTCGCTCTCCTGGGTGACAACGGCGCCGGTAAATCCACGCTGGTCAAGGTCATCTCCGGAGCCCACCCCGCGGACGCCGGCGGAGTCATCCGCTGGGACGGCCGCCAGGTCGGCATCCATTCCCCCTCCGACGCCCAACGTCTGGGGATCGCGACCATCTACCAGGACCTCGCCCTGTGCGACAACCTGGACATCGTCGCCAATCTGTTCCTGGGCAACGAGAAGCTGCACTTCCCCGGCACCCTCGACGAGGTCGAGATGGAGAGCCGGGCCAGGGAACTCCTCGACTCCCTGTCGGTCCGCATCCCCAGCCTGCGCGTGCCGGTCGCCTCCCTCTCCGGAGGTCAGCGCCAGATCATCGCCATCGCCCGCTCCCTCCTGGGCCAGCCGCGCGTGGTGATGCTCGACGAGCCCACCGCCGCCCTCGGCGTCGCCCAGACCGCCCAGGTCCTGGACCTCATCGAGCGACTGCGCGACCAGGGCCACGCCGTCGTCCTGATCAGCCACAACATGGCCGACGTCCGCGCGGTGGCCGACCGCGCCGTGGTGCTGCGGCTGGGCCGCAACGCCGGAGACTTCCCCATCGCGGAGACCAGCTACGAAGAGATCGTGGCCGCCATCACCGGTGCCGCCGACAACCCGGTCAGCCGCCGTTCCGAGCGCACCGGTTCCTCGGCCCTGGCCACGGAGGACAAGTGATGACCCAGCAGACCCCGGTATCCAAGGCGTCAGGTGAGGGCGGAGCCGCACCGGCCGAACCCGTGCGCGACCCCCGGCTCCTGACCACGGTCGCCTCGCCCAAGGGCTGGCTCGACGCGCTGCGCCGCAGGCTGCGCGGCGGCGAACTGGGCCCGATCCCCGTCATCGTGGGGCTGCTGCTGATCGCCGTCGTCTTCCAGTCGATGAACGATCGGTTCCTGTCGCCGCAGAACCTGTCCAACCTCACCGTCCAGATCGCCGCCATCGGTCTGATGACCACCGGCGTCATCATGGTCCTGCTGCTGGGCGAGATCGACCTGTCCATCGGCTCGGTCGCGGGTCTGTCCGCGGCCGTCCTGGCGGTGCTCGCGGTCAAGCAGGGCGTTCCCGAATGGGGCGCCATCGCCGCCGCGATCGGCGTCGGTCTGCTCATCGGCCTGATCCACGGCACCGTCTTCGCCAAACTCGGGGTACCGGCGTTCGTGGTCACCCTGGCGGGTCTGCTGGGCTGGCAGGGCGTGCACCTGTACCTGATGGGCTCCGACGGCACCATCAACACCAGCCCCAACGGGGCCATCGCGATGCTCACCCAGACCTACTTCGTCCCGTTCATGGGCTGGGCGATCGCGGCCATCACCGTGGTCCTGTACACGCTCTCGGTGTTCGTGGTCGAGCGGAGCCGCCGACGGGCCCGTCTGCCCTACAAGCCGCCGAGCGAGATCGTCTTCCGGGCCGCGCTGCTGTCCCTGCCGATCCTGGGCGGGGTGTGGGTGCTCAACCAGTACAAGGGCGTGCCGCTGGCCTTCCTCATCTTCGTGGGCTTCGTGGTCGTGCTGGACCTGGTCCTGCGCAAGACCCGCTACGGCCGCATGGTGTACGCGGTCGGCGGCAACGCCGAGGCGGCCCGGCGCGCCGGCATCAACGTCGACCTCATCCGGATCTCCGTGTTCGGCATCGCCTCCACCCTGGCGGCCCTGGGCGGCATCATGCTCGTCTCGCGCAACTTCGCGGCGAGCGTGTCCACCGGTGGCGGCGCGGAGCTCATGATGGCGATCGCCGCCGCGGTCATCGGCGGTACCAGCCTCTTCGGCGGTCGGGGCAACGCCTACTCGGCGCTGCTGGGCGGCCTGGTGCTCGGCGCCATCACCTCCGGTCTGCTGCTGCTCCAGATGGACACCTCGGTGCGCTTCATGATCACCGCGGCGGTCCTGCTGATCGCGGTCATCATCGACGCGATCTCCCGGCGTGGACGCAAGTCCCACGCCAGGGGCGGTGCCTGACACCCGGATCCTCCACTCCCTCCCGGAAAGGGGCGGCGCCCACTCCCCGCCGCCCCCGCCCCGGTCCGGCCCCGGTAGCCGGACCGGGGCCTCGTCGCGTCCGGGGCCCCGAACGCGCCGACCATCGGCCCATCGCGGTGATGTCGCAGGTCCTGGGCTCACAGGGGCGAAGGTCCCGGTCGGCGGGGGTGCCCGAACCCTTCGTGACGGCACTGCTAGGTTCGCCGCGAACACCACCGTCCGCACGGGGTCGTACACGGGGCAACACGCGTACGCCCCTTCTCGCCGTGCCCGGAACACGGCCGGGTGTCCGGTGCGGGCGCGAACCAGAGAGCGGGAAGCATGCGAAGGATCCTCGTCGTCGGCGCCGGGCAGTCCGGTCTCCAACTCGCCCTCGGCCTGCTGGCCGAGGGCTACGACGTCACCCTGGTCTCTCCGAGCGGGCCGGCGGAGATCCGCGCCGGACGGATCACCTCCACCCAGTGCCTGTTCGGGCCCGCGCTGCGCCGGGAGCGCCGGCACGGCCTGGCCTTCTGGGACGACCGGGCGCCCGAGGTCCACGGCGTCGGCCTGCGCGTGGCCGACCCCACCGGCGCGGACCTCCCCGACCTGGCCTGGCGGGGCCGCCTCGACGAACCCGCGCGCTCCGTCGACCAGCGGCTCAAGCTCTCCACCTGGCTGGAGCTGTTCGTCCGGGACGGGGGCCACCTGATCCGCCGTCCGGTCCGGCCCGGGGAACTGGCCGGACTGGCCACCGAGTACGAACTCGTCGTGGTGGCCACCGGTCGCGGCGGCCTCTCCGACGTCTTCCCGATCGACCACCGCCGCTCGCCGCACGACGCGCCCCAACGGTCCCTGGCGCTGGTCTACGCCGCCGGGGCCGCGCCCCACCCCGACGGCCCCGTGCTCGCCCGCACCGCCGTCCCCGGCGCGGGCGAGGTGTTCAGCCTGCCCACGCTGTCCCTGAACGGTCCCTGCGACGCCCTCATGGTCGAGGCGGTGCCCGGGGGACCCCTGGACCGACCGCTGCCCGCCACGGCCCGCGCCGAGGAGGTCCTGGACCACCTGCTGCGGGTGGTACGCCGCTACGCGCCCTGGGAGTACGAGCGGTTCGCCCCGGCGCGGCCCGCCGACCCGATGGCCGCCCTCACCGGCGGCCACACGCCCGTGGTCCGCGTTCCCGTCGCCCGCCTCGACGGCGGCGTCCCGGTCCTGGGCATGGCCGACACCGTGGTCGCCACCGACCCGATCACCGCCCAGGGCGCCAACATGGCCTCCCTGGCCGCCGACGTCCACCGTCGCGCGATCGTCGACCACGGCACGCGCCCCTTCGACGAACGGTTCATGCGCGAGACGTTCGCCGAGCACTGGCGGCGGGCCCGTCAGGTCGTCGCGTGGAGCCGGGTGATGCTCTCGGGTCCCCCGCACGTGTGGGAGCTGTACCGGTTGGCCGCGCGCCACCAGGCCACCGCCGACCGGTTCGCGAACTCCTTCGCCGACCCCACCGGGCTCATCGAGTGGTTCCTGCACCCGGAGCGGGCGATGGAGTACATCGACGGTGTGCCGGACACCGCGCCGGTCGCCGGTACCGCGAGCTGACCGCGTCCGGCGGCGGTCGCGCGGGCGGACGCGGAACGTCCTCCGCCCCCACCTCGTGATCCCGATCGGAGAGGTGGGGGTGTAGCGTCGCACCCCGTGCTCCCGGAATTCTTCTCACCCACCGGCCACGGGGTGCTCCCCGCGGGCGACACGTGGACGTTCGTGGTCGCCGCCGCCCTCGCCGTCATCGCCGGGGCGGCCGTGCAGAGCACCGTCGGGCTGGGCCTCGGACTGGTCGCCGCGCCCGTCCTGTCCCTGCTGGACCCCACCCTCATGCCCGGGGCCCTCCTGGTCACCGTCATCGTCCTGCCGATCCTCACGCTGTTCCAGGAGTACCGCCACGTGGACTGGCGCGGCATCGCCTGGGGGCTGCCCGCCCGTCTGCCCGGGACGGTCCTGGCGGTGTGGGTGGTCGCCGTCCTGCCGCCCCGGGCCCTGGCGGGAATGGTCGGCGTGATGGTGCTCGTCGCCGTCGGCCTGTCCCTGCGCTCCTTCCGGGTGCGCATCACCCCCGCCTCGCTCGTCACCGCGGGCGCGCTGTCGGGCTTCGCGGGCACCGCCACCTCCGTCGGCGGCCCGCCCATGGCCCTGCTCTACCAGTACGAGGAACCCGCCAGGGTCCGCGCGACGCTCGCCGCGTTCTTCCTGTTCGGCGGTGCCCTCTCGCTGTTCGCGCTCGCCGTCGGCGGTCAGCTCGACACCCGGATCGTCGTGGTGGGGCTCACGGCGATCCCGTTGGTCGTGATCGGATTCGGGGCCGGGGTCTTCCTGCGTCGCAGGGTCAACGCCGCGCGACTGCGCGTCGGCATGCTCGTCGTCGTGACCGCCTCCGCGTTCGCGCTGCTGGTCCAGGCGGTTCTGAGATAGCCTCTGCCGGGGTGATCGGGTGGCGGAAGCCGCTCTCGAAAGCGGGTAATGTACGCCGAAAACCGTGGCACGGGGCAACGTTCCCATGGTTCGACGTGGGAACGGCGACGCACGGGCACCCCACCGGTGCGCGGCCCACGCCGAGGGCGGGCGGGACCCGTGCGCGTAGGGCCATAAACTCGGGTATGTATACCTGCCGGTAGCCGACGCCGACCCACGTCAGGGGCCGGGCGCGGCACACTGAACCGACACGCTGGACGAGGGGACTGACGAGACAGTGACACTGTTCGAGTCGATGCACAATCCGGAAGCCCTCAAGAGGCTTCCGGCCGATCAGCTCCCGGTCCTGGCCCAGGAGATCCGGGACTTCCTGGTCGAGTCCTGCTCGCAGACCGGCGGCCACCTCGGTCCCAGCCTCGGCGTCGTCGAGCTCACGATCGCGCTGCATCGCGTCTTCGACTCCCCCAAGGACCCGATCCTCTTCGACACGGGACACCAGGCCTACGCCCACAAGGTCCTCACCGGCCGGCACGACTTCACGAACCTGAAGTCCGAGGGCGGTCTGTCCGGGTACCCCTCCCGGGCCGAGTCCGAGCACGACTTCATCGAGAACTCCCACGCCTCCACCGCCCTGTCCTACGCCGACGGCATGGCCAAGGCCAACGAGGTCCGCGGCCTGAGCGACCGCTCCGTCGTCGCCGTCATCGGCGACGGCGCCCTCACCGGCGGTATGGCCTGGGAGGCGCTCAACAACATCGCCGCGAAGAAGGACCGCCGCCTCGTCGTCGTCGTCAACGACAACGGGCGCTCCTACTCGCCGACCATGGGCGGCCTCGCCGACCACCTCGCCTCCCTGCGCATGACGCCCGGCTACGAGCAGGCCCTGGACCTGGCCAAGAACACCCTCAACCGGACCCCCGTGGTCGGCCAGCCCCTCTACGAGGCCCTGCACGGCCTCAAGAAGGGCATCAAGGACGCCATCCAGCCCCAGATGATGTTCGAGGACCTGGGACTGAAGTACCTCGGCCCCATCGACGGCCACGACGAACCCGCGCTGGAGAAGGCGCTGCGCCGCGCCCGCGACTTCGGCGGACCGGTGATCGTCCACGTCATCACCCAGAAGGGCAAGGGGTACGCCCCCGCCGAGAACCACGACGAGGACCAGTTCCACGCCCCCGGTCCGTTCGACGTCGCCACCGGCGAGGCCAAGCCCGGGTCCAAGGCCCTCAAGTGGACGTCGGTGTTCGCCGACACCATGGTCGAGATCGGTGCCGAGCGCGAGGACGTGGTGGCCATCACCGCGGCCATGCTCCACCCCACCGGGCTCAACAGGTTCGCCGACGCCTACCCCGACCGCATCTTCGACGTGGGCATCGCCGAGCAGCACGCCGCCACCGCCGCCACCGGCATGGCCATGAACGGCCTGCACCCGGTCGTCGCCGTCTACGCGACCTTCCTCAACCGCTGTTTCGACCAGGTGCTCATGGACGCCGCCCTGCACCGCCAGGGCGTCACCTTCTGCCTGGACCGGGCCGGCGTCACCGGCAACGACGGTGCCAGCCACAACGGCATGTGGGACATGTCCATCCTCCAGGTGGTCCCCGGACTCCGCCTGGCCGCGCCCCGCGACGCCGAGCGCCTGCGCACCCTGGTGCGCGAGGCCGTCGCGGTCGAGGACGCCCCCACCGTCGTGCGCTACCCCAAGGGCGCCGTCCCCGAGGAACTGCCCGCCATCGGCGAGGTCGGCTCCATGGACCTGCTGCGCCGAGCCGGCGAGGGCCACTCCGAGGACCTGCTCATCGTCGGTGTCGGCACCATGGCCCAGGTGGCCTGTGAGGTCGCCGACCGGATGGCCGACCAGGGCATCGGCGTCACCGTCATCGACCCGCTGTGGGTCAAGCCCTTGGACGAGGCGCTGATCGCCGAGGCCGCCCGGCACAGGGTCGTGGCCGTGGTCGAGGACAACGGGCGTACCGGCGGCGTCGGCGACGCCGTGGCCCGCCTGCTGCGCGACCACGACGTGGACGTGCCCGTGCGCACCTTCGGCATCGCCCAGGAGTTCCTGGACCACGCCAAGCGCGACACCATCCTCCAGCAGCAGGGGCTGACCCCGCAGGAGCTCTCGCGCAAGCTCACCGAGACGGTCTCGCGTCACACCGAGGGGGCCACCGACCCGGCCCTGGAGGACGAGAACGCCTGAGGCGTGTCCGGATGCCGGGGCGTCGCGCGGCGGGGTCGGTGCCCCCGGAACACGCCTCGGCTCCGGCCGGAACGGGAGAGGTCGCGCCCCCGACTGTCAGAATGGGGGTATGACCTCTCCCGAACAGCAGCGCGATGGGGAAACCGCACCGCTCAAGGTGGCCGTCATCGGCTCCGGACCCGCGGGCCTGTACACGGCCGAATCCCTGACCCGGCAGCGTCGGGTGCCCGTGCGGGTCGACGTGGTCGACCGGCTCCCCACCCCGTACGGTCTGGTGCGGTACGGGGTGGCCCCCGACCACACCAAGATCAAGGGTGTGGCCCACTCGCTGCGCCGTGTGCTGGAACACCCCGACGTACGGTTCGTCGGCGGGGTGGAGTTCGGGACCGACCTGACCCGCGCCGACCTGGCGCGCACCCACCACGCCGTGGTGTACGCCACCGGGGCCTCGGTCGACCGGCGCATGGGCGTGCCCGGCGAGGACCTGCCCGGCAGCGCCGCCGCCACCGACTTCGTGAACTGGTACTGCGGTCACCCCGACAGCGAGCTGGAACGGTTCGTGTTGAACGCCGAGGAGGTGGTGGTCGTCGGCGCCGGGAACGTCGCCCTGGACGTCGCCCGCATCCTCGTCAAGACCGCCGACGAACTACGGCACACCGACATCCCCCAGCCCGTGCTCGACGTGCTGGCGGCCAGCCGGGTGCGCACCGTGCGCCTGCTGTCCCGGCGCGGTCCGCTCCAGGCCAGGTTCACCGCGCCGGAACTGCGCGACCTCCTGTCCCTGCCCGGCGTGGACGTCGTGGTGGACCCGGCCCAGGTCGACATCGACCACACGGCCATCAGAGGGGACGTCGCCCGTGCCGCGCGCACCAACCTGCGCCTGCTGCGCGAACGGGCCGCTCTCGCGCCCGAGGGGCGACCGCGTTCGGTCCACCTCCACTTCTGGGCCCGCCCGCGGGAGATCCTGGGCACCGACCGGGTCACGGGTGTGCGGGTGGAGCGCACCCGCCTGGAGGGCGACAACCTGGTCGGCACCGGCGAGACGGTCGATCTGGCGGCCGGGATGGTGCTCCGCTCGGTGGGTTACGCGAGCGTGCCCCTGCCGGGAGTGCCCTTCGACGCGGACGCCCGCACCGTGCCCCAGCGCGACGGCCGGGTCCTGGACGAACGGGGCGAGGTCGTCCGGGGGGACTACGTGGCGGGCTGGATCAAACGCGGTGCCACCGGGGTGATCGGCACCAACAAGTCCGACGCCGCCGGCACCGTGCGGTCCCTGCTCGATGACGCGTCCGTGCTGCGCGCGTCCGCGCCGGACCTCGTCGACCTCTACGATGTCGTGGAAGACCGCGGCGGCTACGACGACTGGTTGCGCATCGACGCCGCCGAGGCCGACCAGGCCCGCAAGCTCGACCGCGGCGAACGGGTCAAGCTCCACGGGTGGTCGGCCTACCGCGAGATCCTCGGCGAACGGATCAGGTGACCTGGTCCGGGTCGGCGCCGTAGGTGTTGCAGCCACCCACGGTGCTCTCGTCCCAGCCCCGCTCCAACCACTCGGCCCGGTTGGTCGCCGTGCCGTGGGTGGGCAGGTCGCCGCCGCCGTTGAAGTTGGCGTTGACCCGGTTCAGGGATCGCCGGTCGGCGTCGGTGATGGCCCGCAGCCCGATCCCGGCCATGCACTCGGCCTGGAGTTCGGTGCGGCGCAGGGTGTCCAGCTCCTCGTCCTCGCTGGCCGCCGTGCGGCGCAGGTCGTGGGAGATGTCGAGGATGCCGGTCACGTACTGCACGTGGTGGCCGTACTCGTGGCCCATGAGGGCGATCCACACGTCCTCGCGCGCCTCGGCGGGGATCTGTCCGCCGAGCGTGCGCACGTTGGGCAGGACCACGGTGATGCGCTCGTAGTCGCCCTCGTAGTAGGCGAGGGTGTACCCCTCCTCGTCACCGGAGTCGGGGGACTCGCGGGTGACGGTGATCTCGGGGGGCCCCACGCTCAGTCCCAGGTCGTCGAAGACGGGGGCCCACAGCTCGTCCAGGCAGTGCCCGGTGGCCGTGGCGAACTCCTCCCAGGAGTCGTCGGAGCCCATCTCCAGGTCGGGGACGTCGCAGGGGATCTCCGCGGGCGTGGCCGTGTCGTACAGCGGGTGGTCGGCGATGTCGACGACGACCTCCTCCGGCGGTTCGGAGAGCCGTTCGTCGTAGTAGGCCGAGAGGTCCTCGCCCGTCGGTGTCGGTTCCGGCTGCGGCGTGGCGACGACGATGGCGATGCTGGCGGCCAGCGCCGCCAACGCCACGGTCGCGGCCAGCGCGGACGCCACCAGCACCCCGCGCCCCCGTCTTCCGGGCTGCGGCTGCGGCCACGCCTCGGGGTGTCCCCACTGCGGTACCGGGGGCTGTACGTAGCGCCATTGCCGTTGCGGTGCCCCGCCGTACGCCTGCGCGAAGGGGCCCTGGCCGTTCTCGGGGAACCGGGGTCCCCACGGTCCGCCCCGGTACCCCTGCGGCCCCCACGGCGCCCCTTGGCCGCCGGGGGCCGGCCCGCCCCGGTACCCCTGCGGCCCCCACGGCGTCCCGGGGGGACCCGGGGGGACGCCCTCGCCCCGGTGGACCTGCCCGCCGTGCGGGCCGTACGGCCCGCCGGCGGACGCTCCGGGAGGACCGTGACCACCGCCGTGAACCTGTGATCCACCGGGCGCGTGGGCGCCCGGGGGGACGCCCTCGCCTCGATGGACCTGTGATGTGTACGGGCCCTGCGGCGTCCCGGGGGTGGAAACGCCGTCGGGCGCGTCCGAGGCGTCGGGGGCCGCCGGGGGCCGAGGGGCGCCGGCGGGCGGGGGCGCGGTGGGCACGCCCGGCGGAAGGCCCCGGTCGGCCCCGCCGTCGGAGGACCGCGAGGAGTTCGTGTGCACGGTGGTGCCGGGGACCCAGGGGGTGCCGGTGGACGGTTCGTACCGCTCATCGCCGGGTCGGTTCTCCACAGGGTCGGTCCTCGCTCTCATGCCATGGCGCGCCGGCCAGGACCGGATCCACCCCGGGCGAATCCGGCAAGTGCCACAGACCTCCAGTATGGGGCTTAATCGGGCGTACTGATGGTAGCCGTTTCGTTGCTTTGCGGTGCTTCGTACTGAACGCCCAGGCCTGTCAGTACGTTCTGAAGCTCGGACTCGAAGAGTGGTTCCATGTCCCGCATCACGAAATCCAGGTGCTGGAACACCTCCATGCAGACCACGCCGTACAGGCGCACCCAGCACGAGCTGAGCACCATCATCGCCTCGACGGACGTCTCCGATCCCGCGAAGCCGCAGGTGACGGCGAAGGCCCGCAGCTCTCGGGCGAGCTCCGGTGTGACCCGCCCGCTGTCGGGCAGCTCGAACCTCGCCTCCTCGATCAAGCGCTCGAACAGGGTGAAGAAGGTGGCTCCGAACCGCCTTCCCGCCTCGACCGCCGGGGTGAGGTCCACCTCCTGTTCCAGCCGCTTGCGCGGCCCGAACATCACGGCGAACTCCGCCGGGTGCTCCAGTGCCCACCCCCGGAAGGCGCGCAGCGAGGTGTTGATGCGCAGGTCGGTGTCCTCGGCGGGCACGCTGGCGTCGGCGGCCGACACCGCGGCGGCCAGTTCGTCGAACATGTCGGCGGTGATGAGCACCAGGAGCGAGTCGATCCCCGACACGTAGCGGTACAGGCCGGGCGCGGTCATCCCCATCTCCCGGGCGATCGCCCGCAGGGACACTCCCGCGACCCCGTGCTCGACGAGGTGGCTGCGGGCGATCGCCTTGATCTCGGAGAGTGTGGCCTCGCGCACACGCTCCCGGCGGCTCGGTACCCGCTCGACCCGTTCAAGCTGCGGCTTCGTCATGTGCTGCGGTACACCCCGTTTTATGGTCACATCCGGTGATATTGACATCGTAATGCCTGCACGCTTTAGTGAACACCGTTAGCGAACAGCGTTAACGGACACGAAGGCCGTTCGCCGAAAGGGCTGCTCATGCCAACGCACACGGGGCTTTTCGGTCGTCTCGGGCTTGGCGCCCATCGCTTCCGGTGGGCCGTCCTGGTCACCACCGCCGTCTTCGCCGTGTTCGCGGTGGTGTGGGGATCCGGCGTCTTCTCGGACGTCAGCGAAAGCGGTTTCGAGGACCCCGGAGCCGAGTCCTCCCGGGCGATGGACGTGCTCGAAGGCGAACTGGGCCACGACGACGTCGACATCGTCGCCGTCTACCGCAGCGACGAGATGAAGGTGGACAACCCGACTTTCGCCGCGGCGATCCAGCGCATCGCCGACGACATGCCCCGGGGCGCCGTCGCCGACTTCGACGTCTACCTCGACGAAGGGCTCTCCGACATCGAGCGCGGCATGCTCGTCTCCGAGGACATGCACGCGACGTACATCCCGATCACGCTCACGGGGGAGAGCCACCCCGAACGGCTGGACCAGTACGACGACGTCGCCGAACACCTGACCTCGGGCCCGCTGGAGACCCACCTGGGCGGCCCCATCGCCGTCGAGCACGAGTTGTCGGAGGCCGCCGAGAGCGATGTCGTCCGCGCCGAGCTCATCACGCTGCCCCTCCTGCTGTTCCTGCTGGTGCTGATCTTCGGCGGCCTCATCGCCGGCGTGGTCCCCCTCGCGGTGGGCGGTCTGGCGATCCTGGGCTCCCTCGTGACCCTGCGCGCCCTCACCCACGTCACCGAGGTGTCGGTGTTCGCCGTCAACGTCGCCACCATCCTGGGCCTGGGGCTGGCGATCGACTACGGCCTGTTCATGGTCAGCCGGTTCCGCGAGGAACTGGCCCGGGGGCGCGGGGTGGCCGCCGCCGTCGGTCGCACCGTGGACACCGCCGGCCGCACCGTCGCCTTCTCCGGGGTCACCGTCGGCATCGCCTTCGCCGGCCTGCTCTTCTTTCCCCAGCCGATCCTGAAGTCGATCGGCTTCGGCGGTATCGCCGTGGTCCTGTTCGACCTCCTCGCCGCCCTGATCTTCCTTCCGGCGCTGTTGTCGGTGGTGGGCCACCGCATCGACGGCCTGAGACTGCCGCTGCCCCGACGCACCGTCACCGGGACCCTCCACGAGGGCGGATGGACGCGCCTGGCCCGCACCGTGATGCGCGGCCCCGCCGTCTCACTGGTCGCGGTCCTCGGTGTCCTGGTGATCTTCGGCTCCGGCCTGGTCTCCGCCCACCTGGGCACCACCGATCAGCGCTACCTGCCCCAGGACGCCGGCAGCCGGATCGCCACCGAGTCGGTCGCCGAGGACTTCCCGGGGGGCGGCCTGGGACGGCTGCACGTCGCCGTGGTCGGCGACGCCGGCGACGAGGCCCTGGACGACTACGTCGAACGTCTGGAGGGTCTGCCCGAGGTCACCCTGGCACGGGTGGAGCGCACCGGCGACGGCGTCGCCCACGTCCTGGTCGCCTACCAGGGCGCCGCCGACTCCGACGAGATCAAGGGCCTCGTGGCCGACGTGCGCGCCGAACCCGCGCCCGACGGCGCGGAGGAGGCCCTGGTGGGCGGTGTGGCCGCCATGCAGCAGGACAACGTCGCCGCCATCGTGGCGGCGGCCCCGACCACCATCGGCTTCATCGCCGGCGCCACACTGTTCCTGCTCTTCCTGGCCTTCGGCTCGGTGGTCCTCCCCGTCAAGGCGGTCCTCATGGGCGCGCTGTCCCTGAGCGCCTCGCTGGGCGTGGTCGTCTGGGGGTTCCAGGAGGGGGCCTTCGCGGGCCTGCTCGGGTTCGAGGCGGTGGGCACGATCGACCCCACGTACCTGGTGCTCATCACCGTCGTCGCGTTCGGCCTGGCCATGGACTACGAGCTGTTCCTGCTCAGCCGGGTCCGCGAGGAGTACCTGCGCACCGGTGACAACACCCGATCGGTGGCGGCCGGTCTCCAGCACACCGGCCGGATCATCACCAGCGCCGCGATCCTGCTCATGGTGGTGCTCCTGGCCATGGGCGCCTCGGACCTGCTGTTCCTGAAGATCATCGGCATCGGTCTGGCGCTCGCGGTGCTCGTGGACGCCACTCTGGTGCGCGCGATCATGGTGCCGGCGACGATGCGCCTGCTCGGCGGGGTGAACTGGTGGCTGCCCCGGCCGCTGCGGTGGCTGCACGACCGCATCGGGATCTCCGAGGGCGGGGACGAGGAGCCTTCGGTCCGGGGCTCGGACGAACGCGAACGCGTGCCCGCCGGGGTCTGAGGTCGGAGACGGTCCCGCCGTGAGGTTCTCTCCGGCGGGACCTGTGACGCGCCACGGCAGGGTCACCGGTGCGCGGCGGCATCGGTGAGGAGGGGGTCAGGGGATGCGCTGGAGCCGTCTCCCGGTGGGGATCGGCCCGTGGCGTCGGATGATCTGGTAGAGATCGTGCAGTTCGGGGCGGGGCGGCACGTTGAGTTCGCCCAGCATGTGCGAGGTCAGGCGTTGGTACACACGGACGGCCTCGGCCGTGCGTCCCTCGCTGTACAGGGCCAGGATCAGAAGCCTGGCCAGGTTCTCCTCCAGGGGGTGGCGGCGCAGCGCCTCGCGCAGTGATTCCATCACGTCGGCCTGGCGTCCGACCTCGATGGCGACGGTGGCGTACTCCTCCAGCACCGCCAGTCGAACGGTCTCCATGAACTCGCGTTCCTCGTCGAAGGCGGGGCCGGAGAGCTCCCCGAGCAGGGGGCCGCGCCACAGGTCCAGCGCCCGGCCGAACAACTCGGCGGCCCGTTCGCCGTCACCGCGTGCGCGCAGGTCGCGCGCGGCGTCGATCCAGGTCTGGAACAGCACCAGGTCCACCTGGCCGACCGGTGCCACGAGCCGGTATCCCGACGGTCCGCTCTCGATGTCGACCCGCTTGTGCGGGGGCAGGTCGACCAGGGCGCGGCGCAGGCCCGACATGTACTTGTGGACCAGGTTGACCGCGTAGGCCGGCGGGTTCGAACCCCAGACCATCGTGATGACGCGCTGCGTGGTCAAGGGGCGATCGCCGTTGAGCACCAGTGCCGCGAGCACCGCGCGCTGTCGGGGTGCGCCCAGGGGCAGAGGGCCGTGATCCCCGCTCACCTCCAGCTCTCCCAGGACCGAGACGGTCGTCGGTGCCGTCCGCCGTGTTCTGATCATTCCGGAATCCTTCCGGCCGTTGTCTTGCGTTATCGATGTCTCCCACGTTCCGTGCACTCCGGCTTCTCCCGACATCGCCCCGGTTCCGGTTCCGACCGATTCGCTCTGAGGGGTACGGAGTCCCGCCCCGTCCCGACGGGTCCATGTCGCTCGGATGCGGTAAGGCGATCATAAACACGCAGATCATGGCTTTATGTAGTGGATCGGCTCCACTCCGACGTCGAGTCGGGAGCTTTCGCAGACGAGGACCGGAGGCGACAGGGCTCAAGTCGTACCTTGTGTCGATAGTCACAAAGCCTTGATCATCTGCGTTAGGGATCAATTGCACGCGCATCTTCGCATGTGAACGCCGCGTGCGGAGCCAAAAATGAATTTTCTTCACAATTGGCCTTCAGGTCGGGTTCCAGGTCGTCTTCAGGCCCCCTCTCGATACTCGGTTCTTGTACGGGGACGGGCCGTTCCCCGCCCGTCCCCGTCACGGGGGACCGCTCTCCTCACCGTTCCGAACCCCGTTGTCCCTCGGCGGAACACCCCCCGAGGAGAACGCGAACGAAAGGGAAGACATGAACCGCACGACCGCAGACGCCCCGAGTGCCGTGGCCGAGGTGACGGACTCCGCACAGCGGGCCCTGGCCGACCTGGATCCCGAGAACACCGTGATCCGCGAACTCGACTACGACGCGACCGTTCCCCGCGGGCTGGTCCACCGCAAGGCCGTCTCGGAGGTGTTCGTCACCGACTCCCGGCAGACCGGCGAGAACACCTTCGACGTCGCCGCCCAGCTGCCCCGCGGCCACGTCATGCTGGAGACCCCCACCTACGATCTGCCGCTCATCCTGGAGGCGTGCCGCCAGACCGGCGTGCTCATCTCCCACCGGCACCTCGACGTCCCCATGGACCGGGCGTTCATCATGCACCGCATGTCGCTGCACATCGGCGACCTCGACGGGCTGCGCCAGGGCGCCGAACCCGCCCGCCTCATGGTCACCACCGAGGCCGACCTGTACCGCAACCAGGCGGGCAGACTGCGCGGCTACGACTTCCGAGGCGCGGTCCTCCTCAACGGGACCGAGGTGGCCCAGGCCACCGGCGCGCTCATCTTCCTGAGCCGTCAGGCCTACCAGGCGCTGCGCACCAAGGGCCGTGAGTCCCTGGACTGGAGCGCCGCCGCGGCGCCCCGGGCGATCCCGGCCCAGCCCTTCGTGGTGGGTCGCCGCGACCCGCGCAACGTGGTCATCACCGACCCCGTCCAGCGGGGTGACGAGAGCTGGCGGGCCACCGTGGTCCCCGACCACAGTCACCCCCACCTGTTCGACCACCCGCTCGACCACCTGCCCGGCAACCTCCTCATCGAGGCCGCTCGCCAGGTGGCCGTGGCCGGCGTGGCCCGCTCCGAGGGCCTGGACCCGGCGACCCTGGTCCCGGTCTCGGTGGAGGCGTCGTTCTCGTCCTTCTGCGAGAACGACCTCCCCTCCACCCTGGAGGCCGACATCGCGCCCTTCCGCTCCGACGAGCGGTTCGGTCCGGTCGTCGGCGTCGACGTCCGCGTCAACCAGCAGGGAACGACCAACAGCTCCTTCCGGATCGAGGTGGCCCAGTGGGTGTGACCCGTATCGAGGCCGTCGTGTGCGACTACGGCGGCGTGCTCACCAACCCGCTCCACGAGACCTTGGAGCACTTCGCCCGGACGGCGGGCCTGAGCGCCGACGCCATCCTCACCGCCATCGGTGCCGCCGCGGCCAAGGGCGGCGCCGACCCGATGGCGCTACTGGAGGTCGGGGCCATCACCGAGGCGGACCTCGTCGCCCAGATCACCGCCGAGCTGCCCGAAGGGGGATGGACCTTGCCCGAGGACCGCACCTTCGGCGAACTGTGGTTCGCCGGTCGCACCGGCAACCACGGGTTCGCCGACTTTCTGCGCGACCTGAACATGGAGGGCTACCGGCTGGCCCTGCTCACCAACAACGTCCTGGAGTGGGAGGAACTGTGGCGGGCCACCGTGCCCGCCGACGAACTCTTCGAGGTCGTGGTCAACTCCGCGCACGAGGGGGTCCGCAAGCCCGACACCGAGATCTACGAGCGACTCCTGGCCCGGCTCGGCCTCACCCCCGACCGCTGCCTGTTCGTGGACGACCTGGAGGCCAACCTCAAGCCGGCCGCCGAGCTGGGCATGGCCACCGTCCGTTTCCAGGACAACGCCCAGGCGATCGCCGAGATCACGGAACTGCTCGACGGCGCCGGCCGACCGGCACGGGCCGCGGAGGCTCCGCGATGAGCGCGCCGGGCCCGCACCCCCCGGTGCTCGTGGTCGGCGCCGGCCCCACGGGGCTGGCCGCCGCCTGCACGCTCCTACAGAACGGGGTCCCCTGCCGCGTGGTCGAACGCCGTGCGGGGGTGGCCGAGGAGCCCAAGGCCCTCATCCTGTGGAGCGGGGCGCTGGAGGTCCTGCGCAGGTTGGGCGTGTCCCAAGAGGTGGTCGACCGGTCCCTGCCGTTGGAGTCGGCCTCCTACTTCTCCAGGGGCAGGCGCATCGGCGGGGTCCGCTTCGGCGGGCTGGGCGACACCGCGTTCCCGGGCCCGATCTGCCTGCCCCAGCCCGGAACGGAGCAGGCGCTCTACGATCGCCTGCTCGCCCTCGGCGGGTCCGTCGAGTGGTCCACCCGGGTCCACACGGCGGAACCGACCGAGGACGGGGAGGGGGTGCGGGTGGTCCTCGGCCCCGACGGCGATGCCCATACCCGGGAAGAGGTCGTCGTTCCCTGGGTGGTGGCCGCCGACGGCAGCCGCAGCGTGGTGCGCGAAGCACTGGGGGTGCCCTTCGAGGGCGACACCTACGACCGCGTGTTCCTCCTGGCGGACGGTGTGGTGAGCGGCCCGACCCCGGTCCGGGAGGCCCAGTACCACCTGACCCCCGACGGGGTGCTCGTGGTCGTGCCGCTGCCCGGCGGCGGCCACCGGGTCTTCTTCGACATCGCTCCGGACGGGGAGACCGCGCCGCCCGACGACGCGCTCATCGCCCGGCTGCTGGCCGAGCGCGGTCCCCGTGGACTGCGTGTGGACACCGTGTGGTGGCGCAGCCGGTTCCGGGTCCACGCCCGGGTGGCGCGCGAGTTCCGGCGCGGCCGGGTGCTCATCGCCGGGGACGCCGCCCACCTGCACAGTCCGGCCGGCGGTCAGGGCCTCAACACGGGCATCCAGGACGGGTTCGACCTGGCCTGGAAGCTCGCCGCGGTCCTGCGCGGGGCTCCGGAGACGCTGCTGGACAGCTATCCGCTGGAGCGTCGTCCGATCGCCCGCACGGTGGTGCGCAGCGCCGACCGGCAGACCCGTACCTGGATGGCCCGCTCCCCTCTGGCCAGGTTGGTGCGCGACACCCTGATGCGCGTCCTGTCGGCGTCGGGGCTGCTGGAGAAGCGTCTGGTGCCGCAGTTGGCGCAGATCTCCCCGGATCTGACCGAGAGCCCGGCCGTGGTCGCGCCGCCCGCCGGCTGGCGGGCCCGCGACGCGGTGGGCGGTGCCCTTCCGGGACGGCGCATCGGCGACGCCCCGCTGTCCCCGCTCCAGGGGACCGACGCGACCAGCCTGCACGCCTACCTCGCCTCCGGGCGGCACGCGCTGGTGGTGGGCGGCGGCTCGTCGCGGGCGCGGGAGGCGGCGGCCGAGCTGCGCGGGCGCCTCCCCGAGGACGTGGACGTGCTCCTGCTCGCCCCGTCGGCGGTGGAGGCGGTGGGCGATCACGACGTCGCCCTGCTGTCCGGGAGAGGAGGGGAGGGCGCCGAGTGGGTGATCCACGTTCGGCCCGACGCGGTCGTCGCCTCGGTCGCCCCCCTGGACGCGCGTTGGCGACCGGGGGTGTTCCTCGGAGCGACCCTGTTGCCCGACGCCGAACGGTCCCTCAAGTAAATGATATATGAACCCTATCGTTTAGGTTGATGATCGTCGCATGTTTATACGGTACTGTGACGGCGACGGCACCCGTGGTGGCGGCCGGAGATCTCCGGCCGCCACCGGCGGTCCCGCCCGCGCACGACGAACGGGGGTGACACGATGCTCGACGCGTTGACCGGCCTCACCACGCGCAGGCCCTGGTGGGTCCTGGCGATCGCGTTCCTGGCGGTGATCGGCGCGGTGATCCTGGGCTCCGGTGTCGCCGACCGCCTCCGGGCGGGCCAGGGCACCGAGGACCCGTCCTCGGAGTCGGCCCTGGCGGCGGAGATCCTGGAGGACCACTTCCCCGACGGCAGGCCCAACCTCCTCCTGTTGGTGACGGCCGAGGAGGGCGTGGACGACCGCGAGGTCGCCGCCCGCGGACTGGGACTGGCCGAAGGACTGGCCTACGAGGACGCCGTCGCCGGCGTCACCTCCTACTGGCAGACCGGTTCCGACGAGCTGAAGTCCGACGACGGCACGCGCGCGCTCATCGCCGCGCACGTCTCCGGCACCGAGGCCGAGGCCGGGGAGGCCGTGGCCGACCTCGCCGAACGCTACGGCGGCGACCACGGGCCCCTCACCGTCGGCGTCGGCGGCCAGACCGCCGTCCTCAACGACATCGAGGCCACCATCGCCGAGGACCTGATCCGGTCGGAGATGATCGCCCTGCCCCTGACCCTGCTCATCCTGGTGTGGGTCTACGGCAGCGTCGTCTCGGCGACCCTGCCCCTGCTGGTCGGGGTGGTCTCCATCATCGGCACCAACGCGGTGCTGTGGGCGATCGCCGGATTCACCGACGTGTCGGTCTTCGCGCAGAACCTCACCATCGCGCTCGGCCTGGGCCTGTCGATCGACTACGCCCTGCTCATGGTCCGCAGGTTCCGGGCCGAACTCGCGTCCGGGGCCGAACCGGCCGCCGCCACGCTCACCACCGTGCGCACCGCGGGACGCACCGTCGTCTTCTCCGCCCTGGCCATCTCCGCCGCCCTGATCGCGATGCTGTTCTTCCCCCTCTACTTCCTGCGCTCCTTCGCCTACTCCGGTGTGACGGTGGTGCTGCTGGCGGCGCTGACCTCCCTGGTCGTCCTGCCCGCCGTGCTCACCCTGCTGGGCCCGCGCGTCAACGCGCTGGACCCGCGCCGCCTGCTGCGCCGAGGCTCCGCCCTCTCCCCGGAGGAGGCCGCCGACCGGCGCTGGGGCCGGCTCACCCGGACCGTCATGGGGCGCGCCCCCGTGTTCGCCCTGGTCGCCCTCACCCTCCTGATCGTGGCCGGACTGCCCTTCCTCCGGGTCGAGTTCGGCATGGCCGACGACCGCCAACTGCCCGCCGGGGTGGAGTCCCGGGAGGTCATGGACACCATTCGGACCGACTTCGGCTCCACCGCCACCGGTGCCGTGGACGTGCTCGTCCACGAGGCCCCGGAGGACACCGACACCGAACTGCTGGACGACTACGTCGGCGCCCTCTCGCGCCTGGACCGCGTCGAGGAGGTCCGTTCCCCCCTGGGCGTCCACATCGACGGCGTCCACCTGCGTGAACGCACCCCCGTGGACGCCCTGCGCGAATCCGAGGACCTGGCCTACATCCAGGTCCTGCCGGACGCCGAGGTCGAGGACATCTCACCCGAGAGCCAGAACCTGGTCCGCGACATCCGCGCGGTCGACACCCCCCTGGAGGTCTCGGTCGCCGGCCAGGCCGCCGCCGTCGTGGACGCCCAGGAGGCCATCGCCGAGCGCGTCCCGCTCGCCCTGACCGTCGTCGTCGCCGGCATGCTCGTCCTGGTCTACCTGCTCACCGGCAGTGTGCTCCTGCCCGTGCTGTCGGTGCTGTTCAACGCGCTCAGCCTCACCGCGATGTTCGGCGCCGTCGTCTGGGTCTTCCAGGACGGCAACCTCTCCGGGCCGCTCGGCTTCACCCCGACCGGGTTCATCGACACCGCCCTGCCCGTGCTCATGTTCTGCATCGCCTTCGGGCTGTCCATGGACTACGGGGTCTTCCTCCTGGCCAGGATGCGCGAGGAGTACGACCGCACGGGCGATCACCGCGCGGCCGTCGAACTCGGCCTGCGGCGCACCGGCGGCGTCATCACCGCCGCCGCCGTCGCCCTGGCGGTCGTCCTCATCGTCATCGGCGCCTCGCGGGTGACCAACACGATGATGCTCGGCTGGGGCGTGGCCCTGGCCGTCATCGCCGACGCCACCATCGTGCGCTGCCTCCTGGTGCCCTCGGTCCTGCGCATGACCGGCCGTGCCACCTGGTGGGCGCCCGGCCCGCTGCGCCGCTTCCACCGGGCCTTCGACGCGACCCTCGGTGAGAACGCGGCCGACCCCGCCCGCGTCCCCGCCGGGCCGTCACCGGTGGTCCCGCCCCCGGTGGCGGAACGCGACGCCGAACCCGTCCGAGAGAACGCTGAGGTGGCCCGTGCCCGGGACTAGGAACACCCTGATCGCCGCGGGCGCGGCCGTCGTCCTGACCGCCGCCGCCCTGATACTGCTCCCCTCCGAGGAGAACGGACCCGCCGCCGCACCCGAACCCACGGCCGAGGAACGCGCGCGGGCCACCGCCGAGCGCATGGCCGCCGCCGACATCGTCGACGTCCCGGTGCGCTTCACCGTCGTCAACCGCAACGACTCGCGGTTGCCCTGCAACAGCGACGGCGAGGAGTACACCCTGAACGGTCACCTCACCGGCCCGGCCGGGATGCTGACGGACCCGGACGACGACCTCGCCGTCACCGTCTACCAGCACGGACAGGCCGCGGGGGAGTGGTTCTGGCGGTTGGACGAACCCGGGTTCCACCACACCGAGGAGATGGCGCTGCTGGGCCGGGTCTCCCTGACCCTGGACCGGCTCGGCTACGGGGCCGGGGACCGGCCGGACGGCATGTCGATGTGCCTGGGCTCGCAGGCCGACATGACCGCCCAGGTCATCGAACGCGTTCGCGAGGGCGACTACACCGTCGAGGACTCCGAGAGCGGCCCCGACCACCCGCCCGCCTTCGACCACGTCACCCTGGCCGGGCACCACAGCGGCGCCCAGATCGCCCAGATCACCGCCTACTCGTTCGACGGCCCCGGAGCCCCCGACGCCCTGGTGCTCCTGGGCTGGAGCGGCACCGGTCTGACCGACCGGGCCAACGCCCGTTTCTTCGGTGGCCTGGCCTCCTGCATGCAGGGCGGCGTGCCCGCCGACGCCGGGGCGGGCCCGCCCGGGGCCGAGGACACCGCCCCGGCCGGGTACGCCTACGTCGACGTGGGTCGCACCTCCTACACCCGGGCGAACTTCCATGATCCCTCGACCCCGGTGGCCTCCCTCGCCGCCGGCCTCCAGGACCGCACACCCTGCGGTGACCTGGGCACCCAGGTCGAGGCGCTGTCCACCGACACCCGCCATCTCCACGGCGTCGAGGTGCCCGTCCTGTTCGCCTTCGCCGACGACGACACCCGCGTCGCCGACGGGGCCGACCACGTCGCGCTCTTCAGCGGGGCACCGGACACCGAGACCGTCACCGTGCCCGACGCGGGTCACTATCTCGTCCTCGAACCCGGGGCGGCCGACCTGCGCGCGGCCCTGGCCGACTGGCTGGAGGGACAACGGTGAACACCACCGGCACACCCCCGAACCGCGCGCTCCGACGCGGGCGCCCCGTCCGGGTCGCGGCCGTGGCGGTCGCGCTCCTGATCACCACGGCCGCCACGGTCACCACGGCCGCCGCCCGGACGGTCCCCACCGTCCCGGAGCGGCCCGCGGCCACCACCCCCACCGCGATCGACCCCGCCGCCGAGAGGCCGGCCGAGACCCCGCCGGGGGTCGTGGACCTGGAGGTGGAGTTCACGGTCGACAACGTCAACCGCACCCGCGGACGGTGCTCCGCGGACGGTGAGGAGTACACCGTCCGCGGTCACCTGACCGCGCCGGAGGCGGTCCTGGCCGCGGACTCGCCCTCCGTCGCCCTGCTGATCCACGGCACCAACACCGGTGAGTGGATCTGGCGACTGGACGTCGAGGGCCGCAACTACGTCGACGAGCTCGCCGAGCGCGGACACGCCTCGATCACCATCGACCGCCTCGGCTACGGCTCCAGCGACATCCCCGAGGGGTTCGCCAGTTGCAGCGGTGCCCACGCCGACATCGCCCACCAGGTGGTGGAGCGGTTGCGCGCGGGGGACTACGAGGTCCGGGGCGACGACCCGGTGGCCTTCGACACCGTCGTCATGGGCGGTCACTCCAGCGGCGCCCTGGTCGCCGAGAGCGTCGCGGTCTCCTTCGGCGGTGTGGACGGCCTGTTCCTCACCGGCTGGGCGGCCGTCGGCATCACCGACGACACCAACCGCCGCTTCCTCACCGCCTACCGCACCTGCCTGGAGGGCGGGGAGGAGCACACCGATCCCGGTGACCCGCGGGGCCACGTGTACTTCGACCCCACCCTGGAGGACTTCGTCGAGGGAGGACTCGGCCCCCACGCCGACCCCGCCGTCGTCGCCGAGATCGAAGGGCTGTGGGGCCGCAACCCCTGCGGGGTCATGGTCTCCGAGCCCATGGCGATCCTCTACGACCTCGACCTGGTCGGGGAGATCGACGTTCCCGTCCACCTGGTCTTCGGTGCCCACGACGTGCTGCGCCAGGGGGTCGAGGGCTATCCGGGCCTCTTCACCTCCAGCCCCGACGTCACCGAGACCACCCTTGCCGACGCCGGCCACTTCGTCACCATCGACGCCGGCGCGGAACTCCTGTACGACACGGCTGCCGAATGGATGGAACGGCACGCCCCCACGTCTTGACCCTGGAAGGCGAGAACACCATGGCGACCTCATCGACCACCGCGCCACCCCCGGGCGCCGAAAGCCACGGCGGGCCCCCGGACCGCCCGCCCCTGCTGGCCCGTCTCGGAGAGACACTGGCCCGGCGTCCGGGACGGTTCATCACGCTCGGCATCGTCCTCACGCTGATCGGCCTGGTCCTGGCCGCGGGCACGATGGACCGACTGCTGCTCAGCCGGTTCGAGAGCCCCGGCTCGGAGTCCGCGCTGGTGGAACAGCGTCTGGAGGAGGGCTTCGCCACCGGCAAGCACCACTTCCTGCTCCTGGTCACCGCCCAGGGCGGTGACGTCGACGATCCCGCCGTGATCCAGGCCGCCACTGCCCTGGAGGACGAACTGGCCTCCCGGGAGGGCGTCGCCGAGACCGCCTCCTACTGGGGGCGCGGCGACTCCCCGGCGATGCGTTCCGAGGACGGCTCCCAGGCGCTCATCACCGTGCGCATGGAGGGGAGCGTCACCGAGGCGCGGACCGCGCTGGGCGAGATCTCCCCGGACTTCACCCGCGAGGACGACGTCATGCGGGTGGAGGTCGGCGGCGGGGACGAGATCTTCCGCCAGGCGGCCCTCCAGGCCCAGGCCGACTTCCTGTTGGCCGAGGCGATCATCTTCCCCCTGGTGTTCGTGCTCCTGTTCATCATCTACCGCCGGTTCTCGGTGGCCGCCCTCACCCTGGGCATGGGGCTGTTCTCGGTGATCACCACGCTGGCCCTGCTGCGCGGGGTCACCTACATCACCGACGTGTCCACCTTCGCCGCCAACCTCACCCTGGTGATGGGCGTGGGACTGGGCGTCGACTACAGCCTGTTCGTCATCAACCGCTTCCGGGAGGAACTGGCCCGCGGCCGGGAGGTCCCCGAGGCCGTGGCGATCGCGGTGGCCAAGGCCGGGCGCACCGTCGCCTTCAGCGGCCTGACCGTCGCCGTCGCGCTGTCGTGCCTGATGCTCTTCCCCTTCCCGTTCCTCCAGTCCTTCGCCTACGCCGGTATGGGCACCGTGGTGACCTCGGTGTTCGCGTCCCTGGTCATCCTGCCCGCCGCGCTGGCGCGGATCGGGCACCGTGTCCGGCCCAAGCGCGAACCCGACCCCGACCGCGGCTGGTGGCACGACACCGCCCTGCGGATGATGCGCCGCCCCGTGCTGTGGGGTCTGCCCGCCCTGCTCGTCGTCCTGGTGCTGGCCGCTCCCGCGCTCGGGCTGAACTTCGGCCTGCCCGACGCCCGCGTGCTGCCCCAGGGCAATTCCAGCCGTGACGTGCAGGACCAGATCGAGACCGGTTTCGCCCAGGAGGAGATGGACGCCGTCCAGGTGATCGCGGACCTGCCCGGCACGGACGCCGCGTCGGACGCCATCACCGCCTACGCCGCCGACCTGTCCCGGGTCGAGGGCGTCTACCAGGTCGACGCCCTCACCGGCCGGTTCGTGGACGGCGAGCAGGTGGCCGAGGCGGAGCCGGACGCCCGGGAGAGGTTCGGCTCGGAGGAGGCGACGTGGTTCTCCGCGGTGCCCGACGCGGCGGCCCTCGGCGACGCGGAGGACCTGATCGAGCGCATCCGGGACGTGCCGGCGCCGGCGGAGGCCGAGATCGGCGGTTACCCGGCCGACCTCACCGACTTCCGCGGCGCGCTGCTGGGCCAGGTGCCCCTGGTGTTCGGTCTCATCCTGGCCATCACCTTCGTCCTGTTGTTCTTCATGACCGGGAGCCTGCTGCTGCCCGCCAAGGCGATCGTCCTCAACGTGCTCAGCCTCGCGGTGATGTTCGGCGTGATGGTGTGGATCTTCCAGGAGGGCAACCTGTCCGGGCTGCTCGGGTTCACCGCCAACGGGACCCTGGAGACGACCTTCCCGATCCTGATGTTCTGCATCGCGTTCGGTCTCTCCATGGACTACGAGGTGTTCATGATGTCCCGGATCAAGGAGGAGTACGACCTGACCGGGGACAACACCCGGGCCGTCGCGGCCGGCCTCCAGCGCAGCGGGCCGCTCGTCACGGCGGCCGCGGTCATCCTGGCCGCCTCGTTCGCGACCTACGCGGTCTCCGACGTGCTCTACCTGATGATGCTGGCGATCGGGATGGCGGTGGTGATCCTGGTGGACGCGACCCTCATCCGCGGTGTGCTCGTCCCGGTGTTCATGCGTCTGGCGGGTGACGCCAACTGGTGGGCGCCGGCGCCGCTCAAGCGGCTGCACGCCCGGTTCGGGATCTCCGAGTAGCGCGTTCCGCCGGGGATCGTCCGTCCCGATCCCCGGCGGCTCCCGTCCGGTTCACTCGAACTTGGTGACCCGGGGGTGCGCGTCGAGCAGTCGGCCCGAGAGCTCGTGCAGGGTCCGGACCTCCTGCCTGGAGAGCGAGGAGAAGAACTCCTCCTCGGCGAGGGCGATCGCCTCACGGGCCTTCCGCAACAGCAGCGACGCCTCGGGTGTGGGCGTCACGATGTAGCGTCGCCGATCCTTCGGATTGCGCGTGCGCACGGCCAGCCCCTGCGACTCCAGGTCGTCGATCAGACCGACCATCACGTTCGGATCCACGCCCAGCGAACGGCTCAGCTCCTTCTGCGAGGGCTCGGACATCGCCTCCGCCGCGGCCAGTACGTGGAACTGCCGGGAGGAGATCTCCTGCGGGTCGAAGATGTCGGCGGTGACCGCCTGGACCAGCTCACCCAGTTTGATCAATCGGAAGCCGGTCGTCTGCCACAGGGGGGTGTCCCACCCCGACGCGTTCTCCATGCCCGCTCACCCTCAAAAATTAATCACCGAAAAAGATTATATTAAAATTATACGATAGTTGGGATGTGACACCATGGCGGACACCGACGCGACACGACTCCCGGACCGGGAGAGGTCCCTGGTGACCGGGGCCACCGGCCTCCTCGGCGGCAACATCGTCCGGTTCCTCCTCGACCTCGACCAGGAGGTCGTCGCCCTGGTCCGGGACGTCGACCGGGCCCGCCGGCTGCTGCCCGACCACCCTCGGCTGCGGCTGGTCCCCGGGGACATCACCGCACCCGACACCTACCGGTCGCACCTGGCCGGGGTGGACGAGGTCTTCCACACCGCGGCCTACTTCCGCGAGTACTTCCAGGACCCCACACTCACCGAGCCCCTGGAGAAGATCAACGTGCACGGGACCGAGCTGGTCCTGAGCGCCGTGGCCGCGGCGGGGACCCCCGTGTTCGTGCACACGGGGTCCATCAACACCCTCGCCCTGCGCGGCCCCGAACGCCCGGCCGACGAGTCCACCCCGCCTCCGGAGAGGTACGCGCGTCCGACCGTGTCGGATTCCTATCCCACCAGCAAGGTGCGCGCCGACCGTGCGGTCGCCGCGATGGTCCGCTCGGGCCGGACCGGTTCCACCCGGGTCACCACGGTACTGCCCGGATGGATGTGGGGTCCCGGGGACGCCGGACCGACCTCCTCCGGCCGGCTCTTCCTCGATGTGGCCAAGGGGACGGTCCGGGCCGTTCCGCGTCTGTCCAACTACGTGGTGGACGCCCGCGACGTGGCCCACGCCTGCGTCGCCGCGGCCAGGGTGGGCTCCTCCGAGCGCTACGTGGTGGCGGGGGAGAAGCGCTCGCTGCCCGCGCTGACCGAAACGATCGCCGCGGAGACCGGGGTCCGCCCGCCCCGGGCGGTCCCCGCCGGTCTGGCCACGGCCGCCGCCGCGCTCATGGAACTCCAGGCCCGGCTGAGCGGGGGGGAACCCACCGCCACCCGTGAGGGCGTGCGGGTCCTGCGTGAGGGGGACACCCGCAACATCAGCTCCGACCTGGCCCGCGACGAACTCGGGGTGGGGTTCCGCTCCGTCGCCGAGACCATCACCGCCATGGGCTCCTGGTATCGGGGCCACGGCATGCTGCCCACCGGTCCGATACGGGCCGGGTCCGCCCGCTGACCCCCCACGGAACGGGCCCGGCACCCCGTGAGGGATGCCGGGCCCGGGCCGTGTCGGACGATGGTCCCACGTGGTCAGACGGCCTTCGGGTCACCCTCGTGGAAGGGCTTGCCGTTGACGGCCTCGGACACCCCGACCTTGTCCAGGTAGGGGGTGATGCCACCGGTGTGGAACGGCCAGCCGGCACCCGTGATCAGGCACAGGTCGATGTCGGCGGCCTCGGCCACGACACCCTCGTCCAACATGATCCGGATCTCCTTGGCCAGCGCGCGCAGCGCCCGGTCCAGGATCTCGCTCTCGGCGGAGGGCTCGTCACCGCCCACGAGCAGCTTCTTGACCTCGGGGTCGATGCTGAAGTCGGGCGCGAAGATCGCGGTCTTGCCCGCCTTGACGACCTCGGCCAGCTCGGGGGAGACCGCGAACCGCTCCGGGAACGCCTCGTGCAGGGTCTCCGACACGTGCAGCGCGACGGCCGGGCCGACCAGCTGGAGCAGCATGAGAGGCGACATCGGCAGACCCAGCGGGGCCACCGCGCGGTCGGCGGTCTCGGGCTCGGTGCCCTCGGACACCGCGCCCAGGACCTCGCCCATGAACAGGGTGAGCAGGCGGTTGACCACGAACGCCGGGGCGTCCTTGCACAGGACGGCGGTCTTCTTCAGCTTCTTGGCCGTGGCGAACGCCGTGGCCAGGGCGACCTCGTCGGTCTTCTCGCCGCGGACGATCTCCAGCAGCGGCAGGACGGCGACGGGGTTGAAGAAGTGGAAGCCGACGACCCGCTCGGGGTGCTCCAGCTTCGAGGCCATCTCGGTGATGGACAGCGAGGAGGTGTTGGTGGCGAGGATCGCCTCGGGGGAGACCACGGCCTCCACCTCGGCGAACACCTGCTGCTTGACCTCCATCCTCTCGAACACGGCCTCGATGACGAAGTCGGCGTCCGCGAAGGCGTCCTTGGTCAGCGAACCCGTGACCAGGGCCTTGAGGTGGTTGGCCTTGTCCTGGTTGACGCGCCCCTTCTTCAGGAGCTTGTCGACCTCGCCGTGGACGTAGGCGACGCCCTTGTCCAGACGGTCCTGGTCCAGGTCGGTCATGACGACCGGCACGTCCAGGCGGCGGGCGAACAGCAGGGCCAGCTGACCGGCCATCAGACCGGCACCGACGACGCCGACCTTGGTGACCTTGCGGGCCAGCGACTTGTCCGGTGCGCCGGCGGGCCGCTTGGCGCGCTTCTGCACGAGGTCGAAGGCGTACAGCCCCGCCTTGAGCTCGGGGCTCATGATGAGGTCGGCCAGCGCCTCGTCCTCGGCGGCGAAGGCCTCGTCACGGGTGCGCGTCCTGGCCTCGGCGACCAGCTCGACGGCGCGGGCCGGGGCCGGGGCGGCGCCGTGCAGCTTGCCCTCGACGACGAACCGGGCCATGTTGACCGCGTTGTCCCAGGCCTCGCCCTTGTCGACCTCGGGGCGCTCGACGGTGACGTCGCCCTTGACGACCTTGGCCACCCAGCGCAGCGACTCCTCGACGAAGTCGGCGGGCTCGAACATCGCGTCGGCGATGCCCAGCTCGAACGCCTGCGCGCCCTTGAGCATCTTGTTCTGGGCCAGCGGGTTCTCGATGATGACCTTGAGGGCCTTCTCCGCGCCGATCAGGTTCGGCAGGAGGTAGGTGCCGCCCCAGCCGGGCACCAGGCCCAGGAAGGTCTCGGGCAGGGCCAGCGCCGGGACGCCCGAGGAGATGGTGCGGTAGGTGCAGTGCAGGGCCACCTCGACACCGCCGCCCATGGCCGCGCCGTTGACCAGTGCGAAGGTCGGTACGTCCAGCTCGCCGAGCTTGCGGAACACGTCGTGTCCCAGCTTGCCGATGGCCAGTGCCTGATCGCGGTTCTGGAGGGCCGGGACACCGCTCAGGTCGGCGCCGACGGCGAAGATGAACGGCTTGCCGGTCACCGCCAGCGCCACGATGTCCTTGCGACCGCGGGCCGCCTCGATCGCGGCGTCCAGGCTGAGCAGGCCGCCGGGGCCGAAGGTGTTGGGCCGGGTGTGGTCGTGCCCGTTGTCCAGGGTGATCAGGACGGCGGTGCCGGCACCGTAGGGGAGTTCGATGTCCCGGGAGATCGCCTTGGTGACGACCTCGTCCTTGAACAGCTCGCGCGCCTCGTCGATCGCGGTGCTCACTTGCCCCCCTCGTAGTTGGTGTTCTCCCAGAGCACGGTGCCGCCCATGCCCATACCGACGCACATGGTGGTGATGCCGTAGCGGACGTCGGGACGCTCGGCGAACTGGCGCGCGAGCTGCATCATCAGACGCACGCCGGAGGAGGCCAGCGGGTGGCCCAGCGCGATCGCGCCGCCCCACGGGTTGACGCGGGCGTCGTCGTCGGCGATGCCGAAGTGCTCCAGGAAGGCGAGCACCTGGACGGCGAAGGCCTCGTTGATCTCGATGAGGCCGATCTCGTCCATCGAGATGCCCTGACGGGCCAGCAGCTTCTCGGTGGCCGGGACCGGGCCGACACCCATGACCTCGGGCTCGACACCGGCGAAGGAGAAGTCGACCAGGCGCATCCTGGCGCTCAGGCCCAGCTCCCGCGCGACCTCCTCGGCGGCCAGGATGGCGCCGGTGGCACCGTCGTTGAGCCCCGCGGCGTTACCGGGGGTCACGTTGCCGTGCGCGCGGAAGGGGGTCTTGAGGCCGGCGAGGGACTCCATGGTGGTGCCCGGCCGCGGCGGCTCGTCCTTGGTGGCCAGACCGTAACCCTGCTCCAGGGAGCGGACCACGACCTCGACCAGGTCGGGCTGGATCTTGCCGTCGGCGTAGGCCTTGGCGACCTTCTCCTGGCTGCGCACCGCGTAGGCGTCGGCGCGCTCCTTGGTGATGGAGGGGTACCGGTCGTGCAGGTTCTCGGCGGTGTTGCCCATGACCAGCGCGGTCGGGTCGACCAGCTTCTCGGAGAGGAAGCGGGGGTTGGGGTCGACGCCCTCGCCCATGGGGTGCCGGCCCATGTGCTCGACGCCGCCGGCGATGACCACGTCGTAGGCGCCGAAGGCGATGCCCGCGCCGGAGGTGGTCACGGCGGTGAGCGCGCCGGCGCACATGCGGTCGATGGCGTAGCCGGGGACGCTGCGCGGCAGCCCGGCCAGGATCGCGGCGGTACGCCCGATGGTCAGGCCCTGATCGCCGATCTGGGTGGTGGCGGCGATGGCCACCTCGTCGATGCGCTCCGGGGGCAGATCCGGGTTGCGGCGCATCAGTTCGCGAATGACGCGGACGACCATGTCGTCGGCGCGCGTCTCGGCGTAGAGGCCCTTGCCTGACTTGCCGAACGGGGTACGGACCCCGTCGACGAATACGACATCGCGGGCGGTTCGCGGCACGATGGCCCCTCCTTCTCCAAAGCGTGGGATGGACTGTCAAGCCCATGCTACTCGTCAGTAACAAATTGTGCGAGCGCCGGGCCCGGCGTTGTCGCGCGGATGTCCCGGGGGTGTCGGCCCTCGCCGCCGTCCCCGGTCCCCGGTGGGCGTCACCACCGGTGCGACGTGCTCGAACGCGAAGCGCTCCCGCCCCGGCGGACACCGGGGAGGGTTCGAGTATGTAACGGACGCCGCCCGGGGCGGGGGAGGGCGCGGTCCTCGCTGGTCGGGCGTCGGCGTCCGGGGCGCGTCCCGCCCCGGCGGCTCCCGCGACTCCCGCCCTTCGGCGCGCCTCCTCGCCCGTCGCCCCGGCTCGCCCGCACCGCGCGGTACGGGCGCACGGCACGCCTCCGGGCCGGGACCCGAGGGGTCCCGGCCCGGAGCGGCGGACGGTGCGGTGGGATCGAAGGCCCGGAGGCCGACGACCGGTCAGAACAGCGCGTCGGCCTCGCGGTGCCGGCCCGCCGCGCTGTAGGCGCCCGCCAGGTCGCGGCGCAGCCGCAGGGTCAGCCGGCGCACCTCGGGGTCGCCCGAGGAGTTGAGCGCGGACCGGTAGGCCTCGCGCAGCGTCTCCACGGCCTCCTCCGTGCGGCCCGCCTGGGTGTAGGCGCGGCCTAGCCGGTGGTGCACGGTCAGGGTGTCCAGGTGACCCTTGCCGATCCGACGGCGTCGGGCGGACAGCACCATGCGCAACTGGCGGACGGCGTCGTCGTAGCGGCCCGACATGCTCTGCGCCGCGCTCAGCCCCAGCCGCAGGTCCTCGCAGCGCTCCGCGCCGGTCACGTCCTCCAGCGCCCGCTCGTAGTGGGCCATGGCCGCGTCCAGCCGGCCGCTGCGCCGGTAGCACACGGCCAGCCGGGTGCGCGCCTCCACGGTGTCCTCGTCGGAGGGGCCGAAGGCGCCCTCCCGGTCGCGCAGCAGGACCTCCCACTGCGAGGCGGCGTCGGCGGGTCGCCCGGCGTCCTCATAGGCCCAGGCCAGGTTCTCGCGGATGATCTCGGTCCGGGGGTGCTCGGTGCCGAAGACCGCGATGGCCTCGGCCAGCGTCAGTTCGAACTGCTGCACGGCGGCCTGGCGGCGGCCCATCTGCGCGTACTTGGTCGCCAGGTTGTTGCGGGCGGTGATGGTGTCGGGGTGCTCGGTGCCCAGCCGCTCCACGAGGGACCGCAGGGTGCGCTCCAGCGAGGCCGCGCGCATCCCCGCGGTGGACGCGGGAGGGGAGGGGTCGAACGCCGGCGCGAGCGCCGCCACGGGGTTCGGATCGCTCATCACGCCCGCCGTGGCCGGGACCCGCGAAGGGAGGGGAACGGAGGGTTCCACCACGACCCGGTCGGGTGTCTCGGGCACGGACTCGTCGAGCGAGGGGACGACCTCGTCGGCGGCACGCGCCCGGTTCACGCGCGCCCGCCCGGTTCCGCCCAGCAACGAACGCCAGAACGACAGCAGACTCACCCTATTTCCCTGATCGCATCCTTGTCGCACCCCGGATCGGACCACCGGTGCTCCCGGTGTGCACCCACACCGTGGCAATGTTCCCTCTCACCCGTCAAGAGGTCACGGAACCTGGAAGTTCCAGGGCACGTTTCCATAACTTAATCGGACACGAGGTGATGGAACAGGCGGTTCGACCCCTGAATGTATAGTGACTTCGGACACATGGGATTCGGGACGTTTGAAGTGGGTAAAGGTTTACTCTTCTTCTGCTGATTTCAGGGACGTCGCCAGGGGTTCCGCGGTCAGCCCGATCTGCCACTCCCGGGCCCCGCGCTCGCGCAGGAACACCCCGATGGAGTCCGGGTCCACCGTCGCGGGCGGCGCCCACGCCAGCCTTCGCACGGTGTCGGGCAACAGCAGGTTCTCGGTCGGCATCACCACGTCCTCCGCGATGCCCGTCACCGTCGCCCGTGCCGCCTCCAGCCGGCGCGCCGCCTCGGGTGCGCGGTCGGCCCACCGGTTGACCGGCGGCGGGCCGTCTCCGGGGGCGTTGGGGCGGGGCAGGTCCGACTGCTCCAACTCCCGGACCCGGTCGATCGCCTGCATCCACGTGCTCACGTACCGCCGCGCCAGCTTGATCCCGAACTGGCGGATCCTGGTCAGGTCGGTCGCGGTGCGCGGCATGGTCGCCGCGGCCTCCACGATCGCCGCGTCCGGCAGCACCCGCCCGGGCGAGATGTCCCGCTCCTGCGCGATGCGGTCGCGCTCGTACCACAGCTCCCGCACGGCGGCCAGGGAACGCTGGTTGCGCACCCGGTGGATGCCCGAGGTGCGACGCCACGGATCCGGACGCGGCTCCTTGGGCGGGGCGGCCAACACCGAGGAGAACTCCTCCCGGGCCCACTCCAGTTTCCCCGCCTCCTCCAGTTCCACCTCCAGGGCGTCCCGGAGCTCGATGAGGATCTCCACGTCCAACGCCGCGTACCGCAACCAGTCCTCGGGCAGGGGACGCTGCGACCAGTCGACGGCCGAGTGCTCCTTGGCCAGGCGCACGTTGAGCATCCGCTCCACCATGAAACCCAGCCCCACGCGCTGGTAGCCCAGCAGCCTGCCGGCCAGCTCGGTGTCGAACAACCGGCGCGGTCGCAGGTTGACCTCGGTCAGGCACGGCAGGTCCTGGTGGGCCGCGTGCAGCACCACCTCGGTGTCCCGCACGGCGTCGTCCAGCCCGCTCAGGTCCGGGCAGGCGATCGGGTCGATCAACGCCGACCCCGCCCCCTCCCGGCGCAGCTGGACCAGGTAGGCGCGTTGCCCGTAGCGGTACCCCGACGCGCGCTCGGCATCGACCGCGATCGGTCCGCTGCCGGCGGCGAGGGCGGAGATCACTCCGGCCAGGGCGTCACCGTCGGAGGTGACCTCCGGCAGGCCTTCGCGCGGTTCCCGCAACAGGGGCGCCTTCTCGGCGTCGTCGTCACCTGGATCGCGGGGTTCTGTCTTCGAGTTCAACGCGTTCGCCACACCACTACGTTATGCGCTGCCGACACCGTACGCGGATTCGGTCCGGTCACGAACGAGGTCTCCGGACCCGTGCGGGCCGGGCACCTCAGGGCCGTGAACGCTGTCGTGCGATGTCGACGACATCGGCGGGCGGCAGCCCCGCGGCAGCCGCCAACAGGGTCTGCCAGGCCGCGCTGTGCGGGAGCAGGTCGTCCTCCTCCGGGGTCCACGAGGCGCGCATCTCCACCTCCGTCGTCGACCCCTCGCCGGCCTTGGTACCGAACCCCTCGGTGGTGGCACGGGTGACCGTGCCGCTCAACGTGTGGTGGGAGGCCCCGCACGCGGTCAGGGCGTCGGTCAGCCAGCTCCAGGCGACCCGCCCGAGCAGCGGGTCGGTGGCGATATCGGACTCCAACTCGGAGTTGATCTGACAGACGACCCTGAAGGGCCCGGGCCACTCCCGGGTCCCCTCGGGGTCGTACAGGACGATGAGGCGCCCCCAGGCGATCTCTTCGCCGTGTACGGTGACCTGCGCCGACACGGCGGCGGTATGGGGGGCCAGACGGGCCGGGGCGGGGATCTCCCGGACGGTGATCTCGGACCTGAGGGAAGGGCTGTTCAGGGCTTCGATCGCTCGTCGGAACGTTTCGCCGGCATCCGCGGCGCTACCGACATCGGGCATGGTGGAAACGTCAGCCTTCATTGTGTGTGATCGCGCGCTGGCGGGGTGTCGCTCGGAAGGGGACGGCTCTCCCCATCGCGGGCAGGAGGGTGGGCACGGAACCGACCGTGGCACGAGTCACGGCCCCGTGGTCGTAGATCCCCCGGCGTGTCGGGGTTTTGTGATGATCTTGGGACCGCTCCGCCACCGGACGGCGCCCTTGCGAGCCTTTGTGCGCCTTTGTGGGCCCTCCCGGGCCGGGGCCCGGGAGGGCCGGATCCCGCCATCCGCGTGAGAGCACCGGGCGGGGCATGGCACGATCGGAGGGTGACGCTGCAAGAATCTCCATTCCTTCGCGCCTGCCGGCGCCTGCCCGTGTCCCACACCCCGGTGTGGTTCATGCGCCAGGCCGGGCGCTCCCTGCCCGAGTACCGACGGGTCCGCGCCGACGTGCCGATGCTGGAGGCCTGCGCCCGTCCCGACATGATCACCGAGATCACGATGCAACCGGTCCGCCGGTACGACGTCGACGCCGCCATCTTCTTCAGCGACATCGTCGTTCCGCTCAAGGCCATCGGCATCGACCTGGACATCAAACCCGGTGTCGGCCCCGTGGTGGCCGACCCGATCCGCGACGCCGACGGCGTCAAGCGGCTGCGGGACATCGAGCCCGACGACCTGTCGTACGTGACCGAGGCCGTGGGCATGCTCACCGGAGAGCTCGGCGACAGGCCGCTCATCGGCTTCGCGGGCGCCCCGTTCACGCTGGCCTCCTACCTCATCGAGGGCGGGCCCTCCAAGAACCATGAGCACACCAAGGCGCTCATGTACGGCGAGCCCGAACTGTGGGACGAGCTGATGCGCCGGCTCTCCGCCATCACGCTCGGTTTCCTGCGCACCCAGATCGAAGCGGGCGCCAGCGCGATCCAGCTGTTCGACTCCTGGGTCGGCGCGCTCGGCGCCGAGGACTACCGCGCCTCCGTGCTGCCCTACACCTCGTGGATCTTCGGCCAGCTCAGCGAGTACGAGGTGCCCCGCATCCACTTCGGCGTGGGCACCGGTGAGCTGCTCGGCCTGCTCAGCGAGGCCGGGGCCGACGTGGTGGGCGTGGACTGGCGGGTGCCCCTGGACAAGGCCGTCCAGCGGGTTCAGCCGGGCACGGCCCTTCAGGGCAACCTGGACCCGGCCACCCTGTTCGCCCCCTGGGAGGTCGTGGCCGAGCGCACCCGCGACATCCTGTCCCGGGGCCGGACCGCCGACGGCCACATCTTCAACCTGGGCCACGGCGTGCTTCCGGAGACCGACCCGGACATGCTCCAGCGCCTCACCGCGTTCGTCCACGAGGAGACCGCGGTCTGACCCGCGCCTCCCCTGATCGCCGACGGCGCCCGGCCCCCGGTGGGGGGCGGGCGCCGTCGGCGTCACGGTGTCAGCGTTCGGCGGCCGTCGGCCCGTCCGTGTCGGTGTCCCGGCCGTCCTCGGACGCCTCGCCGGTCCCGGCGGCCTCGGTCGTCCCCTCGCGCCCGGGCGTGACGGCGCCCCCTTCCGGAGCGGGCGTCCCGTCGGCCCCCGCGGTCCCGGGGCCCCCGGCGCCGGTGTGGACCGGTACCCCCGGGTACGGGTGCGGGGCCGGCGCGGCGGCCCGGCGGCGCCGGACACGGGAGCGCAGCCACCACGCCAGCGCGGTCACCGGCACGGCCAGGACGGCGAGGAACGGCAGCAGCCAGCCCAGCGCCACGGCGAACCCCTCGAAGACCGAGACCAGCGCCAGCCAACCGCGCTCCAGGCCGCCCAGGAACCCGATGCTCTCCTCGGAGGGCTCCTCGATGTAGGTCTGCGGCGGCATCAACACGAGGTGGACCGTCGAGTACGAGATCTCGTTCTCCAGGGTCTTCCGCCGCGCCTGGAGCGCCTCCAGCTCCGCCTGGCGGTCCTGGACCTCCCGCTCGACCCGCAGCAGGTCGTCGACGTTCTCGGCCTCCTCCAGGTACCCGCGCAGGGTCTCCAGGGCCGTCTCGGACGACTCGATGCGGCTCTCGACGTCGGCGACCTCCTCGGTGACGTCCTGCACCGATCGGTCGAGGTCGGACCGGTCGCCCAGGTCCGCCAGCTCCTCCAGCGCGCCCTCGTAGTCGTCGTGGGGGATGCGCAGCGTCAGGTACGCCTCGGGAGTGCCGCCCTTGGGCGTGGACAGCGACTCCGAGGAGACGTAGCCGTCGGCGGCCAGGGTCAGCTCCTTGGCGCGCTCGGAGGCCTCGGGGACGTCGTCCACCCGCACGGTGAGTGCGGCGGTGTGGATGAGCTCGCGGTCGGAGATCACGACGTCGGAGTCGATGCCCGACGCGCCCCCCTCCTGCTCGACCGCACCGTCCTCGGCCCGGCCCGTCTCCTCGGAGAACCCCCCGTCCTCGACGGCGTCCGGGACGGCGTACTCCGCGGAGGACCCGGCGGAGGAGTCGGAGGAATGGAGGGTCGCCCCGCACGAGGTGACCATGAGGGCCGTCAGGCCCGCGCACATCACCCCGGCGAAACGCCGCACCGGGGTCGAACCTGAGATGATCATGCTCCTTCGACGTGGCCCGCCCCACACCCGTTTCGGCCCCTTGGTAACGAGCGGACAACGGTCCGAATCGGGTCGAAAGGCTCTGCCGGCACGGGACGTTCCCGGCGCCCCTCCGGTACCGGATGTCCGATCCTGGAGGGGGAGGGTCGCGACCCCGGTCGCCAACGGGGGCGGCGGGACGCTGTGATCCACGGCATCTGGGAAGCTGGGAACATGCCTGAAGCACCGCACGTCGTCGTGGTCGGGGGCGGCGTCTCCGGACTCACCGCCGCGCACCGCCTCACCGGGCTCGGCGCCGCCGTGACCGTGATCGAGGCCGCCGACGCGCCCGGCGGCAAGCTGCGGGCCTCTCCCGTGGCGGGTGTGGACGTCGACGCCGGTGCCGAATCCGTGCTGGCGCGCCGCCCCGAGGCGCTCGATCTCATCGCCGAACTCGGGATGACCGACCGCGTCGTCCACCCCGGTCCCGGCACGGCCGCCGTCTACAGTCGCGGTCGCGTCCGCCCCCTGCCCCGGGGACAGCTCATGGGCGTCCCCGGTGACCTGCGGGCGCTGGCCCGCAGCGGCGTGCTCTCCCCCCTGGGGACCGCTCGCGCCGCCCTGGACCTGGTGCGCCCGCGCACCCCGGTGCGCGGCGACCTCCCCGTGGCCTCCTACGTCGGGGTGCGCCTGGGCCGCGAGGTCGTCGAGCGCCTCGTGGAACCGCTGCTGGGCGGCGTCTACGCGGGCAACGCCGACCTCCTCTCCCTGGAGGCCACCGTGCCGCGGATCGCGGCGATGGCCCGCGACGGGGGATCCCTGATCCGCGGCGTCCACGACGCCCTGGGTGGCCCCGCGGCCGTGTCGGGACCGGTCTTCGCCTCCCTGCGCGGCGGCATCGCCGGTCTCACCGGCGAACTCGCCGAACGCCACGGCGAGGACCTGCGCACCGGAACCCGTGCCCGCTCCCTGGAACGCCTCCCCGAGGGCTGGCGCGTCCACCTCGACGGCGGCGACCGGGTCGAGGCCTCCGCCGTCCTGCTGGCCTGTCCGGCCCCGGAGGCGGCCCGCCTCCTCGCCGACCACGTCCCCGAGGCCGCTCGCGACCTGCGCGGCATCGAGTACGCGAGCATGGCCCTGATCACCCTGGCCCTTCCGGCGTCGGCGCTGCCCGCTCCGCTCACCGGGACCGGCTTCCTCGTCCCGGTGGGGGAGGGCGGCCTCACCGTCAAGGCGGCCACCTTTTCGAGCAACAAGTGGCCCTGGATCGCCGAGGAGCTCGCCGCGACCGGCGAGGACCTGGTCATGGTGCGCTGCTCCATCGGCCGCTTCGGCGAGACCGGTGTCCTGGACCGCTCCGACGAGGAGCTCGTCGCCACCGCCGTGGCCGACCTGTCCGAGGTGCTCGGCCCGATCGGCCGCCCCGCCCAGACCCGGGTGACCCGTTGGGACGACGGTCTGCCCCAGTACACGGTCGGGCACACCGCGCGCGTCGCCCGCGTCCGTGAGGCCCTCGCCCGCCACCATGGACTGTCGGTGTGCGGAGCGGCCTACGGCGGGGTGGGCGTACCGGCGTGCATCGCCGACGCGGATCGCCAGGCCCGGGACCTGCTCTCCGCCCTCCAGACCGACAGTCACACCAGCCGCGGCGACGGAGCCGACGGCACGAACCAGCAAGGAGTCAACCCGTGACGGGCCAGCACAACGACGCCACCGGCCAGGACGGCACCGACCTCAACGCCCTCATCCGCTACACCATGTGGTCGGTCTTCAAGGTCGACACCCTCGAAGGCGTCGACCGGGCCGCCGCCGCGGACGAACTCCAGGGCCTGCTCGACAAGGCGGCCGAGCAGGGCGTCACCACCCGCGGCGGCTACGACGTGCAGGGCTTCCGCGCCGACGCCGACATCATGTTCTGGTGGGTGGCCGACACCCACGAGCGGCTCCAGGACGTCTACGCCGCGTTCCGCCGCACCGCGGTCGGCCGCGCCGCCACCCCGGTGTGGTCGGTGATGGGCCTGCACCGGCCCGCCGAGTTCAACCGTGGCCACGTACCGGCGTTCCTGGCGGGCGAGGAGCCCCGCGACAACCTCTGCGTGTACCCCTTCGTGCGCTCCTACGAGTGGTACCTGCTGCCCGACGACGAGCGTCGGGCGATGCTGGCCGAGCACGGCCGGATGGCCGCCCCCTACCCGGACGTGCGCGCCAACACCGTCTCCTCGTTCGGTCTGAGCGACTACGAGTGGCTGCTGGCCTTCGAGGCCGACGAGCTGCACCGCATCGTCGACCTCATGCGCCACCTGCGCGGCGCCAAGGCCCGGCTGCACACCCGCGAGGAGATCCCGTTCTACACGGGTCGTCGCAAGAGTGTCGCCGAGCTGGTCGAGTCCCTGCCGTAACCGGCCCCGGACGGCGAACGGCGCCCCGGCGGATCTCCGCCGGGGCGCCGTCGCGCGTTCGTCCCGCTTCCCGCCTACTCCTCGACGGGGGCGGCCGGTCGGGCCGGCTCCTCGATCGCGTGCCGGGTGGCCAGGACGTAGAAGGGCACGGTCACGATGAAGGCCAGCACCAGGGCGCTCATCAGGTAGACCAACCACTGTCCGGCGGGCAGGCCCAGACCCCAGGACACGATGAGAGCCACACCGGTGCCGAGCACGCCCAGGACCGCGTACGCCTTGCGTCCGCGCGGTTTGGGGTACTCGACCCGGCTCACCATCAGCCAGGAGATGAACAGCACCGCCACCGCGGCGATGGCCGGCGGCGGGTTCAGCAACACCACGGTGACCACGGCCATCGCGCCGAACGGGCACGGCAGACCGGTGAAGTACCCCGTGCCCGGGGCCTGGAGGGAGAAGCGCGCCAGGCGCACGATCACCGCGAGCAGCACCGCGCCGCCCGCCATGATCGTCAGTGTCCCGGCTCCGCCGCTCTGGGTGCCCCAGACCACGAACAGGAACGCGGGGGTGAACCCGAAGCTGATGACGTCGGCGAGGTTGTCGAGTTCGGCGCCCATGCCGCTGCCGCCGAGCTTGCGGGCCACCCGCCCGTCGAGCACGTCCAGCGCGGCGGCCACCAGCATCAGCCCCACGACCATGGCCATGGCGCTGCGGGGCAGGGGCCCCGTCGCGCCGGTGGCGATGTGCGTCGACAGGGCGGAGACCAGCGCCAACACGGCGAGGAACCCGCACAGGGCGTTGCCCAGCGTCAGGTAGTCGGCCAGGGCCAGACGAAGCCGGGGGGTACCGTCGGTGACGGGTGAGGCGAGGGGGCCCTCAGTCGGCGTCAAGGCGGGTTTCCCCGGCGCGGACCCGCTGGCCGACCTCCACCGCCGGGGTGACACCGGCCGGAAGGTAGACGTCGACGCGGGAGCCGAACCGGATGAGCCCGATCCTCTCGCCTTGTTCGACCTTCTGCCCCGCAGCGAGATACGGGATGATACGCCTGACCATCGCGCCGGCGATTTGAACGACCGTGATCTCACCGATCTCGGTTTCAAGGGTCCAGATGACGCGTTCATTACGCTCGCTGTCCTTGTCGAATGCGGGGCGAAAGCCCCCGGGGCGGTGTTCGACACCGGTCACCACACCGGCGAGGGGGGCACGGTTGACGTGCACGTTGAGGGGGTTCATGAACACCGCGATCCGGGTGCGGCCATCGGATCGGGCATCGATGCTCTGCACGACGCCGTCGGCCGCTGACAACACCCGACCGGTCGCCGGACCCCGTTCGGGGTCGCGGAAGAACCACGTCATCCCGGCGGCCAGGGCCACCACCGGCACGGCCACCGCCGTGCGTGCTCTGGAACCGCGGGCGGCCAGGGCCGCGACGCCGGCGGCGCCGAGCGCCGGCAGCAGCCACGGGGCGGAACCCTGGGCCATGCCGAACCGAGGGCGTGCCGGTGGCCGGTGGGAGACGGATGTGGAAGGTGAGTCGTCGGTCATCGAGCGCTTTCGTCGCGGGTGATTCGGTGTGTCGCGGGCCGGCGGGGGAGCAGGCCTTCGGCACGCCGCATGCGATTATCCCTGATCCGCCGAGGGCGGTGATCAGGTGAACACCGGGTCGCCCTCGGGCGACCCGCAGGCGTACGCCCGGAACCAGGATGGTACGCCAACCTACTCCGTCGGCTCCAGGGTAAGGGCGACCGAATTGATGCAATAACGGTCGTCGGTGGGCGTGGCGTACCCCTCACCGTGGAAGACGTGCCCCAGGTGGGAGTCGCAGGTGGCGCACCGTACCTCGGTCCGCACCGTGCCCAGGGAGCGGTCCTCGCGCAGGACGACGGCGTCGGAGTCGGCCGGGTCGTAGAAGCTGGGCCAGCCGCAGTGGGAGTCGAACTTCTCGTCGGAACGGAACAGCTCGCTCCCACAACCCCTGCAACGATAGACGCCCCGGGTCTTCGTCTCCACATAGGCCCCGGTCCACGGGCGTTCGGTGCCGGCCAGGCGCAGTACCGCGTACTCCTGGTCGTCGAGCCGCTCGCGCCACTCCCGGTCGGTCTTCGGGATGTCGGTCCCGCCGTGCGGGGTCCGGTCCGCTGTATCAGCCATACCTTCGACGTTATCCGGAAACGGATGCCGGTGTCGCCCCCGGGCGGACTCGGGGCGCGTTCACTCTCCGGCGTGGTAAATCCCCCTTGGCCGTGACATACCCCTAACTTCACCCTCGGTGGCGTTCGGTAGTCATCCGTGCGGGTAGGGCAGCGGACAGGGTTCGAAGATCGAGGGCGCACGAGGCGGGTGACATGGCCGTTACAACGGAACAGTCACTTAATGTGACCAAGAAAACACGAAGAGTCGGAAGGGTGCGATACGGGCTGTGGTGGGTCGAACGGGCCACCGCCGGCGCGCGCGGCGGGATCCACGCCTTCACCCGGGCGGCGGCCCGGGAGATACGGGGGGCCGCGGACGCGACCCTGCGCCTCCTCCCGGCCAGGGCGGGCCGTTCCACCGCGTCCGAACCCTGGGACGACCGGACGCTGTTCACCGGGTTGACGGTGTTCTCCCTGGTGGCGGTGGCCGTCTCCCTCCTTCTGGGATTCGGCGTGGCCGAATGGATGCGGACCGAGCCCGAGGCGCTGCTCATCGCCGGGTTGGGCGCCGTGGTGGTCGGGGCGGTGCTGCTGCCCCTGGGCCGCCTGGTGTTCACCTCCAGACGGAGGCGTCGCGCGGTGGCGGAGGAACGGGAGTGAACATCCCGGTGGGGCGCCCGCGCGGGCGCCCCACCGGGATGTTCGACGCTCAGGCCTCGAAGTCGTATTGCAGCACGTAGGCCGAGCCGTCCATCGTGATCTCGTTGAACTCCACGGGCCGGTGATCGGCGGTCAGCGCGGTCCGCGCCACCTCCAGCACCGGGGTCCCCGGGGTCAGTCCCAAGGCCTCGGTCTCCTCCGGGGTCGGCATCCGGCCGCGGATCTCCTCGGTGAAGCGCGCCGGGGCCAGCCCCCGTTCGGCCAGGCGCGCGTAGATCCCACCGGGTCCGGTGTCGCCGTCGCGGAAGCGCGGTTCGTCGCCGACCAGGGCCAGGGGCAGGTGCGAGAGGGCCGTCTGTACGGGCCGGCCGTCCACCAGGTAACGCCGGGAACGCAGCAGCACCCCCTCGCCCTCGGTCAATCCCAGAACGCGGGCCACGTGATCGCGCGCCGTGCCCTCCTCCACCCGCAGGCGGTCCACGTCGTAGCCGCGATCCTCGCCATCGGTGTCGGTCTGCCAGATGGCCCGTCCGTTGCCCCACAGCTCTCTGGACAGGCGTCGGGCACCGTGTCTTCGTATCGGGCGGAACAGGCGCACGTAGACGCCGGACCCCCGCACGGCCACGGCCAGTCCCTCGTTGATGAGCACGGACAGCGCCTGCCGTGCGGTCGCCCGCGCGACGCCATGGCGCTCCATGATGACGTTCTCCCCGGGAAGGCGGTCGCCGTCGGCGTACCGTCCGGAGCGGATCTGCTCGCGTAGTTCCTCGGCTATCTCCCTGTAGACCGGCGGAGGGGATCCGTTTTCGGACGTCGGCACCACGTTCTTCCTCTCGGCCGGGGGCCAGGCCCGGTCAGTCCCGTCGATGCGGTGTGTCCACTGGATGGCACATCTCGGGTATGTCCGATTGAGGGAGGGTTCATGCGTGATTGAGTGGTGGCCGAAATCGACCGGTTATGGTCAGGGTTCGCGGGTGTGCGCCATCACCGCACGTAGCGCGCGAACAGGGCGCCTTCCGCCGTCAGCAGGTGCGCCATGCGCACGGGTGTGCTTTGCGTCGAGACGTGTTCGCGCGTCCCGGGGGTGCCCGGACCGCCGGAGACGATGCGCGGCGCCCCGGCGCCCAACAGGCGCGGGCTCAGGGTCAGGCACAGCTCGTCCAGTAGCCCGGCGGCGGTGAACTCGGCCAGCAGGTGCGGGCCGCCCTCGGTGAGGATCCGGTACAGCCCTCGGCCGGCGAGCGCGTTGACCACGTGGGCGGGCGTGACCGATTCCCCCTCGACCACCACCAGGTCGGCGTGGCGGGCCGCGTGCGCCCTGCGGTCGGCCGGAGCGGTGGCCGTGGTGAACACGATGGTGCGCGCGTGACCGGGCGCTTCGGTGAGGAGCCGCTCGGGCAGGTCCAGCGTGCGTGAGACGACGGCGACGGGAGGGGTCGCGGGGCGTCCGGCCCGCAGCGCGGCCCAGGAGGTCCGGGCCTTGACGGGGTCGTAGCCCTCCACCCGGGCGGTGTGCGCGCCCACCAGCACGACGTCGCACAGTCCGCGCAGGACCCCCATCACCCGGCGGTCGGCGGGTGATGACAGGTCGCGGCTGCGCCCGGAGGGACCGATGGCCCCGCCGTCGACGCTGGCCACCATGTTGGCCCTCACCCAGGGGCGGTCGAGGCCGACCGGATGGGCGTAGGCGGCGACCAGGTCCACCTCCACGTCAGGGGAGGGGAGGAGCGCACGGAAGGTCACGTTCACATCGTTGCCGGACATGGTGCACCAGCGTAGGGCCTCGCCGTGGCGGGGGCCCTCCACGCCCGGCCCGTGTCGCCCCCGCCCGACCCGGCGGCGCGGTCGTCGCGCCGCCGGGTCGGTGCCGATCAGTCCTCGCCCCCCATCAGCCCTCGCCGCCGGTGCGGTGGGACACCCGGCGCAGCACGACCAGCGCCCGGTCGATGACCCGGATCGGGCCGCCCGCCGCCACGAAGGGCCGGTCCGCCACGTCAGGTTCGGCGGTGTCCAGCACCGTCTCCCACGCCATGCCGTACTCGGTGCCCGGCACGGTGAAGTCCACCGCGTCCGCGCCGCTGTTGAGCAGCAGCAGGAAGGAGCTGTCCCGGATGCGCCGCCCCCGCGGATCGGGCTCGGTGATGGCGTCCCCGTTGAGGAACACCCCCAAGGCCCGGCCGGGGCGGTTCCAGTCGCCCCCGTCCATCGGCCGACCGTCCGGACGCAACCAGGCGATGTCGGGCAACCCCTCCCGGTCGCCCGCCTTCGTGGTCCCCCCGCCCTCCACCGGGCTGCCCCGGAAGAAGCGCCGACGCCGGAACACCGGGTGCTCCCGGCGCAACCGCGCCAACCCTCGGACGTAGTCCAGCAGGTCGTTCTCGGGTTCCTCCCCCTCCCCGAGACCGGCCGCCTTCCAGTCGATCCAGGAGATCTCGTTGTCCTGGCAGTAGGCGTTGTTGTTGCCTCCCTGGGTGCGTCCCACCTCGTCGCCGTGGGACAGCATCACCACCCCCTGGGACAGGTACAGGGTGGTGAGGAAGTTGCGGACCTGGCGGCGTCGCAACGTGATGATCGCCGGATCCTCGGTGGGTCCCTCCGTCCCGTGGTTCCAGGACCGGTTGTCGTCGGTGCCGTCCCGGTTGTCCTCACCGTTGGCCTCGTTGTGCTTGTGGTCGTAGGCGACCAGGTCGGCCAGGGTGAAACCGTCGTGGCAGGTGATGAAGTTGATCGAGGCCACCGGACGGCGCCCGTCGTCCTGGTACAGGTCGCTGGAGCCCGACAGTCGCGACGCCAACTCGCCCATCACGGGCTCGCCGCGCCAGTAGTCGCGCACGGTGTCCCGGTACTTGCCGTTCCACTCCGTCCACAACGGCGGGAAGTTGCCCACCTGGTAGCCGCCCGGACCCACGTCCCAGGGTTCGGCGATCAGTTTGACCTGGGAGATCACCGGATCCTGCTGGACGATGTCGAAGAACGTGCTCAGCCGGTCGACGTCGTGGAACTCCCGGGCCAGCGCCGACGCCAGGTCGAACCGGAACCCGTCCACGTGCATCTCCAGGACCCAGTACCGCAGCGAGTCCATGATGAGCTGCAACGAGTGCGGATGCCGGACGTTGAGGCTGTTGCCGCACCCGGTGTAGTCGAGGTAGTAGCGCTGGTCCTGATCGCTGACCCGGTAGTAGCTGAGGTTGTCGATGCCCCGCAGGGACAACGTCGGTCCCATGTGGTCGCCCTCGGCGGTGTGGTTGTACACCACGTCGAGCAGCACCTCGATGCCGGCCTCGTGCAGCGACTTCACCATCGCCTTGAACTCCTGGACCTGCTGACCGCGCGAACCGCGCGCCGCGTACCCGCTGTGCGGGGCCAGGAAGGAGAGGGTGTTGTACCCCCAGTAGTTGGTCAGCCCGCGCGCCACCATGGCGTGCTCGGGCACGAAGTGGTGCACCGGCATGATCTCGACCGCCGTCACCCCCAGCGAGGTGAGGTAGTCGATCATGGCCGGGTGCGCCAACCCCGAGTAGGTGCCCCGTTGATGCTCGGGGATGCCGGGATGGCGCATGGTCAGGCCGCGCACGTGCGCCTCGTAGATCACCGTCTGGTGGTACGGGGTGCGCGGTCTGGACTCGTTGCCCCAGTCGAAGAACGGGCTCACCACGACGCACTTGGGCACGTAGGGCGCGCTGTCGGCGGTGTTCTTGCGACCGGGATCGGCGAAGTGGTAGCTGAACAGCGATTCGTGCCAGGTGAGATTGCCGTTCAGCGCCTTGGCGTAGGGATCGGTGAGCAGTTTGTTCGGATTGCAGCGCAGTCCGTGCTCTGGTGCGTAGGGACCATGGACGCGGTACCCGTACTGCTGACCCGGACCGATGCCCGGAAGATATCCGTGCCAGACGAATCCGTCGTATTCGGTCAGAGGTATGCGGGTCTCCTCGCCGTCGTCGTCGAACAGGCACAGATCGACCCGTTCGGCGACCTCGGAGAAGAGGGAGAAATTGGTACCGGACCCGTCGTAGGTCGCACCCAGAGGATAGGAACTACCTGGCCAGACTTCCACCATGGACGTTATCGGTCTCTTGATCTCGGGGCCTTCGGAGGGTATCGTCCGGGCCGTCCGTGAGCGCTCCCCTTGCGGTCGGGTGCGCGGACGGTCCTGCGATGGTCCGAAAGCGGGCGGTCGTGTTCATGACGACTTCTTCCTTCCGCTCTGACCGCAGAAGTATGCAGAACTGGGCCGATGATCATTCATCGGCCACCCCGGATCGAGGATCGCGACCCCGAAAATGATGATTTCCGGGGATATACGAGGCGCGCGGATGAGACGAACTTCGACCGCGCTCCCCGCATTCGGTCCACGCAAATGGCCACAAGAGTCACACCGGTCCCTCCCGCCACAGGAGGGACCGGCCGGGAGCTCACCGCCGGGGCCGGGCCCGGTCCAGGATCAGACCGGTGTCCACACCCCGGGGCAGGGTGCCGAACACGTGCCCCCACTCACCGCCCAACCGGGACGCGGTGAACGCCTCGGCCACGGGGGTGGGCGAGTGGCGCAGCAGCACCGACGCCTGGAGGGTGAGCGCCATCAGCTCCACCACCGAACGCGCCCGGTACCGGATCTCCTCCGGGTCGCTCAGGACCTGCTCCAGGCGCTTGAGCGCCGTGTCGTAGTGGTCGTCCACCCCCCGGGCGGTGTCCAGCTCGGCGAAGAACGCCTCCACGGTCTCGGGGCCGCGGCCCATCGCGCGCAGCACGTCCAGGGCCGCCACGTTGCCCGACCCCTCCCAGATGGAGTTGAGCGGGGAGTCCCGGAACAGCCGGGGCATGCCCGACTCCTCCACGTACCCGTTGCCGCCCAGGCATTCCAGGGCCTCGGCGGCGTGCGCGGGCTGGCGCTTGGTCACCCAGAACTTGCTCACGGCCACCGCCAGCCGACGGAAGGCCGTCTCGGCCTCGTCACCGCGCACCGACCGGTCCACCGCCCCGGCCAGCCGCGTCATCAGCGCGGTGGCCGCCTCCGACTCCAACGCCAGGTCGGCCAGCACGTTGCGCATGAGCGGCTGGTCCACCAGGACCTCGCCGAACGCGGACCGGTGCTCCGCGTGGTGCAGGGCGTGGGTGAGCGCCGCGCGCATGCCCGCCGCCGAACCGATGACGCAGTCCAACCGGGTGCTGTTGACCATCTCGATGATGGTCGGCACACCCCGGCCCGCCTCGCCCACCAGGTGGGCGACCGCGCCGTCGTACTCCAGTTCCGCCGAGGCGTTGGACCTGTTGCCGAGCTTGTCCTTGAGCCGCTGGACGTGCAGCCGGTTGCGGGTGCCGTCCTCCAGCACCCGGGGCACGAGGAAACAGCTCAACCCCTCGGGCGCCTGGGCCAGGGTGAGGAAGAAGTCGCTCATCGGCGCGGACGTGAACCACTTGTGCCCGGTGAGCAGGTGATGCCCGTCGTCGGTGGGCACCGCGCGGGTGGTGTTCGCGCGCACGTCCGACCCGCCCTGCTTCTCGGTCATGGACATGCCCGCGAGAAGGCCGCGCTTGGTGTGCGGCGCGCGCAGCCCGAAGTCGTAGGTGCGGGAGGTCAGGAGGGGTTCGTACCGCCGCGCCAGTTCCGGGGCGTGGCGCAGCGCGGGGACCACCGCGTAGGTCATCGAGATCGGACAGCCGTGCCCGGCCTCGGGCTGGGACCACAGGTAGAACTTGGCGGCGCGGGCCACGTGGGCGCCGGGCCGCTCGTCGCCCCAGGGTGCGGCGTGCAGTCCGAACTCCACCGCCTGGTCCATGAGCACGTGGTAGGCGGGCTGGTAGTCGACCTCGTCGATGCGGTGGCCGTAGCGGTCGTGCGTGCGCAGCACGGGCGGATGGGCGTTGGCGGACTCACCCCAGGAGCGGACCCGCTCCGTGCCGGCGGCGTCACCGACCTCGCGCACCTCCGCCTCGGCCCAGCCGGCGCCCTCGCGCCGTACGCCCTCCAGGAGGGCCGGGTCGTCGGCGGCGTTGTAGTCGCCGAGCGGGGCGGCCTGGTTGAACACCTCGTGTGTCGGGGGCATGGCGTGCTTTCCGTTCCTGTTCGCAGGCGGCCGGGGTGCCGCGCATCCTACTCCCGTACCGACCCGCGACACTAGAACAGGGTTCGGTTTGGATCCGGCCCCGTCGGGAGGCCCACCCGGGAACTGGACCGGCTCGGCCGGGAAAAGGGCGCCCGCGACCAGGAGCTGAGCCCGGCGCGACCGCCCCCGTGGGGCCCGGTCCGTGAGGGCGCGGCCCCCGCCCGTCGTTGCTCTCCCGGGCCTCCTCGGATCAGCCGCCGGTCCCCAGCGAGAAGCCGCCGTCGGTGCTGATGACCTGACCGATGATCCAGCGGCCCTCGTCGGTGGCCAGCCACCCCACGAGCCGGGCCGGATCGTCGGGACGCCCGAACCTCCCGAAGGGGGTGGCGTCCCGCACCCGTGCGATGGTCTCCGGAGCGCGGTCGGTGGACTCCGGGTCCAGGTAGCCGGTGTTCACCGGGCCGGGGTCGATCGTGTTGAGGACGATGCCGTGCGGCAGGAGTTCGGCGGCGACGGTCGGGGTCAGGCCGGCCAGCGCGGCCTTGCTCGCGGCGTAGGCCACCTCACCCACCATGGGGCCGTGGATCTGCCCGGAGGTCGTCCAGAACACCCGGCCGGTGGCGTGCTCGTCCAGAGGCGCGGAGAACGCCCGCCGGTCCCCGGGGCGGGCCGCCGGCGCCTCCCGCACCCCGGCGAACGCCCTGGCGAAGTGCGAGGTCAACAAGAGGGTGGAGCGGGTGTTGACCGACCAGTGGCCGTCGAGCCTCTCGGCGGTCATGTCCAGGATGGAGCCGTCGCCGCCCGAACGCGCGTGGTTGCACACCAGGACGTCGAGCGAGCCGGTCAGGCCCCGGGCTGCCGTGATGAGCCGTTCGGGGGCGTCCGGGGCGGCCAGGTCCAGCCCCAGGTCCCCGAACGCGGCACCGGGGCGCAGGGCCGCCCTGACCCCGTCGCGCACCGGCCCCAGGTCGTCGGCGCCCCAGGGCTGGTCCGCGTCGTGCGCCCGGTGGTGGTGGACGAACAGGTCGGCGCCCAGTCCGGCCAGGCGGACGGCGATCGCGTACCCGATGCCCCTGCGCCGGGAGACCCCGGTGACCAGCGCTGTCCTGCCCTGCAACGGAAGGTGTGCGGAGTTCGTCATCCGGCGATCCTAGGAAGCGGGATCCGGGCGCGCACGGGCTTTTCCCGCACGGTGCGGCCGTCCGGGCATTCGGCCGGCCCCGGTGGCAGCAGGACCCGCCCCGGTCGGGGGCGAACCGGCGCTCCGGCCACCGGACCTCCGCCGCCCGGGGTCCCACGCCCGCCTCCGAGGGATCGGGGGCCCGCGTCAGGGCCAGAGCAGGCCACGCTCCCAAGGTCCCTCGGGCTTCTCGCGCAGGTACCGCAGGCGTACGTGGCGACGGTCGGGGGAGCCCTGCCAGAACTCCACCTCGGCCGGGCGCACCAGGTACAGCCCCCAGTCGTCGGGCACCAGGGACGGGTCGGCCTCCACCCGGGCCCGGCTCTCCTCGAAGGTCCGGTCCATCTCCGCGGGGTCGGACAGCGGATCGCTCTGGCGGCCGTGCAGCCCGGCGGCCCGCGACTCCAACGGCCGGTGCAGGAAGTCGGCGGCGCACTGCTCGGGCGATGCGAGCCCGGCGGTCCCGCGCACCCGCACCTGACGCCCCTGCTCGCGCCAGTGGAACAGCAGCGCCGCCCGCGGCTCCACGGCCAGCTCCCGCCCCTTGCGCGAGGTCGTCGTGGTCGCGAACCACCAGCCCTCGGGGGTGAGGTCCTTGAGGATGACCACCCGGGCCGACGGCGCGCCGCTCTCGTCGGCGGTCGCGACCGTCATGGCGTGCGGCTCGGACACCCCGCTCGTCACGGCCTCCTCGAACCAGGCGACGAACAGCGCGATCGGGTCGTCGGGCGCGGTGGACGGATCGAACTCGGGCAGATCTCCCGCGAACACGGGCAGACCGCGCAGCAGGTCCCGGATGGACATGGGGCTCCTCTCGGATCGGCGGGGCCCACGATACGGGCCGGGCTCCGACCGGGTCGGAGGAAGGGCGCGCCAAGAATCCCCCAAACTCCCGGGACACGGGTGTTCCACCGGCCCGTCCCGGGCAGTGGCACCACGCGATGGCCCGATGGAGAGGAGACACGGTGGAGATCGGATTCAAGCTCATGGCCGAGAGGTACGAGGCCCCCGAACTGGTGCGCCAGGCGGTGCGCGCCGAAGAACTCGGGTTCGACTTCGTGGAGATCAGCGACCACTACCACCCGTGGCTGTTCGACCACGGCCATTCGCCGTTCGCGTGGTCGGTGATGGCGGCCATCGCCCAGGCCACCGAGCGCATCCGCATCGGTCCGGGGGTGACGTGCCCGTCGATGCGGTACCACCCGGCGATCGTCGCCCAGATGTCGGCCACCACGGCGGTGCTGTCCGGCGGACGGCACTTCCTCGGAGTGGGATCGGGCGAGCGGCTCAACGAGCACGTCGTCGGTGACGCGTGGCCGTCGGTCACCGTGCGGCACGCCATGCTCAGGGAGTCGCTGGAGATCATCCGGGCGCTCTGGACCGGGGGCTACCACTCCTACGAGGGCGAGTACCTGACCCTGGACGACGCGCGGGTGTTCGACCTGCCCGAGACCGCGCCCGAGATCATCGTCGCGGCCGGCGGGGAGCGGGCCGCCGCCCTGGCGGCCGAACTCGGTGACGGGCTGTTCGCCACCGAGCCCGAGCCGGAACTCGTGGAGGCCTACACGGCCGCCGGAGGTGACGGGCCACGGTACGTGGAGGTGCCGCTGGCCATCGCCGACGACGTGGACACCGCCCTCCGGAACGCCTGGGAGGGGTTCCGGTTCGGCCTCAGCGGGTGGAAGGTGATGTCGGAGCTGCCCAACCCGATCAACTTCGAGGCCGCCACCGCCCTCACCAGGGCGGAGGACATGCGACAGATGGCGTCCGTCGGCCCGGACCCGCAGGAGCACCTGAAGCAGGTACGGACCTTCTCGGAGGCCGGGTTCGACCACCTGGTCCTGATGAACGCCGGGGCCGACGTGGAGGACTTCTTCGCCTACGCCGAGGAGAACCTGCTCCCGGAGCTGCGGTCGGACACCTGATCCCGGTCGGGCGCGCCGGAGCGGGCGACCCTCGCCCGGGGACGTCCCGCCCTCCGGCGGTCCGTCAACCCTCCAGGGGGTGGCCGGTGGTGGCGTCGACGTGGTCGGGGATCTCCTCGTGGCGCTCGCCCACCGTCAGGGTTCCGGTGGGTTCGAACAACAGGATCGAGGCGCCGCCGTCCGACTCGGGCCGGTGCTCGACCCCGCGCGGCACCACGAACACCGAGCCCGGTCGCAGGGTCACGGCGCGCTCGGGGGCGTCGGCGTCGTCGCGCAGCCTGATGCGCAGATCCCCGTCGAGCAGCAGGAAGAACTCGTCGGTGTGTTCGTGGGCGTGCCAGACGTACTCGCCGCGGACCTTGGCCACCCGGACGTCGTAGTCGTTGACCCGGGTGACGACGCGCGGGCTCCACAACTGCTCGAAGGAGGCCAGCGCGGTCGCCAGGTCGATGGGTTCTTCGCTCATGGACGCCATCCTCTCGGTGGTGCGCGGGCCACGGAAGTGCTAGGAATCGCACATGCCGCAAGATTCCTCGCACCGGGTGGCGCTGATCGTCGACTCCGGGTCGAACCCTTTCGAGATGGGGGTCGCCACCGAGCTGTTCGGGCTGCGCCGACCCGAGATCGATCGGACGTGGTACACCCTCACCGTCTGCTCGGCCACCCCCTCGGCGCCCGTCCACCTGGGCCTGTTCACCCTGTCCGACCTGGCGGGGCTGGACGCGGCGGCGGAGGAGGCGGACACGGTGATCGTGCCCAACCGGCCCGATCCGTGGGTGCCGCCCCGGCCGGAGGTGATCGAGGCGGTGCGCTCCGCGCACGGGCGCGGAGCCCGGCTGGTGAGCTTCTGTACGGGTGCCTTCACCCTGGCCGCGGCGGGGGTGCTGGACGGCCGTCGGGCGGCCACCCACTGGCGGCACGAGGAGCTGTTCGCCCGCCTCTACCCGAGGGTGCGGCTGGAGCGCGACGTGCTGTTCGTGGACGAGGGGGACGTGCTCACGGCGGCGGGCAGCGTAGCCGCCCTGGACCTGGGGCTGCATCTGATCCGGCGCGACCACGGGGCGGAGGCGGCGTCGTCGGTGAGCAGACGCCTGGTGTTCACCGCGCACCGGGAGGGCGGGCAGCGCCAGTTCGTGCCCGTCCCGGTCCCGGAGAGCACCGACGTGTCCCTGGCCCCGCTCCTGGAATGGGCCCGCGAGCGTCTGGGCGACCCGCTCACCGTGGCCGACCTGGCAGTCCGGGTCGCGGTGAGCCAGGCGACCCTGCACCGCCGCTTCCGCGCCGAACTGGGCACCACCCCGCTGGCGTGGCTGCGCGCCGAGCGGGTGCTCGCGGCCCGGCGCCTGCTGGAGGGCACGGAGCTGGACCTGGCCGCCGTGGCCCGGGCCAGCGGTCTGGGCACGACGGCCAACCTGCGCCAGGCGGTCCGCGCCCACACCGGCCTCAGCCCGTCGGCCTACCGGTCCGGGTTCCGACTCACCCGACCCACCGCGCCGTCACCGCGTCCACGCGCGGGAGACCGGGGACCAACGGGGCACTCGCGCGTGTGATACCCAGGTTCCGTGACGAGTGGGAGAAGAGGTCGTTCGGCCGTGGTCGCGGTGATGGTCGTCGTCATCCTGATCCTGATCCCGGCGGGACTCCTGTGGGCCGGGCAGCGATCGGTGATCTACCTGCCCTCGGGCGGTGTCCCCCCGGCCGCCGCCGGGGTCGTTCCGGGGGCCGAGGACGTACGCCTGACCACGGAGGACGGCCTCGAACCGGGCGGCTGGTTCGTTCCGCCCCTGGGCCGGGACCGTGAGGCCGCCGTGCTGGTCGCCAACGGCAACGCCGGGAACCGGGAGAGCCGGGCGGCCCTGGCCCGCGCGCTGGCCGCCGAGGGTTTCTCGGTGCTGCTGTTCGACTACCGCGGCTATGGAGGCAACCAGGGCTCGCCCTCGGAGCGGGGGCTGGCCGCCGACGCCCGTGCCGCCGCCGACCATCTCGCCGAACGCGGCTTCGGCGCCGACCGCACGATCTACTTCGGGGAGAGCCTCGGCGCCGCCGTGGCGACCGGTCTGGCCGCCGAACGCCCGCCCGCGGCGCTGTTCCTGCGCTCCCCGTTCAGCTCCCTGGCGGACATGGGGGAGCGGCACTACCCGTTCCTGCCGGTACGGATGCTGTTGTGGGACCGCTACCCGGTGGCCGAGCGGGCGGCGGAGGTGGACGTCCCGACCACGGTGGTGATCGGGGACGCCGACCGTGTCGTGCCGCCGGAACAGAGCCGCGCGGTGGCCGAGGCGAGCGCGGACCTCTTCGAGGAGGTGGTCCTGCCGGGGGCCGACCACAACGACGCCGAGCTGGTGCACGGCCCCGAGGTGGTGGAGGCGTTCGTCCGACTGGCCGACCACGTCCTCTGAGCGGTCCGCCCGGCCGGCGGTGTCGTCAGCCGTGCGCGGTGGCGGTGCGCAGGAGGGCGGTCCACTCGGCGGCGGGGACGTCGAGGTGCCCGAGATGCCGGTTCTGCGTGTCGCGGACGGCGGTGACGGCACCCTCGGCGACCTCGACGCAGTGACCGCCCTGCTGGTTGCTGTAGCTGGACGTGTGCCACATAGCGTCACTCATGGAGATCTCCTCTGATCTTTTTGAGAAAGTCCACGGTCTGCTCCGGGGAGAGGGCCGCGGCCTGGATTCTTCCGAACGCCAAGGTGGTCTCCTCGACCACCGCTCCATCGGTGATCATCGTGCCACTTCCAGGACCTTCGACGTACATGAGGTCCGGCTGGAAGGAGAAGGTCAGCACGCTGAAAGCCCCGGACAGCCCCGGGTGCCGCCGGACGCTCAGCGTCGAAGGCAGCACCTGGAGTTCGACACGGCCGGTGTCTGCCGCCGAGAGCAACCGGTCGATCTGCGATTTCAGGATGTCGGGATCCTGCTCCAAATGTCGGATCACTTGTTCGGAGACGATCGCCCAAATCGTCAGCCGCGACCGTGACACCTCCTCCTGTCGGTGCATGCGGGCCTCGACCAGCTTCTCGACCTCTTCCTCCGTCGCGCGCACGCTCCCGGCCTTGATGGTGGCCCGGGCGTAGCTCTCGGATTGCAGCAGACCCGGAACCAGGAGCGGGTGGTAGTCCCGTAGCAGACTGGCGTGGGCGAGCGCGCCGAAGAACGTCGTCGCGTACGCGGGGGCGTGTGTCTGGCTGAGCTGCGGCCACAGTGCCAGGAGTGTTCCTCGGGCGTCGAGGGCTTCGTCGAGGAGTGTCACCGTTCGTTTGGTCAGAGCCCGTTCCGCCCGCTCGTAGTGCCCGATGGTGGCTCCGCTCATGCGGAGTTTCGCAGCAAGGGCATTCTGTGACAAATCGGAATCTCGGCGTAGTTGAGATAACTCCCTGGCGAACCTCTGCAAAGTCGGATCTTTTTTTGAACGCTTATCCATGGATCCAGATAAGCACATATGGAAACAGCTGACAACAGGTGGTTGGCACCTCCCTGCATTCCGCTCGGAACCATAGAAGTCGCAGTTCACCCGTGGCATCTTCTTCTCCAGGGGATCGCGGAGAAATCCGGAAGACGTCAATCCTCCACGTCGTACCTTCCGGCCTTCCTTCGAGGTGAGGCGAAGGATCCCCGGCGGTTGTCATCGACAGCCCTGGGGCTGCGGCCTCCGACCCCGAGCCATCGGTTCGACACCGGTACACGAGGAGAGATTCATGCAGGCCACAACGCCCGCCCCGGCCCTGCCCCGGCGCATTCCCTTCCCCGACGCCGCCACGACCGGCCTCCTGTGCGGCAGCGATCCCCGGCACGTCGCCGTCGCGCGGCGGTGGATCGAACGCTCTTCCCAAAGCGGGCCCTCGGTGAGTTCCGCCCTGGTGTCGGCGCTCAGCGAACTCCACACCAACTGTTTGCGTCACACCCTTTCCGGAAAACCCGGCGGTACCGTTCGCATCGTTCTCGAACGCCAGGAATTCGTGCACATCCTCTACGTCACCGACAACGGCCCCGACACCTCCGCGCCTTTCGGCGTTCCCCTCGCCCTCCCACCCGCCCCCGACGGCGAACTCCCCGCCGTCGGCGGACACGGACTGCGCCTGCTCGAATCCCTCTCCCTGTACTGGGACTGGACGGGCGAGGCCGGAGGCCCCCTCACCGTGCGCGCGGTCTTCAGCCGCGCCGCCGACCACCGGATCCGCCGCCCCCGGTGACCGCGTACGGCCGGGACGGTCGGCTCAACGCGCCTCGTCGCCCGTCCCCTCTGCCGTCTCGGCCGTGAGCTCGATCAGACGCTTCAGCACGCGCAGTTGCGCCGGGTTGTACAGTTCCGCCGCCGCGTCGGCCATCGCCCGCGCCGCCTGCCGAGACCCCTGCGGGGAGTCCGAGGTCGGATCCCTCGACCAGGGACTCCTCTCGCGCGCACGGAGGGTTCCCGGCACCAGGCGTTCGGCGAGGTCGGCGATCACGGCGTCGTCCGCGTCCGGGGGAAGCGCCTCGAACTCCTGCTCCGTCGCGTCCGGCTCGCTGATGAGCTCGCGGAACTCCTCGGCGGACTTCTCACTGAGCACGGTCGAGTAGACCGCCAACAGCGACCGCTGCCGCTCGGACAGGTCACCGTAGACCGAGGCGAATCCGGGCGGGGTGTGCGCCGGGGCGCGGTGGCGCAGGAGGTCGGCGAGCTCCTCCCGTACCCGGGTCAGCCGGTCGATCTTCGCCTCCAGTTCCGCGTCGAGCACGCGGATCGCCTCGTCCGGTTCCCGGTCCCCGTGCTCCATCGCCGCGATCTCCGACAGCGGGACCCCCAGCTCGCTCAGGCGCCTGATCTGTACCAGCCGGATCAGGTGTGGGACCCCGTACCGCTTGTAGCCGTTCGCCGTCCGTTCCGGTACGTCCAGCAACCCGATCTCGTGGTAATGCCGCACGGCCTTCAACGTCGTTCCGGCGAGTTCGGCGACCTGCCGGGTACTCCACGCCATGTGACCCTCCTCCGCTTCCGCTCCCAGTCCACACCCTGACCCCGGCACCGGGTCAAGCGTTCCCCCGGTCGAACCCGCGCCGGGCTTGACCATGCCCCGAGGGCATGGTCTGAAGTGGTGGCGACCGTTCGGACCCCACCATGGAAGAAGACACATGCGTCGCCTTCGAGAGCCCTTCCGGATCATCCGCGCGAACCTCCGCGCCTACCTCGCCATGAACGCGATCGTGTTCGGCCTGTTCTTCATCGGTGTCGCGGCGGCGTTCGCCTTCCCCGACCTGCACGCCGCGCAGACCGGGTCCCTGGAAGAGGACGGTACGGCGGACCTGGTGGTGGAGCTGCTCGGGAACGTCTGGTTGTTCGCCCTGACCATCCTCGCGGTGAACGTCCTGACGGTCGCCCTGCCCATCATCCTGCTCCCCTCGATGGTCGTGCCCTTCGCCGGGATCGTCCTCTTCTCGTACAAGGCGTTCATCTTCGGGGTGACCCTGGCCCCGGTCGACGCGACCATGGCGAAGCTCCTGATCCCGCACTCGCTGACGATCCTCATCGAGTTCCAGGCCTACATCCTCGTCATGCTCGCCGCCTACGTCCTGGGCCGGGCCTGGCTGCGCCCCGCGACGGTCGGCACCGACAGCCGCCGCCAGGCGTACGTCCGCGGGCTGAAGCAGGTCGGGTGGCTGAGCCTGCCCGCGCTGGCGCTGTTCGTCATCGGCGCGGCCTACGAGGCCTTCGAACTCGTCTACCTCGTGCCCCCGCTGGTCGCGGGCTGATACCGGTCCCTTCCCCGCCTCGGGCAGAATGCGGGACATGCTGAACATCGGATCGGTCGTACTGGGCGTCTCCGACGTGGCCCGCGCGACGACCTTCTGGGCCGCGGCCCTCGGTTACGTCCCCCGTGAGCCCGGCACCGACCGCTGGGTCGTCCTGGTGCCCGCCCGAGGGCCCGGCGTGCAGGTCGCGCTCGGCCTCAGCGACGTCCCCCTCCAGGAACACCCCCGGGTCCACCTGGACCTCTACGCCCGCGACGCCGCGGACCGGTCCGCCGAGGTGGAACGCCTGGTCGCCCTGGGCGCCGAGCGCGTCGACTGGGACCTCTACCCCGAGGACCCCGACTTCGTCGTCCTCGCCGACACCGAGGGCAACCGCTTCTGCGTCATCGACGCGAGCCGCTCCTGACCCGCCCGGTTTCGCCCCTCGTGTCCTCGATACGATGCCCCTGCCGCGACGGGATCCCACCCGGGGCGTCGCGGCGGGGGCACGGTGGGAGGGGGAGGGACCATGGCGGAGACGGAGCCTCCGGAGCGCACGCGCCTGCTCTGGGCCCTCCTCGCCAGTGTGGTGCTCACCCACACCGCACTCAACCTCATCCGTCCCCTCATCTCCTACCGGACCATCGCCGTGGGCGGCGACGCCGTCGAGGTCGGTCTCATCACCGCGGCCTACGCGCTCCTGCCACTCGCGATCGCCGTCCCCCTGGGCCGCTTCACCGACCGTTCGGCGCGCATCGCCTGGATCGTCGGCCTGGGCTCGGCGATCCTGGCCGCGGGCGGTCTGCTCCTGGCGGGCGCGGACGGCCTCGTCGGACTGGCCCTGGCCGGCACCGTCGTCGGTGTCGGCCACCTGCTGTGCATGGTCGCCGGGCAGGGCATCATCGCGCGGTACTCGCGCCCGGGGAACCTCGACCGCGACTTCGGCTGGTTCGCCGCCGCCGCCTCCCTCGGCCAGCTCGCCGGCCCCCTGATCTCCGGCGCGATCCTCGCCGACGCCTCCGGCGCGGCCCTGCTCCCGGCCACCTCCACCGCGCTGATCGTCGCGGGCCTCGTCGCCGCCTCGGCCGCGCTCCCCCTGATCCCGCTGCTGCGGCTGCGCCCGGTCCGCCGCACGGCCGAACAGAGGGCCGCCCCGCCGGTCCCGGCCCGGGACCTGCTGCGCCGCCGTCGGATGCCCTCCGCGCTGCTCAGCAGTCTGGCGCTGCTGTCCGCGGTGGACATCCTCACCGCCTACCTCCCCCTCATCGCCGAGAGCCGGGGGATCTCCCCGATGCTCGTCGGCGTGCTGCTGAGCCTGCGCGCCGGCTCCTCCCTGCTCTCGCGGCTGACCCTGCCGTGGATGCTGCGCCGCTGGTCCCGCACGGGCCTCATCGTCACCAGCACCGCCGTCGCGGGCCTGTCGCTGACCCTGGTAGCCCTGCCCCTGGGCGGTTTCGCGGTGCTGGCCGTGGTCCTGGGCGTCGGCGGCTTCCTGCTAGGCGTCGGCCAGCCCCTCACGATGGCCCAGGTGACCACCCTGGCCCCCGAGGGTGCCCGGGGCGCGGCCCTGGCCCTGCGGATCTGGGGCAACCGGCTGGGCCAGGTCGCCATCCCCGCAGCCGCCGCCGGGGTGGCCGGCGCGGTGGGCGCCCCCGGCGCCCTGTTGTTCTCCGCCGCCGTCCTGCTCGCGGCGGCCGTCACCGCCGGTTGACCGGATTCGTCGGACCCGGCCGGCAGGATGTGCGCGGACCCGTCACCGAGGAGGACCCCCGTGCCCATCACCGACGCCGCCGGCGCACACGCCTACCTGGCGGGCATGTACCGGGACGCCTACTTCCCCGACCACCTCGTGGACAAGGGCAGGGCGATCCTGGTGGCTCTGCGCGAGCGCATCGAGACCGAACGCCCGGCCGACCTGCCCGCCCTCTACGTCCTCACCAACGCGGCGGCCGAGGAGTTCAACGCCCTCCAGGAGGAGTTCTGGGCGGCCGACAGTGAGATCGAGACCGCGGCCCGCGACGACATCGCCCTCTCCTTCGAGCACGTGATGGCCGCCTGTGGATTCGCCGACGCCGATCCGGAGGAGGCGCTCGCCGAGCGCGACTGGTGACACGCGAAAGGGGGGCCGCTCGCGCGGCCCCCACGGCAGAGGGTACGGGCGCCCCCGTCAGACCTCGATCGAGGTCTGCTCGCGACCGGCGTCGTGGCCGACCGCGATCTTGCGGGCCTTGGACTGCTCGGACACCGGGATGCGCAGGGTGAGCACGCCGTCCGCGTGGTGCGCGGTGATGCGCTCGGTGTCCAGGGTGTCCCCGAGGAAGACCTGTCGGGTGAACGTGCCGCTCGGCCGTTCGTTCACGATCGGCTCCAGGCCGTCGCGGCGCGGTGCGGGACGCTCCGCCTTGACGGTGAGCACGTTGCGCTCGACTTCGAGGTCGATGCTCTCCGGGGAGACCCCGGGAAGGTCGAAGTGGGCCACGAAGTCGTCGCCCTCACGGTAGGCGTCCATCGGCACGACGGTCGGCCTGCCGTTCTCCAGCAGCCGCTGGGTGATCCGGTCGAACTCCCGGAACGGATCGGTGCGCATCAGCATCGCTCGTCACCTCCATGTATCTTCGACATAATCGTCGATGACTTGATGCGGTTGCGCTCAACTTTATTGATCGCTTCAAGCTTGTCAAGTCTCGGGCCAGTGGAGGAGCGGGCTCTCCGGAGGGACCCCGCCCACCCCGTGGCCGGCCCGATCCGGGCTTGCGGAGGGCCGGCCTCCCCGCGAAAGGTGCCGGGCCCCGTGACGTTTGGCGCAACGTCACGGGGCCCGGGGTCCGATGGGCGGTGCCCTCACCAAAGGTGTTCGGGCACCAGCCTCCGTATCTCCGGCGCGGCGGCGTTCAGGACCGTCTCGAACCAGACGGAGAACTCCGTCTCCTTCTGGAGCCCGCGCAGCCCGTCGGGGGTCACCAGGGTCGTCTCGGCGACCTCCTCGGGATCGGGCCGCGGGGTGTCGGCGACCCGACCCACGAACAGGTGGTTGAACTCCCGTTCCATCAGCCCCGAGTGCGGATCCTCCAGGTCGTAGCGGACGGTGCCCGCCGGCCGCAGCGACCAGGGCGCGACCCCCAGCTCCTCGACGGTGCGCCGGGTCGCCGCCAGGAACGGCGGCTCTCCCGGCAGGGGGTGGCCGCAGCAGGTGTTCGACCACACGCCGGGGGAGTGGTACTTGCCCTCCGCGCGGCGCTGCAACAGCATCCGTCCGTCGGAGGAGAACAGGAACACCGAGAAGGCCCGGTGCGGTTCGCCCGGCGGCCGGTGCGCCGCGAGTTTCTCCCGCGTGCCGATCGTCGCCCCGCCGTCATCGACCAGTTCGACCAGGACCGTGGACTGCCGGGTCTCCCGCCCGGCGCTCTGGGACACGGCCGCTCAGCCGGAGAACGTGCCCACGAGCGGGTACTTGTCCCCGACGATGAGGTCGCCGGGGCCGAACCCCAGGTCCTCCTCGGAGAAGCCCGCGTCGGGGTCGAACCGGGTCTCGGCGTCGATGTACACCGTGCCCAGCGACAACCGGTCGGAGCCGCTCAGGTTCGCCCCGGCCATGTGCACGACCCGCTCGTTGTGGAAGGTGCAGCCGCCGGCCCGCAGCGGCACCGTCACCCGGGGCCGCCACGACAGCTCCGGGTACTTGGAGAAGATGTCCCAGTCACCCGGGCCGGGCGGCGGGATCTTGTTCGAACCGGGCACGAACGACATGCACCCCCGCTCCACGGGCACGTCCACCAGGGCCACCCACGCGGTCATCGTGACCCCGCCCTGCCACGGCCAGTAGGGCTCGTCGATGTGCGGCGGGGTGGCCGCCGAGTTGTCGCTGGGCTTGCGCAGGATCTCGGAGCGGAACATCCGCAGCGGTCGGCCGGTGATCATCTCGGCGATGGTGGTGACCCGGGGGTGCAGGGCCAGGCGGCGCAGGGCCTCACTGCGGGTCTCGGCCTCCTCCAGCCACTGCATGACGGTCGCACCCTTGTCCTTGACCATCTCGTCCACCGAGTCGTCCCACACACCCCCCTTCTCCTCCTCGATGAGCTTCTTCGCGTCCGCGTAGCACTCGGCGACCTCCTCGTCCGTCAGGACCCGGGGAATGTGGAGGTACCCCTCTTCCTGGTACTTGCGGATCGCCTCCTCCGGCAGGTTCTCCGGAGTCGTCAGTTCGGTGTCGTCGATCACGGCCGTTCTCCCTTCCAGGCGTCAACCCCGTTCTAACGCCCGGTGCCCGCGGCCACGGAAACGCGGCGATCACTATGTCATGTCGTGATTTCCGGGGGGCGGGACGACATGACAAACCGGATTCGGGCCCCTTGTCGGCCCCTTCGGCCGGGGCCACCCTTGGCTGCGTTCTCATCTGCCGCAGAAAAGTGAATTCCCATGCGCATTCTCTTCATTCCCGGGAACAGTCCCTCGCCGATCTTCTCGCACGCGGCCCTCGCCTACGCCGCGCGCGGCGCCGGGCACGAGGTCGTGGTCGGCGGCATCGAATGGGTCGTCCCCGACATCGCCGCCATCGGCCTGACCCCCCTCACGATCGCCCCCGTCACCGGGGCCGACGTCGCCGAGTTCATGGGCAACGCGCCCGCCGACCCGGCCGAGCAGGCCGTGGCCGTCGGCCGCATCTACGCCGACATCGCCCTGCGGAGCCAGCCGGCCCTGCTCGACCTGGCCGCGCAGTGGCGGCCCGACCTGGTGGTCGGCGGATCCATGTTCTACTCCGCCCCGCTGCTGGCCCACACGCTGGGCGTGCCGTCCGTGCGTCTGGAGTGGGACCGCACGGACTCCGCCATCTACGCCCCCGGCGCCCGGGACGTCCTGGCACCCGAACTGGAACGGCGCGGCCTTGACGCCGTCCCCGACCCCGACCTGTGGATCGACATCTGCCCGCCGGACCTGCGCACCCCCGGCCAGGAGGCCGGGCGGCAGCCGATGCGCTGGCTCCCGGTGAACCCCCAGCGTCCCCTGGAACCGTGGATGTACACCAAGGGCGACCGCCCCCGCGTCTACATCACCGCGGGGGCGCGGGTGCCCGACCCCCGGGCCCTGGTCCACATGGCCCGCGGCGTCGCCGACCTCGGCGTCGAGGTGGTGATCGGGGTCGCCGAGCACGTCGCCGCCGAGGTGCGCGGTGACCTGCCCGAAGCCCACGTGGGCTGGGCCCCCCTCGACGTCGTCGCCCCCACCTGCGACGTGATCCTGCACCACGGCGGTGGTGTGACCGACATGGCCTCCCTGCGCGCCGGGGTCCCCCAGCTCATCGTCGAGCAGGACGTCTCGGCCGACGCCATGCGCCGCCTGGCCGACTACGGCGCGGGGCTGCTGCTCGAACCGGGCGCCCAGCGGACCGAGGACATCGCCGCGGCCTGCGGCCGGATCCTCGCCGACCCCGCCTACGGCGACCGTGCCCGTGCGCTGTCGGAGCAGATGGCCGCGCTGCCCTCGCCGGCGGAGGTCGTCGGCCTGCTGGAGAAACTCGCCCGGTGACCTCGGCTCCCCCCTCCGGCCGAGGCCGGAAGGGGGAGCGCCACCGTGCCCGGCGAAGGAGGAAACAGGAGTGAGGACGACATGACCATCCGCGTATGGGACTACCTGCCCGAGTACGAGAAGGAGCGCGACGACGTCCTGGACGCGGTGCGCACCGTCTTCGCCTCGGGAAGACTCATCCTCGGCGAGAGCGTGCTCGGCTTCGAGCGGGAGTTCGCCGCCCGCCACGGCCTCGCCCACTGCGTCGGCGTCGACAACGGCACCAACGCGGTCGCCCTCGGCCTCCAGGCCCTGGGCGTGGGGCCCGGTGACGAGGTCGTCACCGTGTCCAACACGGCCGCCCCCACCGTGATCGCCATCGACGCCGTCGGCGCGACCCCGGTGTTCGTGGACGTCCACGAGAGCGACCACCTCATGGACACCGGACTGCTGGAGGCCGCGGTCACCGAACGCACCAAGGCCCTGCTGCCGGTCCACCTCTACGGCCAGTGCGTGGACATGGCCGCGGTCCGGTCCGTCGCCGACCGCCACGGCCTGGTGGTCCTGGAGGACTGCGCCCAGGCGCACGGGGCCCGTCACCACGGCCGACCGGCCGGGACCATGGGCGACGCCGCCGCGTTCTCCTTCTACCCCACCAAGGTCCTCGGGGCCTACGGGGACGCCGGGGCCGTGGTGACCGACGACCCCGAGGTCGAACGGGCGCTGCGCCGCCTGCGCTACTACGGCATGGAGGAGGTCTACTACGTCGTTCGCACACCCGGGCACAACAGCCGTCTGGACGAGGTCCAGGCCGAGATCCTGCGGCGCAAGCTGACCCGCCTGGACGCCTACGTCGAGGGCCGCCGCGACGTGGCCCGCCGCTACGCCGAGGGCCTGGGCGACCTCGTCTCCCCCGACGGCCTGCGGCTGCCCGTCACCACCGAGGGCAACGAACACGTTCATTACGTCTACGTGGTCCGTCACCCCGAGCGCGACACGATCATCGAGCGCCTGCGGGAACACGACATCCACCTCAACATCAGCTACCCCTGGCCGGTCCACACCATGTCCGGCTTCGCCCACCTGGGGATCGAGCGGGGGTCGCTGCCGGTGACCGAGGCCCTCGCGGGGGAGATCTTCTCCCTGCCCATGTACCCCCACCTGCCCCGGGAGCACCAGGAGCGGGTCATCACCGTGCTGCGCAAGGTCCTGGACGAACTCTAAGGAGAACAATGACCGAGACCCATGAGGACCCCCTCACCGCGATCTACCGTCGCGCCGAGATCTACGAGGCCGTCTACCGCGGCCGGGGCAAGGACTACGAGGCCGAGGCGGCCGAGATCACGGCCCTGGTGCGCGAGCGCCGCCCGGACGCCTCCTCCCTGCTGGACGTCGCCTGCGGTCCCGGCACCCACCTGGGCCACCTCTCCGGATCCTTCGAACGGGTCGAGGGCGTGGACCTGGCCGAGGACATGGTGCGACTCGCCGCCGCCAACCTGCCCGGCACGCCCGTCCACCAGGGCGACATGCGCTCCTTCGACCTGGGCCGCCGCTTCGACGCGGTCATCTGCATGTTCAGCTCCATCGCCCACCTGTCCGAGGCCGCCGAGGTCGAGGCGACCCTGGCCCGCCTCGCCGCCCACACGGAGCCCGGCGGGGTGATCGTGCTGGAACCCTGGTACTTCCCCGAGAGGGCCACCGAACGCCACGTGTCCAGCGCGCTCGTCACCGTCGAGGGCCGCACCATCGCGCGCGTGTCCCACAGCCTGTACCGGGACGGCGCCCACCACATGGACGTGCACTACACCGTCGCCTCCCCCGAGGAGGGCGTCGAGCACTTCATCGACGTTCACGTGCTGGCCGTCCACCGGCGCGAGGTCTACGAGAAGGCGTTCGCCGCCGCCGGGTGCTCGGTGGAGTACATCCCCGGCCCCGGCCCCGGGCTGTTCGTCGGTGTGGCGGGAGGCCCGGCGTGACCCTCCGGGCCCGCCCCCTCGGCATCGAGGGGGCCTACCTGCTGCCCTACGAGGTCTTCGACGACGAACGCGGCCTGTTCGCCACACCCCTCCAGGGCGCGGAGCTGCGCCGTGTCTCGGGCCACGGGCTCTTCCCCGTGGTGCAGACCAGTTACAGCGTCTCCCGCCGGGGCGTCGTGCGGGGTGTGCACTACACCCAGGCCCCGCCCGGGATGGCCAAGTACGTGCACTGCCCGCGCGGTCGGGCGCTGGACATCGCCGTCGACCTGCGCGTCGGCTCGCCCACCTTCCGCCGGCACGAGAGCGTCGTGCTGGAGCCGGCGGCCCCGGTGGCGCTCTACCTGCCCGTGGGGGTCGGCCACCTGTTCGTCTCGCTGGAGGACGACACCATCGTCACCTACTCCCTGTCGGTGGAGTACGACCCCCGCAACGAGCGGGCCCTGCACCCGCTGGACCCGGACCTGGGGCTGCCCCTGCCCGAGGACGTGACCCCGATCCTGTCCGAACGGGACCGGGCCGCCCCCGGCCTCGCACAGGTCATGGAGGAGGGCGGGCTACCGGACCACCGCACCTGTGTCGAACTGGAGGAGGCGTTGTGGCGGCAGGGGACGCCGGTATGACCGGGGACGGGACCGGGACGGTGGTGGTGCTCGGCGCCACCGGGTGGATCGGCCGTCACGTACTGGCCGCCCACGCCCGTACCGGCCGCCCGGCCGTGGCCGTGGCGCGGGAGCCGGCCCCGCACCTGGGAGGGCATCCCTTCCACCGCCTCGACCTGGCCGAGGCCGGCCCGGAGGAGATGGCGCGGCTGCTGGAGGCGCACGATGCCCGGGTGGTGGTCAACGCCACCGACGCCGCCAACTCCCGCGACGGCTGGCACCGGCCCGAGAGCGAGCTGGAGAAGGGCAACGTCGGGGCGGTCGCCACCCTGGTCGACGCCGTCGAGGCCGTGGAGCGCCCGCCCCGGCTGGTGCACCTGGGCACCCTCCACGAGTACGGTCCGGTCCCCGACGGGACGGCCGTGCACGAGGACACCCCGCCCCGCCCGGCCAACGCCTACGCCCGCACCAAGCGCGCGGGGTCGGACACGGTCGTCCGAGCCGCCCGGGAGGGACGCGTCGACGCCGTGGTGCTGCGCGTGGCCAACGTCTGCGGGCCGCACCCCTCCCCGGCGTCCTTCCCCGGCGTCCTGCTGGAGCGGTTCCGACGGGCCGTCGCGGGAGAACGGGTCTCCCTGCGGGTGACGGGGGATCGCCGTGACTTCGTCGACGTGCGCGATGTGGCCCGCGCCGTGGTGCTCGCCGGAGACCGGCCCGGTGTCTCGGGGCGGATCCTCAACGTCGGCGGCGGCCGGGCGGTGGGCATCGGCGAGATGGTCGCCTGGTTGCGCCGGACGTCCGGTGTCGACCCGGACCGGGTGCAGGAGGTGCTCGAACCCGTCGCGGGGATGGGCGGTGGCTGGATGCTCGCCGACATCGCCGCCGCCGGACGCCTGCTGGGCTGGCGTCCCGTGGTCCCGGTCAGCGACTCCCTGCACGACATGTGGTACGCCTGAGCCCGGTGATCGTCGGCGGACGACGATCACCGGGCCCGTCCGCGTCCCGGTGCCCCGGCCGGGCGGCCGTCGATCGCGCACGACCGCCGACCGGGGCGCCCGACCGGAAACCTACGAGGTGCCCAGGATGCCGCGGGCGGCCCGGATGCCCGAGCGCATCGCGGCCTCGGTGGTGGGGGAGCTGAAGTGGTCGCCCGCGAACACCACGGGCGGCCGTTGGTCCCGGGTGGCGGCCACCGAGGCCCGGTAGCGCCCCGGTGAGGGGATGGGGAACCCGTAGGGCCGCTCGGCCACCTGGAAGGGTTCGGGGTCGCGGGGGAAACCCGGCCACAGCCTGCTCAGCAGCGGGGTGACGGTGGCGTACTGCTCCTCGGGGCCGCGCCCCAGGAGACGACGGGTGACGGCCCGTCCCGGGTAGGCGAACACCAGCAGCCGGTCGCGGACGGTGCCGTCGGCGCCGCGCACCCGGCGCGGGTAGGTGATCATGTTCCGGATCGGCGGGTCCTCCGCGCCGCCGGCCATGATGTGCGTCTCCGGCGGCAGGGCGTCCGCGTCCACCAGGTAGGACATCGACAGCGCCGGCTCGTACTCCTGACCCTCCAGGTAGTCGCGCATCCGGTCGCCCACCGCCTCGCGGGGCAGCGACGCGACGACCTTGGCCGCGATCGGCGCGGGCACCGCCACCACCACGGCGTCGAACTCCCCGCCGGCCTCTCCCCCCTCCCCCTGGGCGGAGACGACCACCCGGCCGTGCTCCAGGCGCACCTCCGAGACCTCGTGGCGCAGCAGCACCCGGGCGTCCGCGGCGTTGCGCTCGGCCAGGACCTGCATGCCCTCCCGGAACACGAAGAACTCGGCCCCGCCCATCGTCGCGAGCATCGCCCGGGCGTGCGAGACGGAGACCCCGTCGCAGTCGAAGTTCCAGAACCCCTCGATCTGCGATCGCAGCATGTAGTCGAAGCCCCGGTGCGACATCAGGCTCCGGCCGTACTCCGTGGCCGTGGTGCCGTCGTCGAAGTCGGCCAGACGCTCGGGGTCGAACAGGTCGATCCGGCCCGTGCGCCCGTTCACCATCATCTCCCGCATCGAGGAGTACAGGAACGCCAGTCGGTCGCGCAGCCGCACGTGCCGGTAGCGCAGGAGCGCCGGAATGGAGTCGGAGGGCAGCGGGGCCACGACGGTGCCGTCGGAGACCAGCAGGTTGCTGGAGATCTTCTCCAGCTCCCCCTCCAGGCCGTACTCGCGGATCATGCCCCACATGGTGGAGTACATGCTGGCGCACATCAGGTTGATCCCGACCTCGGGCTCGATCTCGGGCCGACGCCAGGAGCGGGCCCGCCCTCCCAGGCCGTCGGCCGACTCGAAGAGCACGACCTCCTTCCCCGCCGCGGTCAGTTCTCTGGCGGCGGCGCAGCCCGCCATTCCTCCGCCGATAACGGCGATCCTCGTGTGCTCCGGCATGCGTCAGGCCTCCGAAAAGAATGGGAAGGGCGGAGATTTCCCCGCCCTTCCCATTTTATTTTTCATCGGCGTCCCGATGAATAGCAGGATATTGTCGTCAGCTCTCCTGCGGCTGCTCCTCCCGCTGCTCCTCCTCGGCAGCCTCGGGAACGTCGCGCAGGAACAGGAAGGTGATGACGGCGACGCCGAGCACGATGGCCACCCCGGTGTAGCCCACCACGGACAGGCCGCTCATGAACGCCTGCTCCGCGGCCTCCGACACCTGCGCCGCCAGGGACGGCTCCATGTCCTCGGTCGCCGCCATGGCGCCGGGCAGGCTGTCGCGGACCGCGGCGGCCTCATCGGAGGGGACCCCGGTGGGCACCGCGTCGACCATCAGGAAGCGGTAGACGGCGGTCCCCAGCGCACCCAGGGTGGCGATGCCCATGGCCATGCCGATCTCGCTGCACGTCTCGGACATGGACGAGGCCGAACCGCTCTTCTCCTTGGGCGCGGAGGCGATGACCAGGTCGATGACCAGCACCATCAGCGGGCTCAGCCCGAAGGTGACGAGCATGCTGCCCAGCACCGCCGGGAGCGGGCCCGATTCCGTCCCGCTCAGGGTGAACACGATCAGGCCCACCGCGGCCACCAGCAGACCCAGGGCGATCGTGTTGGCCGCCCGGAGCCGCGCGGCGACCAGCGGGGCGAGCATCGCGCCGGCGATGTTGGCCACCGCGTAGGGGACCATCCACAGGCCGGCGGCGGCCGGCGACAGCTCCAGGACCAGCTGGAGGTACTGGGCGAACAGCAGGACGAACGCGCCCAGCACCACCGTGCCCAGCAGCAGCCCGCCCAGCCCCACCGTGAACGGCGGCAGCCGGAACAGGGCCAGGTCCATCAGCGGGCTCTCCAGCCTGCGCTGGCGTCGCACGAACAGCCAACCGAAGACCACGCCGGCGACGAGCATGGCGATCACGACCGGGTTCCATCCCTCGGCCGCGGCCTCCTTGATCGCGTAGACGACCGGAAGGATGGCCGCCAGGGACAGGGCGACGCTGAACAGGTCCAGCCGCCCGGGGGTGGGGTCGCGGAACTCGGGCAGGAGCAACGGCGCGGCGACCAGCAGCACCACCATCACCGGCACGCCCATCAGGAACACCGAACCCCACCAGAACCACTGGAGCATGACGCCGCCGACCATCGGACCGATGGCCCCGCCCGCGGAGAAGCAGCTCAGCCACACCGCGACCGCCACACCCCGCTGCTTGGGGTCGTGGAACATGTTGGTGATCAGCGACAGGGTGGAGGGCATCAGCGTGGCGCCCGCCACACCCAGCAGGGCGCGGGAGGCGATGAGCATCTCGGCGCTGGTGGAGTAGGCCGCCAGCAGGGAGGCCCCGCCGAAGGCCACGGCGCCGATCATCAGCAGCCGGCGTCGGCCGATGCGGTCCCCCAGCGTGCCCATCGTGATGAGGAAACCGGCGATCATGAAGCCGTAGATGTCCAGGATCCACAGTTGCTGCGCGCTGGTGGGCGCCAGGTCCGCGGCCAGGTGCGGCAACGCCAGGTGCAGGACCGTGAAGTCCAGGGCGAGCAGAATGGTCGGCAGTGCCAGGACGGCCAGTCCGAGCCATTCGCGCAGCCCCGCCTTCGCGGCGGGGGCGGAGGTCGTTTCGTCCGGGGACATGGGTGGTGTCCGTCCTTCCAGGGTCGTTGTGCCGTGACTCGGGCATGACTCGACCACCACCATCGCCCCCCGGCGTTCCGAAAAGGCTCCGATCGTGATCCGACCACGCTCCGGACCCTCCCCTTGCACTACGGTGATCCCATGCGCTTCGGGATTCTCGGCCCGCTGGAGGTGTGGGGCGACGGCGAACCGGTCCGCGTCCCCGAAGCCAAGGTGCGCGTGCTCCTGGCCGCACTGCTCCTGGACGAGGGACGGCCGGTCACCGCCGACACCCTCATCGACGACCTGTGGGGCGAGCACCTGCCCGCCCACCCCACGCGCGTCCTGCGCGCCAAGCTGTCCCAGCTCCGGGGCGTCCTGGACAAGGCCGAACCCGGAGCCCGCGACCGGGTGCTGCGCACCCCCGGCGGCTACCGGCTGCGGGTGGAACCCGACGAGGTGGACTCCACCCGGTTCCGCGCCCTGGTCGAGCGGGCGCGCGGCACCGACGACCGGCGCGCGGCGGCGGTCGCCCTCAACGACGGGCTGGCCCTGTGGCGCGGGGACGCCCTCGCGGGCCTCACCGACACCCCCCGGATCGCCCGCGCCGCGCTCCGCCTGGACGAGGAACGCCTGTCGGCGTTCGAGGAACTCGCCCTGGCCCGCTTGGACCTGGGCGAACACCACCTGTGGGTGGAGGAACTCGGCGAGCTGGTCGACCTGCACCCGCTCCGCGAGCGCCTGTGCGCCGCCTACATGAGGGCGCTGTACCGCTCCGGCCGCCAGGCCGAGGCGCTGGGCGTCTTCGACCGACTGCGCCACCGCCTCAAAGAGGAGCTCGGGGCCTCGCCGGGCCCCGAGACCGCCGAGCTGCACGCCCGGATCCTGCGTCAGGACACCACCCTGGACCCGGCGGACCCCGGTCCGCTCCGGGCGGTCCTGCGCCCGCGCACCAACCTCCCGGCCCCGGTGGACGACACCATCGGCCGCGAGGCGGACGTCGAGCGGATCCGCGCCCTCATGGAGCGCGCCCGCCTGATCACCCTCACCGGCGCGGGCGGTGTCGGCAAGACCCGGCTCTCCCTGGAGGTGGCCGCGGGCCTGGACGACCGCCACCCCGACGGGCTGTGGTTCGTGGAGCTGGGCACGGTCCCCCCGGAACAGGGGGAGGACCCGGGTGCCGCCGCCCGGGTCGCCGAAGCGGTCGTGGCCGTCACCGGCGCCCGCGATCTCGTCCAGGCGTTGAGCGCCACCCGCACCCTCCTGATCCTGGACAACTGCGAGCACGTCGTCGAGTCCGTGGCCGCCCTGGCCCGGGAGCTGCTGCGCGCCGCACCGCACCTGCGCCTGCTGGTGACCAGCCGTGAACCCCTGGGGATCGACGGCGAGCACCTGTACGAGGTCCGCCCGCTCGGCTTCCCCGGACCGGCCGACCCCGCCGACGCTCGGTCCTATCCCGCGGTGCGCCTGTTCGCCTCCCGCGCCTCGGCGGGCGCCCCCGGGTTCACCCTGGGGGAGGACACCGCCTCGACCGTGGCGTCGATCTGCCGTCGCCTCGACGGCCTGCCGCTGGCCCTGGAACTGGCCGCCAACCGGGTGCGCGCCCTGGGCGTGCGCCGCCTCGCCGACGGCCTGGACGACCGGTTCCGGTTGCTGGCGGTGGGCAGTCGGGGCGCCCCGGGGCGTCAGCGCACCCTGCGCGCCGTCATCGACTGGAGCTGGGAGCTGCTCGGCGAGCCCGAGCGGACCGTGCTGCGCCGCCTGTCCGTACACGCCGAGGGATGCACCCCCGAGGGCGCCGAGGCGGTGGTGGGCGGTGACGGCATCGACCCCGACGAGGTCGTGGAGATCCTCGCGCGGCTGGTGGAGCGCTCCCTGGCCATCGCGGTCGAGGGCCCCGACGGGATCCGTTACCGACTGCTGGAGACCATCGCCGCCTACGCCCGGGAACACCTGGAGGCGGCGGGCGAGGCCGACACGGTGCGCCTGCGCCACCTGCGCCACCTGGCGTCGCTGGCCGCCACGGCCGATCCCCTCCTGCGCGATCGCCGGCAGCACCTCTGGCTGCGCCGCCTGGACGAGGAGAACGCCGACCTGCGCGCGGCCGAGGACACCGCGGCCCGCGCCGGTGACGCCGACACCTCCCTGAGACTGGCCTTGGACCTGGTCTGGTACCGCTACCTGCGGGGCCGCCCCGGCGAGGCGCACCGCTCCCTGTCCCGGGCACTGGACCTGCCGGGCGGCACCCCCGCCCTGCGCGCCGTCGCCGGGGCATGGCGGGTGGGCATGGCCCTGATGGTCAACGAACCCGAGGATCCGGTGGCGCTGGTCCGGGCCGCCCTGGCGGACCGCGCGGACCAGGTCCCCGAACGCGAGTGGGCCAGGGTGGAGTGGTTCCTGGGCACCGCCCTGCTGGACTTCGGCGAGCTCCAGGTGAGCGGCGACCTCGTCGAGCGCTCCCTCGCCGTGTTCCGCCGCGAGGACGACCGCTGGGGGACCGCGGCAGCCCTGTGCACCCGCGCGTGGCTGCTCAAGGCCCGGGGCCGGATGGCCGGGTTCGAGGCCGACGGCAGGCTCTCCCTGGAGCTCTTCGGTGAGATCGGGGACCGCTGGGGCCGGTTGCAGGCCATGCCGGCCCTGGGCAGCCGCGCCGAGATCGACGGCGACTACCCGGAGGCGGCCCGGCTGCACCGGGAGGGTCTGCGTCTGGCGGAGGACCTCGGACTGTGGTCGGAGGTGTCCTACCGGCTCTCCGAGCTGGGCCGCAACGCCCTGCTGCGCGGCGAGCACCGCCAGGCCGAGGACTTCCACGAACGCGCCCGCCGCCTGGCGGTGGAGCAGGGCGACCGGTTCGGCGAGCGCTTCGCCGAGTTCGGCCTGGGTCTGGGCGCCCGCCGCGAGGGCAGGCTCGACCGGGCCGAACGGTACCTGTCGGGTTGGCTGGACCGGGTCCGGGGGATCAACGCCCCGGCGGCGGGGGCCACCGTGCTGGCCGAACTCGGGTTCGTCGCCGAGCAGCGCGGCGACGCCGACACCGCGCTGCGCCTGCACGACGAGGGTCTCACCGCGGCGTTCACCACCGGCAGCCCCCGCAAGATCGCCTTGGCCCTGGAGGGCCTGGCCGGCGCCTGGGCCCTGGCCGGGCTGCCGCTGCGGGCCGCCCGCCTGCTGGGCGCGGCCTCGGCCGCGCGCGCCTCGGTGCACACGCCTCTGCCGCCCGCCGAGCGCTGGGACATCGAGCGGGTGCGGGTGGCGTCGGTGACCGCGCTGGGGGAGGAGGCGTTCGCCCGTGGATGGGAGCGCGGTGCCCGGGAGCCGCTGGAGGAGACGGTGGAGCGCGCCCGACGCTGGTACGCGCTCCGTCCGGCCCCCGCCGGTCAGCCCGTGCTGTGATCCGGCCCCACCTGGGGGAACTCGTAGTCGCCCTCGGGGAAGCGCTCGGTCGGCATCCGGTCGGGCATCGCCGACTCCCGGCGCGGCGGCGACCAGCGCACGTAGACCGAACGGGCGCGCAGGGCCGACCGCACGGCCCGGGTCAGCAGCGGTGACGCCGGCCGCAGCCCGAAGGCCCGGCACAGGTCGGGGCCCAGCAGCGCGGGCAGGATCGGACCCACGGCGCGGCCCGCCACCCCGTGCAGACGCGGCGGCAACCAGCCCACCAGCACCTCCACGAACAACCCCCGGGTGGCCCGCCACAGCGCCGCGCCCTCGGGGGAGTAGGCGAACTCGGCGCGCACGTACTCGTCGTGGAAGCGCTCGAACCCCTCGTAGGTGTCGGGGAGGTCCTTGATCCCCATGTGCTCGCCCATCGAACGGAAGTGCAGGTAGGCCGCCCGGCGCTCGGCGTCCCCGAAGGGCCGCCACCCGTGCCGGTCCACCGCCCGGACCATGTTGACCATGACGGCGGCCAGCACGAACATGTACTCCTCGTTCGTGATCGACCACCGGCCCTCACCGTCGAGCCCGTTGACGTGCCGCACCGCGTTGCGGTGGATGCGGTTCATCTGGCGGACCGCCTCCCGGCCCCGGTGCCCGGCGAACCCGTTCCGGAACATCTCCCACATGAGGATGTTGGTGTCGTCCAACCGGCGCTGCGTGTTGTCGGTGAGTTCGCCGGTACGCGCCAGCAGCCGGGCCATCCGGGGCGGGGCCAGGCTGTGGTAGAAGCCCACGCTTCCGCCGACCTGCATGTCCCAGGGGAACTCGTAGGCCATGTCGAGCAGCCAGATCCCGCTGTGGTCCCGCTCGACGTCCATGGCCTCGATCTCGCGCAGACGCGCGTAGCGGCGTGCCCTCCTGCGTGCCCCGAGCATGGTCGGCCCTTCTTCTCGGCGGTCCGTGCACACCGATCATGCGCGACCCCGACGCCGTCCCGGCACCGACCGTCGGCACTGTGTCAAGTCGTCTGACCTGACAGATTTCCGCGATCGCCGTTGCCCGGCACCCGCGAACGCACGATGCTTCCGGTGTCCTTGGTCGCGGGATCAGCGTGGATCGGCTCCGAAGGGATAACGACGATGAAGGCTCTGGTTCTGTCCGGAGGGATGGGAACCCGACTCCGTCCTTTCACCCACTCCATGCCCAAACAACTGATGCCCATCGCCAACCGCCCCGTCGTGGAACACGTCCTTGACGACGTCCGTCGGGCCGGCGCGGTCGATGTCGGTGTCGTGGTCGGTGACCACGCGGAGGAGATCGAGCGGGCGGTCGGCGACGGGTCCCGGTTGGGGTTGCGTCTGACCTACCTGCGTCAGGACGCGCCGTTGGGACTGGCCCACTGCGTCCTGCTCGCCCGGGACTTCCTCGGCGACGACGACTTCCTCATGTATCTGGGCGACAACATCCTCTCCGACGGGGTCGCGGGGATGGCGCGCGCCTTCGCCGCCGACCGCCCCGACGTGCAGCTGGCCGTGCACCGGGTCCCCGACCCCCGCGAGTTCGGGGTGGCGGTGGTCGGCGATGACGGCACCGTGCTCCGAATGGAGGAGAAACCCCAGGACCCGCCCGGTGACCTGGCCGTCATGGGCGCCTACTTCTTCACCTCCGCCATCCACGAGGCCGTGGCCGCCATCCGGCCGAGCCCGCGCGGGGAACTGGAGATCACCGACGCCATCCAGTGGCTGGTCTCGGCCGGACGCCCGGTCCGGGCCGTGGAGCACACCGGGTTCTGGCAGGACGCGGGGGACATCCCGGGCGTCCTGCGCTGCAACCGCTGGGCCCTGGACGGGACGCGGAGAGAGATCCGGGGGTGGGTGGACGAGTCCAGCGTGCTGAACGGTCCCGTGGTGGTGGAGCCCGGAGCGCGGATCGTGCGTTCGCGCATCGACGGTCCGGTGATCGTGGGCGCCCGCACCGTCATCGAGGACGGCCACGTGGGACCGCACACCTCCGTGGGCAGGGACTGCGTCATCCGACGGTCCGGGATCGCCGACTCCATCGTCCTGGACGACGCCGAACTGGTCGGAGTGCCCGGCCTGCACAGTTCCATCATCGGCAGATCCGCCTCGGTCCGGCCCACGGACACCTCCGCCCTCGGCCCCAGCCTCGTGATCGGCGACCACGGCCGGGCGGAGGTCCGGATATGAGGATCCTGGTCACCGGCGCCGCCGGATTCATCGGATCGCACTACGTCCGGTCCCTGCTGGCGGACGCCGACGCGCCCCGGGTCACCGCCCTGGACCTGCTCACCTACGCGGGCAACCGGGACAACCTGCCGACCTCCCACCCGCGCATGGAGTTCGTCCGGGCCGACGTCTGCGACGCCCGGGCCCTGGCCGACGTGCTCCCCGGACACGACGCCGTGGTGCACTTCGCGGCCGAGAGCCACGTGGACCGCTCCGTCGCCGACGGGTCGGTGTTCGTCCGCACCAACGTCGTCGGCACCCAGACCCTGTTGGCGGCGGCGGTGGCGGCCGGTGTCGAACGGGTCGTGCACGTGTCCACCGACGAGGTCTACGGTTCCCTGGAACGGGGTGCGGCGCGCGAGGACCACCCGCTCGCCCCCAACTCCCCGTACGCGGCCTCCAAGGCGGGGTCGGACCTCATCGCCCGCGCCTACTGGCGCACCCACGGCCTCGACGTCTCCGTCACCCGGTGCTCCAACAACTACGGGCCGCGCCAGCACCCCGAGAAGCTCATCCCCAGGTTCGTCACCGCCCTGGTGTCGGGCGGTCGCGTCCCCCTCTACGGCGACGGCCGCAACGTCCGCGAGTGGCTGCACGTGGAGGACCACTGCCGGGCCGTCCACCTGGTGCTGACCCGGGGCCGGGCGGGCGGGGTCTACAACGTCGGCGGCGGCGACGGTCTGACCAACCTGGAGATGACCCGGCGCCTGCTGGAGCTGTGCGGCGCCGACGAGACGGCCATCGAACGGGTCCCCGACCGGCTCGGGCACGATCTGCGCTACTGCATCGACGACACCACGATCCGTGAGGAGTTGGGGTATGAACCCCGCGTCCCCTTCGCCCGAGGCCTGCGCGACACGGTCGCCTGGTACCGCGACAACCCCGGCTGGTGGAAACCCCTCGCGGCCTGACCCCTCCGGTCGACACGACGCCGAGCGGCTGGCGCTCTCCGCCGACGTGCCGTCGGTGCGGGGCCCCGACGGCGCCCCCACCTCCGACGGCCCGGCCGACGTCGTCGCCTGGGCCGCCGAACGCGCCGCCGCCGGCGGGTTCTCCGTCACCCGGGTGCCCTTCGCCGAGATGGACTCCTGGGGCTTTCGCCCCGACACCGGCGACCTCGTCCACGACAGCGGACGGTTCTTCTCCATCACCGGCCTGCGCAGCGTCGTGGACGGCGATCCCGGCACCCTCCGCCACCAGCCCGTCATCCACCAGCCCGAGGTGGGCGTCCTGGGCCTGCTCGCGAAGGAGTTCGACGGGGTCCTGCACTTCCTGGTGCAGGCCAAGATGGAGCCCGGCAACCCGGGCATCGTCCAGCTCTCCCCGACCGTCCAGGCCACCCGCAGCAACTACACCCGCGCGCACCGGGGCCGCCCGGTGCGCCACATCGAGCACTTCGTCGGGTCGGGCCGGGGCCGTGTGCTCACCGACGTCCTCCAGTCCGAGCACGGCTGGTGGTTCCACCACAAGAGCAACCGGAACATGATCGTGGAGACCGACCGCGAGGTCGAGCCCCACGAGGACTTCCGCTGGGTCACGCTGGGCACCCTCGGCGCGTTGATGCACGTCGACGAGACCGTCAACATGGACACCCGCACGGTTCTGGCCTGCGCCCCGGTGTCCTTCGGCGCCGACGCCTCCGCCCACTCCGACACCGGACTCCTGTCGTGGTTCACCGAGCAACGCGCGTCGAGGACCCTGAGCGCCGAACGGGTCCCCCTGGGCTCCCTGCCCGGCTGGGTGCGCACCCCCGACCGACTGCACCACGAACAGGACCGCGACTTCGACGTGGTGGCCGTGGCGGTCCGGGCCCGGGCCCGCGAGGTCGCCTCCTGGTCCCAGCCCCTGCTGGCCCCGCACGGACCGGGCGTGGCGGCCTTCCTCACCCGTCGGGTGGCCGGGGTCCCGCACCTGCTCGTCCACGCCCGGGTCGAGCCGGGCTTCCTGGACACGGTCGAGCTGGGGCCGACCGTGCAGTGCACCCACGACGAGGCGACCGCGCCCCCGGGGCTACGGCCGCCCTTCCTGGACACGGTGCTGTCCGCCTCGCCCGAACTGGTGCGCTACCGTGCCGTCCACTCCGAGGAGGGCGGTCGGTTCCTGCACGCCCGCACCCGTTGCCTGGTGGTCGAGGACCCCCGCCCCGCCGGGGCGTCCGAGCCCCCGGGCTACCTGTGGGCCACCCCCGACCAGCTCGTGGCGCTGGCCCGTCACGGCCACTACCTGGACGTCCAGGCCCGCACCCTGCTGGCCGCGCTCACCACCGGGGCGCTGCGCCCGTGAAGACGGCCGCGGCGGCCCCGGCGGGCCTCAGCGCCCCGCCACCTCGGTGATCAGTCGGGTGATGACCCCCACCCCGTCGCGGGTGAGCACCGACTCGGTGTGGAACTGCACCGAGGCGAACCACGGTCCGCGCAGCGCGTGCACCTCCCCGGTGCCGGGGTCGCGGCTCACCTCGACCGCTCCCAGGCCCTCGCAGTGGATCTTGTCCTCCTCGCAGTGGGTCGAGAAGGTGTTGTAGAAGCCCACCAGTTCCTGATGGCCGAACAGGTCGATCAGGTGCTGCGCCCCCTGGTTGGGGTGCTCCCGGCGCAGTACCGGCAGACCCAGTTCCAGGCTGAGGGCCTGATGGCTCAGGCACACGGCGAGGAACGGCGACCGCCGTGCCAGCAGGGTCCGCACACCCGCCCGGACCCGGGCGATCTTGGGGTGGTCCAGGTCGCGCGGATCACCCGGGCCCGGCCCCATGATCACCAGGTCGTGCCCGTCCGGGGCGAACTCCTCGGCGAACCCGCGCACCCGCACCGACGCCCCGCACGAGCGCAGCTGGTGGGCGAGCATGGCGGTGAACGTGTCCTCGGCGTCGACGACCAGGATGTCCATCCCGTCCAGGGTCACCTGGGGGGTGGGGCAGGGCCGGCCCAGCCAGAAACCCGACAGGCGCTCGTTGCGCGCGGCCAGCGCGTCCAGCACCGTGGGGTCGCCGGCCAGGGCCTTCGAACGGTCGGCGTTCAGCGCGCTCAGCAGCCCGGCCGCCTTCGCCCGGGTCTCCACCACCTCCGACTCCGGGACGGAGTGGCGGACCAGGGTCGCCCCCACCGACAGGCGCAGATGACCCTCCCGGTCGATCTCCGCGGTGCGGATGAGGATCGCCGAATCCAGGGCGGCGGCCCCGCGGGCGTCGCGGCCGATGAGCGCCAGCGCCCCGCTGTAGTGGCCCCGCCCCAGGGTCTCGTAACGCGCGATCACCCGGCAGGCGTTCTCCAGTGGGCTGCCGGTGACGGTGGGCGCGAACATCGTCTCGCGCAGGATCTCGCGCGGGTCCCGGTCGCATTCCCCCTGGATCAGGTACTCGGTGTGCGCCAGCCGGGCCATCTCCTTGAGCCGGGGACCCACCACGCGCAGCCCGGAGTCGCAGATCCGGGCCATCATCTTCAGTTCCTCGTCCACCACCATGTACAGCTCGTCGGCCTCCTTGCGGTCGGCCAGGAAGTCCACCATCCCGTTCAGGGTGGGGCCTCCCGCCGGGTACCGGTAGGTGCCGCTGATGGGGTTCATCACCGCCGTCCCGCCTTCGAGGCTGACGTGCCGCTCGGGGGTGGCGCCCACCAGGGTGTACTCGGGGGTGAACAGCACGAACGTCCAGTAGGTCCCCGACTCCTGCTCCAGGAGGCGACGGAACAGGCTCAGGGCGCTGCCGGGGCCGAACCCCTCGATCCGCGCGGTGAACGAACGGCGCAGCACGAAGTTGGAGCCCTCGCCGCGGCCGATCTCCTCGGTGATGACCCGCCGCACGGTGTCGGAATAGGTGTCGTCGTCGATGTCGAAGTCGCCGCCGTTCACCGTCAGCCCGGTGTCGGGGACCCGCTCCAACACCCGCTCCACGGTCTCCTCGCGGCACTCGGAGACCTTCAGCGAGATGATCGGCGCGTCGTCGTCGACGCTCTCGAACCCCCGCTCCGAGATCTGCCGGTACGGTACGGCCACCAGTACGTCCCACCCGGGGGGACCGGGTGCGTCGCCACCCTCCTCCAGCGGGATGTCGGCGAGGGAGTCGTGCAGGGACACCGTCCCCGTCAGCACCTCGATCGCCCCCGGGCCGGACTCGGGACGGTGCACCAGTGCGAACGCGGGCACCGCGCCGGCGACGATCCGGTCGAGCAGGTCCCCGGAATCCGTGTCGTGGGGGTGTGCGGTCATCGTTCCTCCTCCACTTCGACCGGGCTCCGGTCGGCCCCGGGGACGGTCATGCGGTCGAGCAGTCTCTCGGTGGGCGCCACCACGGCGCACCGCGTCGCGGCGTACTCCAGCGCGAGACGGTGGTGTTCGGCGTCGAAGTCGGCGACCGCGTCGGCCGCCAGGAACACGCGGATGTCGTGGCTGAACGCGTCCACCCCCGTCATCAGCACGCCCACGTGCGCGTACACGCCACAGAGCACCAACTGGTCGCGCCCCTCGGCGCGCATGCGCTCCAGCAGGTCGGACCGGTGGAAGGCGCTGTAACGCCACTTGGTGAACATCCAGTCGTCCGGTCCCGGGGTGAGCGGTTCCACCACCTCGCGGTCCTCGACGGAAGTGGTCATGCCCGGCCCCCAGAAATCGCGGAGCAGGCCGCGTTCGCCGGGGGTCATCCGGCCCGGCTGGGCGGTGTACGCGACCCGCGCGCCCGCCCGCACGGCGTGCTCGCGCAACAGGGCGCAGTTCTTCAGCAGCGTTCCGTACGGCTCCTCGGTGGTGGCGAAGGGCCGGAGGAAGAACCGCTGCATGTCATGGACGAGCAGGACCGCTCGGTCGGGATCGAGGTTCCACCGCGCGACGTTGTCGGGCAGTTCGTCGGCGGTCGGCATGGGGTAGTTCCGGATGGGCGGGATGCCTGGCATGGTCGTCCTCCTCCTGCTGGTCGTCCGGTGCGGGCCCCGGCGCGGGCGGGTTCACGCGCCCAGGGTGGCCCCACCGTCCACGGTGAGCGTCTGCATGGTGATGTGCCGGGCCCGGTCGGACAGTAGGAAGACGACCGCGTCGGCGACGTCGTCGGGCTCGGCGATCCGACGCAGGGGTATGCCCACCCGGTAGGCGTCGGGGTCGCCGTCGAGGGTGGCCCGGGGGCCGGCCGCGTCCTTCCACATCGACCGCAGCATCGGGGTGTCGGTGGAGCCCGGGGCCACGACGTTGCAGCGCACGCCATGGCCGGCCAGCTCCAGCCCCAGGCAGCGGGTGAACGCCACGGCCGCGGCCTTGGAGGCGGCGTAGGCGGCCATGCCGGCACGCGCCGTGCCCGCCGCGTTGGAGGCCACGGTGACGATGGCCCCGGTCGAACGCGTCACCATCGTGCGCGCCGCAGCCCGGGACATGGCGAAGACGCCGGTGGCGTTCACCTCCAGGCTCTCGTTCCACTGCCGGTCGTCGAGCTCCCAGGCCCCGCCCATTCTCAGCACCCCGGCGGCGTTGACCAGGTGGTCCAGCGGTCCCAGCAGGTCCTCGGCCTCGGCGACCACCCGCTCGGCCTCCCCGGCGGCGGCCACGTCCGCCGTGATCGCCACCGCCCGCACCCCGTCGTCCGCGAGCCCGGCGGTGACCCGCTCCAGGCCGGGGCGGTCCCGGTCCACCAGGGCCACCATCGCGCCCCGCTCGCCCAGAGCGCGTGCCACGGCCGCCCCGATACCGCTCGCGGCCCCGGTCACCAGGGCCACCTTCCGCTCCATCGCGGACTCCTCTCGTTCCATGGGGGTCCTCACGCGGTCCACGCCGACGCCACCGCGACCGCCTGGGCCGGGTTGAGCCGGGGATCGCACAGGCTGGTGTACCGGTCGGCCACCCGGTCGACCCGGGAGGCGTCGGACACGCACTCGGTGACCGGCTCGTGGGTGGCCTCCAGGTGCAGGCCCCCGGCGATGCCCCCGGCCGCGCGCACCGCCGCCTGGAACTCCCGCACCTCCCGGACGATCGCCGACACGTAGCGGGTCTTCAGGCCCGAGGGCGTTCTGACGGTGTTGCCGTGCATCGGGTCGCTCATCCAGATCGCCGGGTGGCCCGCGGCGCGCACGGCCGCGACCAGGCGGCGCAGCGCCTCCGTTCCGCCCACCCCCTGTCGGGAGATGAGGGTGAGCCGCCCCGGCCGCCGCTCGGGGTCCAGCCGGTCGCACACCTCCAGCAACTCCTCGACGGTCGCCGAGGGGCCGACCTTGCAGGCCACCGGGTTGGCGACACCGGACAACAGGGCGATGTGCGCCCCCTCGGGGTGGCGGGTGCGGTCTCCCACCCACGGCCAGTGCGTGGAGGTCAGCAGGGTGCGCCCGTCCGGGGTGCGGCGCAGCGCGGGGACCTCGTAGTCGAGCACCAGGGCCTCGTGCGCCGTCCACAGCGACGGCGTCCGGGCCGGGCCGGTGGAACCGGACCGCCGGCCCAGGTGCTCCAGCACGGTGCGCGCCGCGTCGTGGCACGCCAACAGCCGCTCGGGGTCGTGCGCGCGCCCGGCCGGGGTCGGTTCCGGGCCGTTGACCAGGTGGCCCCGGTACACCGGCAGTTCGCGCCCCTCGACGATCTCGGTGGGCCGCGAGCGCGGTTTGGCGAACTGTCCGGCGATCCGGCCCACCCGTACCACCGGCCGACCCGTCGTCGCCTCCAGCACCTCGGCCAGGGCGCCCACCAGGAACTCCTGCGCGCCGACAGCCTCGGGGCCGCACCGCTCCGGGTCCTCGGCGCAGTCGCCGGCGATGACCACACGGGCCTCGCCCGCCGCGACCCGCGCCAGCAGGCCGCTCAACCGGTCCACGTCCTCGATCCGCACCAGTCCGGGCCGGGCCCGGAGCCGTTCGCGGACCTCGGGCAACCGGGGGTCGTCGGCCCAGTCGGGCTGCTGGAGCGCGGTTCGTCGGCGCAGGTCGGGCGACTCGGTCTTCACGGCTGCTCCATGATCCGGGTGCGTCGGTGCGGCACGAGAGGGTCGCTCGCGTTGCCGCGGACCGTTCGAGTGTGCCGAGGTCTCGGGCTCGGCCATGGGAAGTCTGCTGTACTTCGTCATGTCGCGGCGGGGACGGTCGTGGGCCGTGCCCGCGCCTCCGCGGCCGGCGACAGGGCGCGGAAGGTGTGCGCGACCGAGGCGAGGGTGATGTGGCGGTGCCACCCGTTGAACGACCGGCCCGCGTAGTCGCGCATGCCCACCGGGTCGCCGAACCGCGCGAAGGAGCGCTCGACCCGGTCCACCAGCCCGCTCGCCCACAGGGCGGCGGGGCCCGCGTGGGACTCCGGTGGCCGGATCAGCCACAGTTCCTGGGGCCAGGGGCGTCCGCCCCGGCCGATCCCGACCAGCAACAACTCCTCCTCGGGAGCGGTCCCGGTCGCCGACGGTGCGGTCGAGGGGCGGGTCACCCGCACCGCCGCGACCAATCGGGCCCGCCGGGCGGGGTCCGCGGGGTCCGGTACCGGTCGGCGCAGCTCCTGGCCGGCCCGCATCACCAGCTCGGCGGGGAGTGTCCGCCCCCGGTGGCCGATGAGGGCGGGGTCGGTCACCCGCAGCGGCAGCTCCGGTCGGATCCGCGCGGCCGGGCGCAGCCCGGCCGCGCACAGGCGACGGAACGCGGGCAACGGGTCGGTGTCGTCCAGGTCCAGGATCACCGGGCGAGGGGGCAGCCCCCAGCTCTCGATCATGGCGAGGCTCGCCTCCGCGGCGCACCCCACCAGGGTCTCCGACTGGGCCATCGCCGGAGTGGGGGTGCCGCAGTCCAGCGAGCCCCGCCACCGGCCGGGAAGGTGCAGCCGCCACTCCACCGGCACGCTCAGGTGATCGGAGGCCAGCCACACCCCCACGGCGCGCTGGGCGTTCACGACCTGTCCCAGGTCCGCGGAGAAGTACCGGCTCACGCCCACCGAGTGGCGCCCGACCTTCGGGATGACCAGGGGGCGTACCACCCACGCCTGCGGCGGCGACTCGCGCATCGTGTACCGGGCCAGGGCCCGGCGCACCGGCGACCACTCCCAGGTGGAACTGCACACGAAGTGGTGCAGGCTCTGCCCCGTCCCGGCGCCGCCGAGGGCGGCCGCCATGTTCCGGACCGACTTGCGGCCGGGGGTGCTCAACAGTCCGCGCAGGTAGTCCATCCCTTTACGGCGTTGGTCGCTGCGGGTCAGGGAAAAGAACAACTCGTCGACCAGGTCGTTCAGCAACGGGTCGTCGTCCGCCACTGCGGGCGGCGGGGCGGCGGACGGTGACGGGATCTCGTTCTCCACGGGTTTGATCACGGTATTCACGCGGATTCTCCGCTCCGGTGCACTTCGCTCGGCCCACACGGGGGCTAGTGTGTTTTCAGATTTATTTCTGAGGTGGCTCTCACACTAAGAACGGATTCGTCGTTTTGTGAATGACAAGCCACTGACAATGGCCTGTCCAGCAGGTCCTGGTCACATGTAGCTGATTCCTGCTATTTCTCCTGCTCCCGTGTTGACCCGGCGCCGGCTCCGGTTGCAGAGTCGGGGGAGCGCGAACGAAGTCATGGATAACACCGGAGGGCGACCCTCCCGGTGTCCGGAAACGCCGGAGCCGGGTCACTGGAGGTGGCGTTGAGGTGCAGCGAAAGAAAGTGATCCTTGCCGAGCCGCGAGGTTTTTGCGCAGGTGTCCGGCGAGCGATATCCATCATCGAGATCGCCTTGGAGCGGTACGGCCCACCGGTCTACGTGCGCAAGGAGATCGTCCACAACCACTACGTGGTGCGCGTGCTGCGCGAGCGCGGCGCGATCTTCGTGGATTCGGAGGACGAGATCCCCGAGGGAGAGGTCTGCGTCTTCTCCGCGCACGGCGTCTCGCCCGAGGTGCGCCGCAACGCCGGGAGGCGACGGCTGGACGTCATCGACGCCACCTGCCCCCTGGTGTCCAAGGTCCACCAGCAGGCCCTGCGCGTCGCCAAGGCGGACCGGACGATCCTGCTCATCGGACACTCCGGGCACGAGGAGGTCGAGGGCACCCACGGGCACGCCCCCGACCGGACCGTGATCGTGGAGACGGTGGAGGACGCCCGGGCCCTGGACCTGCCGGCCGACACCCCGCTGGCCTATCTCACCCAGACCACCCTGTCGGTCGACGAGACCCGAGAGATCGTCGAGGTGCTCCGCGATCGGTTCCACGACCTCACCGGGCCGGGCACCGATGACATCTGCTACGCCAGCCAGAACCGCCAGGACGCGATCAAGGCCATCGCCCCCCGCAGCGATCTCGTCCTGGTGGTGGGCTCGCGCAACTCCAGCAACTCCGTGCGCATGGTCGAGGTGGCCAGGCGTTCCGGAACCGCCTCCCACCTGGTACCCGACGTGGGCGAATTCTCCGCGGAGTGGCTCACCGGGGTCTCGACGGTGGGGGTGAGCGCCGGGGCCAGCGCCCCCGACGTCCTGGTCGAGGAACTGCTCGACCTCCTCGCCGACCACGGCTTCCGCGACACCGAACTGGAGAGCGTCGCCCGGGAGGACATCGTCTTCTCCCCGCCGACGAGACTCGCCCGCACCGGGTCCGGCGACGACCGGCCCGCATCCGCGAAGGGGACTCCATGACGACACCCACCGTCGATGACGTCCGGGACCTGCGCGCCCGACTGCTGGACCGGGTCGAGGACCGGCTCGACACCCTGCTGCGCACCGAACGCGAACGGTGGGCGAGGGTCGACCCCCGCGCCTGTGTGCCGGTGGACGACGTGGCCGCCCTGGTCGCCGCGGGCGGCAAGCGCCTGCGCCCCGCCTTCCTGCTCAGCGGCCACCTGGCCGCGGGCGGGGACCCCGACGACCGTCGGGCCGTCGACTGCGCCGCCGCCGTCGAACTCGTCCACGTCGGTGCGCTCCTGCACGACGACGTCCTGGACGACTCCGACCTGCGGCGGGGGCGTTCCACCGCCCACGTGCGCCACCTCCGCGACCACCTCCACCACCAGTGGAGGGGCGAGGCCCGCCGCTACGGCGAGGGGGTGGCCGTGCTCTCCGGGGACTTCGCCGACATCCTGGCCGACCGGCTCACCACCGAGCTGCCGCCCGAGGTGCGCACGATCTGGAACGCCTTCCTCACCGAGATCGTCATCGGCCAGCAACTGGACGTCGCCGTGGCGGCCCGCTCGGTCGTCGATCCCGAGCTGTCCCGGTGGATCGCCGTCTGCAAGTCGGGCCGGTACAGCATCCACCGCCCCCTGCTGCTGGGCGCCGCCCTGGCCGGGCGCTCCGACCTGGCACCGGTCTTCGAGAGGTACGGGGAGTCCCTGGGCGAGGCGTTCCAGCTCCGGGACGACCTCATCGACCTGTTCGGGGACAGCGACCACACCGGGAAACCGGTCGGCCTCGACCTGGAGACCCACAAGATGACCCTGCTCCTGGCCCTGGCCGTGCGGCGCGACGCCGAGGTGCGGGCGCTGGTGGAGCAGCCCGAATGGGACGTGCCCCGACTGCGCGACCGGCTCGACGCCCTGGGCATCGGCGACGTCATCGAGGAGCGCATCGGCGAACTGGTCGCCGACGCCGTCAACGCGCTGGGCCACCCGTCCCTGGACTCCGGGTGGCGTGACGAACTCGCCGCCATGGCGCACGAGGTCGCCTACCGCAACCGCTGAACGGGTGCCGCCCACCGCCGTAACCCGGACCGCCCCGAGGCGGTCCCGAGGAGTGATCACATGGCCCTGTTGGACACGATCGAAGGACCCGCGTCCTTGCGCGGGCTCTCCGACGAACGGCTCCGGGAACTCGCCGGGGAGATCCGCGAATTCCTCATCGACCGGGTCACCGCCTCCGGTGGTCACCTGGGCCCCAACCTGGGGGTGGTGGAACTGACCATCGCCCTGCACACGGTCTTCGACTCCCCGAAGGACCGGCTGCTCTGGGACACCGGGCACCAGTCCTACGTCCACAAGCTGATCACGGGGCGCCGGGCCGGGTTCGACCGGCTCCGCAAGGCGGGCGGCCTGTCCGGCTACCCCTCACGCGCCGAGTCCGAGCACGACCTGGTGGAGAACTCCCACGCCTCGACCGCGCTGTCCTACGCCGACGGTCTGGCCCGCGCCGACGCCCTCACCGGGACCACGGACCGGGCGGTGGTCGCCGTCATCGGCGACGGGGCCATGACCGGAGGGATGGCCTGGGAGGCGCTCAACAACATCGGCGGCGGCCCCGACCGCCCCCTGGTCATCGTGCTCAACGACAACGAGCGCTCCTACGACCCCACCCTCGGCGGCTTCGCCGACCATTGCGCGCGCCTGCGCGGCGGCGACGCCGACCTCAGCGTGTTCGAGCAGCTGGGGCTGACCTACCTGGGGCCGGTGGACGGCCATGACATCCCCGCCCTGCGGGAGGCGCTCACCCGGGCCAGGCGGACGACCGGTCCGGTGATCGTGCACGCCGTCACCGAGAAGGGGCGGGGTTTCGCCCCCACGGAGGAGAACGACCTGGACCGGGGGCACGCCATCCGCCCCATGGACCGTCGGACCGGACGAGCCCTGTCCACGTCCTCCGGCCCCTCCTTCAGTGCGGTGTTCGGCGAGTGCGTCACCCGTATCGCGGCCGAGCGCCCCGACGTGGTGGCCGTCACCGCGGCGATGACCGAGCCCACCGGCCTGCTGCCGTTGCGCGAGCGCTTCCCCGAACGCGTCATCGACGTCGGCATAGCGGAACAGCACGCGGTGACGATGGCGGCCGGGCTGTCCATGGGCGGCGTCCACCCGGTGGTGGCCATCTACTCCACCTTCGTCAACCGCGCCCTGGACCAGCTCCTCATGGACGTGGCCCTGCACCGTCGGGCCGTCACCTTCGTCCTGGACAGGTCGGGGGTCACCGGTGACGACGGGCCCAGCCACAACGGCATGTGGGACATGTCCGTCCTCCAGGTGGTGCCGGGCCTGCGCATCTGCGCCCCCCGCGACGGGGCCAGGCTGGCCGAACTCCTGGACGAGGCCGTCTCTTGGGAGGAGGGGCCCACCCTGGTGCGCTTCCCCAAGGGGGCCACCGGACCCGACATCCCCACCGAGACCGTGTTCGCCGGGATGGACGTCCTCTACCGCCAGGGCGCCCTGGACGTCCTGGTGGTGTCGATCGGCGCGCTGGCGCGCGTGGCCCTGGGCGTCGCCGACCGCCTCACCGACCTGGGCCACGGCGTGACGGTCGTGGACCCGCGCTGGGTCTCGCCGGTCGCCCCCGGTCTGTGCGACATGGCCCGCCGTCACCGCCTGGTGGTCACCGTGGAGGACAACAGCCGGGTGGGCGGGGTGGGTTCCACCATCGCCCAGGCGCTGCGCGACGCCGATGTCACCACACCGCTGCGCGAGTTCGGCATCCCCCGCCGGTTCCTGGACCACGGAGGCCGCGCCGACGTGCTCTCCCTGTGCGGGCTGACCATCGAGGACATCTCGATGGCGGCGGCCGAGGACATGGCCGTGCTGGACGGCCGCGAAAGGGACCCGGAGTTCGCGGCCGGTCTGCGCGGCCTCACCGGCGGCGCATCGGCCTCCACCGTTCGTTCCGACACCGAGGGGAAGGTATGACCACCGTCGATCTCGGCATTCCCGCCACTCCGCCGCGCCCGTTGGCGACGCGGCGCAAGACCCGGCAGATCATGGTCGGGAACGTGCCCGTGGGCGGGGACGCGCCGGTGTCCGTGCAGTCCATGACCACCACCCGTACCTCCGACGTCAACGCGACCTTGCAGCAGATCGCGGAGTTGACCGCGTCGGGTTGTCAGATCGTGCGGGTGGCGGTGCCCACCAACGAGGACGCCGACGCGTTGGCGGTGATCGCGAAAAAGTCGCAGATCCCGGTGATCGCCGATATCCACTTCCAGCCCAAGTACGTGTTCCAGGCCATCGACGCCGGGTGTGCGGCGGTGCGGGTGAACCCGGGCAACATCAAGAGGTTCGACGACAAGGTCGCCGAGATCGCCAAGGCCGCGGGTGAGGCGGGGACCCCGATCCGGATCGGGGTCAACGCCGGTTCCCTGGACCGGCGTTTGTTGGCCAAGTACGGCAAGGCCACGCCGGAGGCGTTGGTGGAGTCGGCGTTGTGGGAGTGCTCGTTGTTCGAGGAGCACGGGTTCGGTGACATCAAGATCTCGGTCAAGCACAACGATCCGGTGGTGATGGTCAACGCCTATCGGCAGTTGGCGTCGGCGTGCGATTACCCGTTGCATCTGGGGGTGACCGAGGCGGGGCCGGCGTTCCAGGGGACGATCAAGTCGGCGGTGGCGTTCGGGGCGTTGCTCTCGGAGGGGATCGGGGACACGATCCGGGTGTCGTTGTCGGCGCCGCCGGTGGAGGAGGTCAAGGTGGGTGCGCAGATCCTGGAGTCGTTGGGGTTGCGCGAGCGGGGGTTGGAGATCGTGTCCTGTCCCAGTTGTGGGCGGGCGCAGGTGGACGTGTACACGTTGGCGGAGGAGGTGAGCGCGGGTCTGGAGGGGTTGGAGGTGCCGTTGCGGGTGGCGGTGATGGGGTGTGTGGTCAACGGTCCGGGTGAGGCGCGTGAGGCGGATCTGGGTGTGGCCTCGGGTAACGGTAAGGGGCAGATCTTCGTCAAGGGCGAGGTGATCAAGACGGTGCCCGAGTCCAAGATCGTGGAGACGTTGATCGAGGAGGCGATGCGCATCGCCGAGGAGATGGGTGAGGCGGGGGTCGGGCCGGGGGAGCCCACCGTCGCCGTCGCCGGCTGACCACCGCACGTTCCCCGACTCCACGAACCACGGAAGAGACATGAGCATCGACGCGCGCACCCCCTCCGGGGAGGGCCTCCTGGCCACCGCCGGACGTTACGCCCGGCTGGTCAAGTACAAGTTCGTCATCGACTTCCTGCTCACCCTCGTCATCGTCGCCACCATCCTGGGGGTGGACGGCCTCACCGCCGACGGGGTCCCGCTCACCCTGCTGTTCTTCGCCCTCGGCATGATCGGCGTCCTGTCCGCCGTCATGACCCTGGACGACGTCACCGGGGCGGAGGACGGCAGCGACACCGCCAACTACGTCGAGGTCGAGGACACCGCGTTGCGGCCCCTCGAACGCAAACCCCTGCTCACCGGGGAGCTGACCGTCGCCCAGGCCCGGCGGTTCGGCCACCTCAGCCTGGTGTGGGGCGTGGTGTGGTGGACCCTGGCCCTCGTGGTCACCCCGCATCCCACCCTCGGGGTGGCGGTCCTGGCCGCGCTGCTCCTGTTCCTGAGCGTCCAGTACTCCTGGGGGCTCAAGTTCAGCTACCACGGGCTGGGCGAGGCGGTGCTGCTGTTCTCGGCCACGGCGTTCCTGCTGGTCCCCTACGGCCTGGCCACGGGAGGACTGCCGATCGTGGTCCTGGTCCAAGGGCTGCTGTTCGGGTTCGGCCAGGTCCTCATCGCGGGCTACTCCAACACCAACGACATCCCCGGTGACGCCGCCGCAGGGCGTCGCACGGTGGCCGTGCTCACCTCCGCGCGCGGCAATCGGGTGTTCCTCGGCGCCCTGACCGCGGTCAACCTCCTGCTCGTGGTCGTGCCACCGCTCACCGGCGCGGCCCCCTGGTGGTTCGCGCTCGTCCTCGCCCCGTTCGCGGTCCTGCGGATCCGGCAGTACACGGGTTTCCTCCGCACCGGCGACCCGCTGGTCGCCCGCAGCCGGGGCATCACGACCTTTCGGACCGTGGTCGCCTGCATGATCGCGTTCAACCTGCTGTACCTCTTCCTGTGAGGAGAGCCGGACCCGACAGGTCCGGTCAGGTCGGTGTCCCCCCCGACCTGACCGGCCGTCCCCGCCGGGTGAACCATCCGGCGACCTGGACCCGGGAGGAACAATCGAGTTTGCGCATGATCCGCCGCAGGTGGTTGACGGCGGTCCACTCCGAGATGCCCAGGTTGCGGGCCACCTCCCGGTTGGTCATGCCGCGGGCGACGAGTTCGGCCACCTGGAATTCCCGCTTGGTCAGCGGGCCGTCCTCCGGGTAGGCGGCCTCCTCGGGCGGTGCCGCCAGACCGGAGGGGTCCAGCACCTCGCCGATCACCTCCTCGGGCGTCAAGGCCAGCCCCCGGCCCCAGCACTCGTTGAACACCCTGACGCCCAGCCGCAGACGGGCCTGATCGACGGTGTCGGACACCGCCCCGCCCAGACAGGCCGGGGGCAGGCAGTCCGTACCCGAGCGCATGGCGACCGCGGCGCCCAGGGCGCGCGCGACCGTACGCCATCCCTCGTCGGTGAGGGTCTGCTCACGGGCCATCAGCACGGCCGCCCGCTCGACGCCGGTGGCGCACGCGGCCCGGTCACCGGAGGCGTGGACCGCCTCCAGCGCGGCGCGGTAGCGGGGCAGCGCCCGCTCGGCGCCCTCCCGCGCCCAGAACGTCTCGGCCAGAACGCAGTCGGTCATCGCCTCCTCGCGTTCGTCACCCCAACGCGCGAACTCCCGCCGCGCCTGCTGCGCCGTGGCCTCCGCTGCCGCGTGATCGCCGGACATCATCCGGCACAGGGCCAGGTCGCGCAGGGCCAGCGCCTGCTCGTACTCCTCGCTCACCGACGCCAGTTCCCACGAGGACTTCTCCAGCAACCGCTCGGCGTCCCCCACCTCGCCGCGGTACATCGCCAGCGATCCCAGGCGCCGCCGTCCCGTGGCCGCCCCCCGCTGGTCCGACGCGGTCTCGTACGCGTTCAGGGAAGCGCGCAGGTGCTCCTCCGCCCGGTCGTACTCGCCCACCCACACCAGCAGCTCACCGAGGATGCCCCGACCCTCGACGGACACGCGCTCGGGGATGCCCGGGTCGGACAGCACCCGATCCAGCATCTCGGTGATCCCGCGGACCCGGCCGTTGCCGTGCCAGTAGCCGCGCAGCGCGAAGGCCAACCGGATCGCGCCCGCGTGGTCGCCGTCGTCCAACAGGAAGCCCATCGCGGAGCGCGTGTCCGTCGACCACTGGCGCAGCCGCGGCAGCAGCCGCTCGCGCTCGCCGGAGGCCGGGGGGCCGTGCAGGGAATCGGTGAGGCGGAGGAAGTACGCCGCGTGCGAGCGCAGTACCCGCTCCAGCCCGCCGATCTCGCGCAGCCGGTCCAGGACGTGGCGACGGGTCAGGGACGACAGGCGGAACGTCACATCGCCGTCGTTGCACTCGCCCGTGTACAGCACGTTCATATCGACCAGCCGTTCCAGCAGGTGCTGGACCTCGGCCGGGGAGAGTCCGGTCACCGCCACCGCGGAGGGCAGGTCGAAGCCCTCGTGGAACGCCGCCACCTGCCCCAGGAACTCCCGGTCGAGGCCTTGCAGCCGGTTCAGGGCCATGGAGATGGCCGAGCGCATGCCGGTGTGCGCGGACAGCGTTCCCCCGCCGTCCGCCGAGAGCACGTCCATGTCCCGGACCAGTTCCGACAGCACGACCTGCGGGGAGCACAGCTTCATCTGGGCTGCCGCCAGCTCGATGGCCAGGGGCAGACCGTCGGTCATGGCGCACAGGCGTGCGACCGCGTCGTGGTTCTCCGGGGTCAGCTCGAACTCCGGGCGCACGGTCCGCGTGCGCCGCACGAACAGCTGCACGGACGGGAGCCTGCGCAGCTGGGCCAGTCCGTCGGTCCCCTTCACGCAGGGCGTCTCCAGCGGGGCCAGGCGCAGGATCTGTTCCTCGTACACCCCCAACGACCACGGGGCGACCACCAGGAGCGACAGATGATGGTGGGTGGCCAACAGGCGGGTCAGCAGGGAGGGGAGCCGTTCCATGAAACGGTCGCACCCGTCCAGGGCCAACAGGAACCGTCGTCCCTCCGACGGCCCGGGCCCCGCCGTGTTCGTCTCCAGGACGTCGTGCAGGGCCCGCTCCAACTCCGTGTCGGAGCGCAGGGAGTCCAGATCCAGGGAACGGGCCCCGGCGAACGTCGGCAGGACGTCGTTGAACGCGGTCGCGGCGAGTCTGCTCTTGCCCACCCCCACCGGCCCGGTGACGGTGACGATGCGGGCGCTCGGATCGGTCAGTCGTCTTCTGAGGGCCTCCAGTTCGCCCTCGCGACCGATGAGCGGGGTGGGGAAGTGGTTCCAGGGCGTGAAGGGGCGCGGTTCGAAGGGTGAGGGATCTGCAACACTCTGTGACGGGACAAGCATTTTCGACCTGCTTTCTCGTTCGCCGCTCTTCGACGTGGCATCGCCCAGGGAACGGCGGCCCCGCCGAGGCGTCCGGTGGTGCCTCTGGGCCGGGGCGCCGGCCGGGATCCTTCGTCCGGCGGCTCGGTGTCCGGTCCTGCGAGCGACACGTGCCCGGCCTCCTTCCGAGGCCGGGCACGTGTACGACTACACGGTGCGCAGCGGACGGACCAGAGTGGAGATGCGCGCCATCCGCTCGCCCTGGAAGCGGGCGGCCTTGAGAACGGACTTGGAGGGTGCTCCCTGGCAGGAGGGGCTGGACAGGCCGTAGGGGTTGCCCCCGGCCTCGTGAACGAGGTCATAGTCCACGTAGCCGGTGGGAATGATGAGGCAGCCCCAGTGGTGCATCACGTTGTAGAGGGACAGCAGGGTGGACTCCTGTCCGCCGTGGAGCTCGTAACTGCTGGTGAACCCGGTCGCCGGCTTGTTGGCGAGCTCACCCGCCTCCCAGAGCCCGCCCGCGCTGTCGATGAACTGCTTCAGCTGCGAGCTGACGTTGCCGAACCGGGTCGGGGTGCCGAAGGCGAAGCCGTCGGCCCAGGCGAGGTCGTCCAGCGTGGCGACGGGAACGTTCTCGGTGGCGTCCAGGTGGGCCCGCCATTCCGGGTTGGACGCGATGGCCTCGTCCGGCGCGTGCTCGGCGACGCGACGCAGACGGACCTCGGCCCCGGCCTCGGAGGCACCCTCGGTGATCGCCTCGGCGATGGCGTGCACGTTTCCGGTAGAGGAATAATAGATGACAGAGATTCGAGCGGTCATTGTCCCTTTGCATTCACGGATGGTAATAATTCGCTGGTCACTTTGGGTGATCGCATCGCTGGTGGAGACGCCCTGTTCGAATGTTAGTTGCCGGTAACGCGTCGAGGCAAGTGCCATTTAGGCCGGAGTGATTTTCGATCTTTGTGGCGAGGGGTTTCGCTCACTGCAAGATTTTTGTTTGTGTCATGTTGGTCGTGTTGTTTGTGTGACTGGTGTTGTCTATGTGCTTCAGGTGACCCAAGTGGAACGGTACCGCGTTCTTTCAGGGACGGGTGCTCAGGTTTTCTCTGTTCCGTGTGAACACGGAGGGTGCGCGATCCGGGGTGGTCGTCGAAAGGGGGATGATCTTCCCTGGCACCACCGGGAGCTGCTGCTTTCACGCTCTGCCGAATTTTTGTAAATCCTCTGAGCTTCAATTCCAGACACCCATCCGGTCTCTGTGAAAGCCTTTGGCGAAAGGTCTCGTGTTCGCCGGTTCCACCTGGGGACGCGATCTTCGGGAGGTTCCGATGCGCCTTCCGCTTCTGTTGTGTGCTTCATGTGAACCTCTGGGCGATATGCGAACCGGTGTCGCGAGATGACACAGGCCGAGCCCACTTTCCGGCTCTCCCGCCCGACGCGTTCAGACTCGGGGCCATGTACGCCGCATACATCGACCGGCTCGGCGGGCCCGAACTGATCCGCTACGGCCCGCTCCCGGACCCCGAGCCCGAGCCCGGCGAGATCCTCGTCGAGGTGGATTTCGCCACCGTCAACCACGTGGACACCTTCGTCCGATCCGGCGCCTGGCGCACGCCCCTCACCTTCCCCTTCGTGGTGGGCCGCGACCTGGTGGGCACGGTGGTCCGCGCCGCCCCCGACGTCTCGGACCGCTTCGCCCCGGGGGAGCGCGTGTGGTCGCTGAGCATGGGGTACGACGGCAGACAGGGAGCCGCCGCCGAACGGGTCGCCGTCCCCGCCGACCGCCTGTACCGGGTACCGGAGGGCGCCGACCCCGCCGAACTCGTCGCCCTGGCCCACCCCGCCGCCACCGCCCACCTCGCCCTGTCCACCCACGGCCGGCTGCGGGCGGGGGAGAGCGTGGTCGTCGTGGGCGCGGGCGGCAACGTCGGTGGCGCCCTGGTCGCCATGGCCTCCCACGCCGGGGCGCGGGTCACCGCCGTCGCCTCCCCGACCGACGCGGATCACTGCCGGGCCTCGGGCGCGCACGCCGTGCTCGACCGTCGTGATCCCGATCTGTACGAGCGGATCGCCCGCCTGCACCCCGACGGGGTGGACCTGCACGTCGACGCCGCCGGCCGTAACGAGGTCGAACCGGCGCTGGCCGGCCTGGCCCGGCGCGGTCGCCTCGTCCTGCTCGCCGGGATGCGTTCGCGCCCCGTCCTGCCGGTGGGATCCCTCTACCTCCTGGACCGCTCCGTCCTCGGATTCGCCATCTCCCAGGCCACCGTCGACGAACTCGCCGAGGCCGCCGCACGGGTGGGCCGGCTCGCCGCGGACGGCGTCCTGCGCCCGCGCCGCTGCGACCTCGTGTCCCTGGAGCACACCGGACGGGCCCACCGGGCCGTCGAGGGAGGACTGGCCCGCGGGCGCCGGATCGTGATCGCCGTGGGTCGGGGTCCCGATCACGGGACGAACTTGACCAACTCTGCGCCGATGCTTGGCGCCACCTCACCGGGCCTTGCGAACCTTCCAACCATGAGCGCATCCATCATCGACACCACCCCCCTCTTCGAACTGCGGGCGAGCCTTCCGGTGTCCGCCTCACCAGAGCAGGTGTACGAGGTCGTCAGCGACCTGCCGCGCAGCTCCGAATGGAGCCCCGAGTGCCGCGGCGGTGAATGGATCTCCGGAGAGCCCCGGCGGGTCGGATCGGTCTTCCGGGGCGAGAACCTGCGCGCCGACGACGTCGTCGGCTGGGCACCCCTGATCCGCGGCGTGTGGCACACCGAGGCCCGCGTCACCGCGGCCGACCCCGGCCGCACCTTCCGCTGGATGATGCTCTCCCACGCCGGAGCGGACCAGGAGAGCGTCTGGGGCTTCGACATCGAGCCGACCGACGACGGCGGCTCCGTCCTGGTGCACCACTTCCGGATGAACCGGGCCACGGCCGGGATCCACACGATCACCGCGAACCTGGACGAGGAGGAGCGCAAGCGCTTCATCACCGAGTGGACCGCCAAGCTCGAACAGGACCTCGACGTCACGCTGGCCCGGATCAAGCGCGTGATCGAAGAGAGCTGACCCCCCTCCCCCCAGACCGACAGAACGGACGAGCCGTGTTCCTTCAGCGCGTAGCCAACCGGGGTATTCGACTGGGCACCCTCTTCGACCGAGCGGCGGCCCGCTACCCGGCCAACCCCGTCATCCTCGACCACGAACTGGACATCGCACCCGAACGGGGGCGTCGCTTCACCCTCACCGAGATCGCCGACCTGGTGGACGACTTCGCCTCGCGCCTGTGGTCCCTGCGGGTGCGCCCCGGCGACCACGTCGTCGTGCACAAGTCCGACGCCTTCGACATCTCCCTTCTGGCGTGCGCGGTCGTCCGGATCGGCGCCATCCCGGTGATGCTGTCCCCCAAGCTCGACGGAGCCACCGTCGCCGCCCTGCTGCGCCGGGTCGACCGGCCCTACCTCCTCACCGACCAGGCCAAGCTGGAGAAGGAGCTGCCCGCGGAGGTGTTCGACCTCAGTGAGGGCGTCCTGCTCGCCGCGGGGGAGTACGAGGGGGCGGTGTCCCTGGCCTCGCTGGCCGGCGTCACGCGGGTCCGACCCGTCACCATGCCCCCCGACCACCCCACGATGGTCACCCACACCTCCGGCACCACCGGCCTGCCCAAACTCGCCATGCACACCGGGCGCACCTTCCAGGCCCGCTACCGGCCCCAGAGCCTGGTGGTGGGCGCGGCGGTCCGCCGCCGCGAGCCCATCGCCGTCCACGTCTCCTTCGTGCACTCGCGGATGTACACCGCGATGCCGATCTCGGTCCTCCAAGGCCACCCCCTGGTGATCCTGCGGGACGACGACGAGGAGAACGTGGCCGCCCTCTTCGCGCGGGTCCGTCCCGGCTTCATCGAGGCGCACCCCAACACCTTCCTGCGCTGGGAGCCGCTCGCCGACGACCCCCGCGAGCCGCTGGCCAACGTCAAGTACTTCAGCAGCACCTTCGACGCCATCCACCCGCGCACCGTCCAGCGGATGCTCGGCGCCTCCCGGCGCGACCTGCCGCTGTTCGCCCAGGCCTACGGTCAGAGCGAGGTGGGCCCGATCGCCGCCCGCACCTACACCCGGGCCCGTGGCGAAGACGCCGACGGCCGCTGCGTGGGCCGCCCCTTCCCCGGCATGACCGATGTCCGCGTGGTCTCCCGGGACGGCCGGACGCCCAGCAGGTCCTCGCCCGGACACATCGAGGTGCGCAGCGACGGCCGCATCGTCACCTACATGGGCGAGCACGAGCGCTGGCGCAAGCAGGTCAACGGCGGCTGGTGGCGCATGGGCGACGTCGGCTACCTCAGCAAGTGGGGCTGCCTGCACCTGCTGGACCGCGAGATCGACGAGATCCCCGGTATCGACAGCACCCTGGAGATCGAGGACCGGTTGTTCGGCCGCATCCCCGAACTCGTCGAGGTCATCATCGTCCCCTCTCCGGAAGGGCGGCCGGTGCCCGTCGTGTGCACCCGCGACGACGCCCCTCTGGACGAGAGCGCCTGGCGGGCGGCCACCGCGGACCTGCCCGCCATGGAACCGCCGCTGCACTGGCGACTGGAGGACCTGCCACAGACCGCCACCACCAAGATCAAGCGGCGCGAACTGGTCGCACTGCTCAAAGCGGGGCACGGCGCCGGGTGAAACGAGGAGGGAACATGACCGGTGGTACCCACGGGGCCCCGAACCGGCGTGAACCCGGCGCGGACCGGCTGGAGGTCGGCGTCGTCGGGGCGGGGCCGCGGGGGCTGTCGGTGGTCGAACGGCTCTGCGCCAACGAGCGGGTCCGCCCCTCCCGCGCGCACGTCACGATCCACCTCATCGACCCCCACCCGGCCGGGGCCGGGGCGGTGTGGCGCACGGACCAGTCCCGTGTGCTGCTCATGAACACGGTCGCCTCACAGGTGACCGTCCACACCGACGAGAGCGTGAACATCGACGGGCCCATCGAACCCGGACCCACACTGGCGGAATGGGCCCGCGAGGTGGCGCTCTTCGGCGGGCACGACGAGCAGACCGTGGCCGAGGCCCGCCGCCTCGGCCCCGACTCCTACCCCACACGGGCGTTCTACGGCCACTACCTCAAGGCCTGCCTCGACAGGATCACGGAGAAGGCGCCCGCCCACGTCGAGATCCGGGTGCACCGCTCCAAGGCGGTCGCCATGGCCGACACCCGCGGCTTCCCCGACGGCCCCCAAGGGCTGCGGCTGGAGAACGGTGTGCGCCTGGACCACCTCGACGCGATCGTGCTGGCCCTGGGACACCTGCCGGCGAGGGTCGGTCCCGGCGAGGCGCGTACCGCCAGCCTGGCCAGGATCCACCACCTCACCTATCTCACCCCCGCCAACCCGGCCGACGTGGACACGACCCGCGTCCCGGCCGGGGCGCCGGTCCTGCTCCGAGGGCTGGGGCTGAACTTCTTCGACCACATGGCCCTGTTCACCGAGGGGCGGGGAGGCGCCTACCACGAACGGGACGGACACCTGGTCTACGTACCGAGCGGCGACGAGCCGGTGCTGTACGCCTTCTCCCGGAGGGGCGTGCCCTACCACGCGCGCGGCGAGAACCAGAAGGGCGCCTCCGGACGGTACCTGCCGCGCCTGCTCACCGTCGCCCGCGTCGAGCGCATGCGCGCCAAGGCGGCCGGAGGGCTGGGCCTGAGGCGGGACCTGTGGCCCTTCATCGCCCGCGAGGTGGAATCCGTCTACTACGGGACCCTGCTGCGTTCTCAGGGCCGGGCGGACGAGGAGGAGGAGTTCGTCTCCCGCTACCTCACCGCCGGGGAACCCGACGCCCTCCTGCGCGCGTACCGGATCGACCCCCGGGACCACTGGGACTGGGACCGTGTCGCCCGCCCCTGCGCGGGCCGGGACTTCGACGACCGCACGGCTTTTCGCACCTGGCTGCTGGAGCACCTGCGCGAGGACATCCGGATGGCCCGGCGGGGGAACGTCGAGGACCCCACCAAGGCGGCCCTGGACGTGCTGCGCGACCTGCGCAACGAGGTCCGGCTCGCGGTGGACCACGGAGGGTTGGAGGGCATCTCCCACCGCGACGAACTGGACGGCTGGTACACCCCGCTCAACGCCTACCTCTCCATCGGCCCGCCCGTCTCCCGGGTCCGTGAACTGGTCGCCCTCATCGAGGCTGGCGTCGTGGAGATCCTCGGCCCGGGCACCCAGGTGCGCCTGGACACCGAGGCCCCGGACTTCGTCGCGCACTCCACCCGCGTGCCCGGAACCCCCGTGCGCTCGAAGGTGCTCATCGAGGCCCGGCTGCCCGAACCCGATCTGCGCCGCACCGCGGACCCCCTGCTGCGCCACCTGTTGGACAGCGACCAGATCTCCGCCCACCGGATCGCCGTCAACGGTGGTCCCCCGCTCGAAACCGGCGGCCTGGCGGTCACCGGCCGCCCCTACCGGACCATCGACGGGCGGGGGAGGGCCCACCCCCGCAGGTTCGCCTACGGGGTGCCCACCGAGGCGGTCCACTGGGTCACCGCGGCGGGCACCCGCCCCGGGGTGGACTCGGTGACGCTCGGCGACTCCGACGCGATCGCCCGCGCCGTACTGGACCTGGCCCCCGCCGCCACCGCGCGGGCCGGAACCGCCGACCACCTGACCGGAGTGATCGTTTGAACCCGCTCACCGACGCCGGTCTGCTGTCCCCCGTCCGGGCCGGCACCCCCGTCGAATCCCTCGTCTCCGACCAGGCCTGGCTCCAGGCCATGCTGGACGCCGAAGCCGCTCTGTCCCGTGCCCAGGCGACCCTGGGCACGGTGCCCCCCGCCGCCGCCGAGGCGATCACCCGGGCGGCCCGCGCCGAACACCTGGACCCTTGCGCCCTCGCGGTCTCCGCCAGGGAGAACGCCAACCCGGTCGTGGCACTGGTCCGGGAACTGACCAGGATCGTCGCCGAACGCGCTCCCGACGCCGCCGGGTACGTGCACCGGGGCTCCACCAGTCAGGACGTGTTCGACACCGGGGCGATGCTGGTCGCGGCCCGCGCCCTGACCGTCGTCGGTGAGGACCTGCGCGCCGCCGCCGCCCACCTGGCCGCCCTGGCCCGGCGGCACCGCGACGACCCCGCCGTCGCCCGGACCCTGGCCCTGCACGCCGTGCCCACCACCCTGGGGCTGCGGGTCGCGGGCTGGCACCGGCTCGTCGTGGACGCCGAGGCGAGGGTGGCGCGCCTGCTCGACGGCGGACTGCCGGTCTCCCTCGGCGGGGCGGCGGGCACCCTCGCCGGATACCTGGAGTACGCCTCCGACCGGGACCGGGAGGACCCCGGGGCCCATACCGCCGCCCTGGTCCGCGAGTTCGCCCGTGAGACGGGGCTGGCGGCCCCCGTCCTGCCCTGGCACGCGCTGCGCACCCCGATCGCCGACCTCGCCGCCGTCACGGCGTTCACGACCGGTGCCCTGGGCAAGATCGCGGTCGACGTGATCAACCTGTCCCGTACCGAGGTCGCGGAGGTCGCCGAGCCCGGGCCCCCCGGACGGGGAGCCTCCTCGGCCATGCCGCACAAGCGCAATCCGGTCCTGGCCACCATGATCCGCAGCGCCGCCCTCCAGGTGCCCGCCCTGGCGTCGGGGTTGACCGGATGCCTGCTCGCCGAGGACGAGCGCTCGGCCGGGGCGTGGCACGCCGAGTGGTCCCTGCTGCGCGAGTGTCTGCGCCTCACGGGGGGAGCGGCGCACACCCTGGTCGAGTTGGCCGAGGGGATGACCATCGACGCCGCGCGAGCGGACCGCAACCTCGGGGCGACCGGCTCGGCCGTCTCGGCGGAACGGATCGTCGCCCACCTCACCCCGCGTCTGGGCCGCGCCCCGGCGCGACGCCTGCTCGACCGGTGCTCCGCCGTCGCCGCCCGGGAGGGCCGCCCCCTGGACTGCGTCCTGGCGGAGGAGAGCGAGCTTCGGGACGTGCCGGCCGCCGAACTCAAGGCCCTGTGCGACCCCGCCGGTTACACCGGGGCCGCGGCGGCCCTGGTGGACGCCTCCCTGGACGTCCCCGGCCGGTGACGCGCGGGGGCGGGGCCCGCCGGGCCCCGCCCCCGCGCACGGTTCACACCAGGGCGTGCCGAGCGGCCAGGGCCGCGTCGTAGCGCTCCCACACGATCCCGGCCAGCTCCGGGGCCGCCCCCAGCGCCTCCGAGACCACCGTCGCGCCCGCCGCCAGCGCCTGCGCGCGGACCCGGTCGGCGAAGAAACCCGGGGCCAACAGGTAGGTGGCCACCACCACCCGCCGCGCCCCCCGGGCGTACGCCGCCGCGACCGCCTCGCCCGGGGTGGGACGCGCCGCCGACGCGAACGCCGCCGTCGCCTCCCGCCACGGCCCGCGCGCCGCCAGTTCCCCGGCCACGGCCGTCACCGTCGCGTTGGCCTCCGGGTCGCTCGACCCCGCCGACGCCACCACCAGGGCGGTGTCGCCGTCCGCGACCGCGCCGGCCTCGGCCGACCGCCGCTCCACCGCCGCGAGGAGTCCCTCGTGCGGCCCCAACGTGCCGGCGTAGCGCACCCGCACCCACGGCTCGTCCGTCCGCGACCGTTCCAGCACCTCCGGCAGGTCCACCTTGCTGTGGTAGGCCGCGGTCAACAACGTCGGTAGCACCACCACCTCGCCCGCGCCCTCGGCGGCCAGGGACGCCAGGGCGTCCTGCGCCGACGGCGCCGTGTGGTCCAGGTAGGACACCCGCACGTCCGTGTCGGGCCGCAGCGCCCGCACCCGGTCGAACAGGGCCTCCACGGCCGCCGCCGACCGGGGGTCCCGGCTCCCGTGCGCCACCGCCAGCAACGGCACCGACGAGCGCCGTCCCGGCGCCCGTCCCCGCCCGCTCACAGGTGGATCCCGCACTCGGTCTTGCCGCTGCCCGCCCATCGGCCGCTGCGCGGGTCCTCTCCCGGCTCGACCCGACGCGTGCACGGCTCGCACCCGATGGAGGGGTACCCGTCGTACTGGAGCGGGTTGACGATCACACCGTTCGTCTCGATGTAGGCGTCCACGTCCTCCTGCGTCCACCGGGCGATCGGGTTGACCTTCGTCATCCGCTTGCGCCGGTCCCACTGCACGATCGGTGTGTCGCGGCGGGTCACCGCGTCCGCGCGGCGCAGCCCCGTCAGCCACGCGGCGTAGGGGGCCAGGGCCCTCTGCAACGGCTCCACCTTGCGCAGGTGGCAGCAGATCGCCGGGTCGCGCCCGTGCAGGCGCGGCCCCAGCGCCAGGTCCTGTTCGGCGACCGTGCGGGTCGGCTCCACGTTGACGAGGGTGATGTCGTAGATCGAGGCCACGGCGTCGCGGGTGCCGATGGTCTCGGGAAAGTGGTAGCCGGTGTCCAGGAAGATCACGTCGATGCCGGGGACCACCTTGGAGGCGAGGTCCACCATGAGGGCGTCGGCCATGGAGGAGGTCATGCACAGGCCGTCGCCGAACGTCTCGGCGGCCCACGCGATGATCTCCTGGGCGGTGGCCTCCTCCAGCTCGCGCGAAGCGTTCGCGGCGAGCTCGGGACCGCCCACAGGGGTGATGGTGGCGTTCATTCCTACCCTTCCGTCGGTCTGGAGGGTGCGTCGCCGAAGGAGGCGGAGCGCAGGCCCACGTACTTCACGCGGAACACACGGGCGCAGGACAGGCAGGCCCAGGGGTAGCCCTCGCCCTTGACCGCGGCGCCCTCCTCGGGCACCAGGTCCTCGTCTCCGCAGTAGGGGCAGTAGTAGGGTGCGGCCCTCTCGGACACGACGCACCTCCTCGAATCGGGGATGTCGCGGATGGTGGGAGGGGGCCGGTCGCGGACGACCGGCCCCCTCCGGCGGCTACTTCAGGTCGTCGTCGGCGGCCCGGCCCACCCAGGCCGCGAACGACTCCCCGTCCTTCTTCTGGTCCTGGAACCGGCGCAGCACCCGCTCGACGTAGTCGGGCAGTTCGTCGGCCGTGCTCTTGAGCCCGCGGATCTTCTTTCCGAAGGCCGCGTCCAGCCCCATGCCGCCGCCCAGGTGGATCTGGTATCCCTCCACCTGCTCACCGTGCTCGTTCATCACCAACTGGCCCTTGAGGCCGATGTCGGCGACCTGGATGCGCGCGCACGAGTTCGGGCACCCGTTGACGTTGATGGTCAGCGGCTCCTCGAAGTCGGGGAGACGCTTCTCCAGCTCGTCGATGAGGGTCACCGCGCGCCCCTTGGTCTCCACGATCGCCAGCTTGCAGAACTCGATGCCGGTGCAGGCCATCGTCTGGCGGCGGAACGTGCTGGGCCGCACCTGGAAGTCCTCGGCCTCCAGCGCGGCGGTGATGGACTCGACCCGGTCCTCCTCGATGTCGAGGATGACGAGCTTCTGGTCGGCGGTGGTACGGACGCGGTCCGACCCGTGCGCCTCGGCGATGTCGGCGATCCTGGCCAGCGAGGTCCCCGAGACCCGGCCCACCTTCGGCGCGAAGCCCACGTAGTACCTGCCGTCGCTCTGGCGGTGCACGCCCACGTGGTCGCGGCGCAGCCCCGGGTCCAGGTCGGGGGCGGGGCCGTCGGGCAGCGCGTACCCGAGGTACTTCTCCTCCAGCACCTGGCGGAACTTCTCCGCGCCCCAGTCCTTGATGAGGAACTTGATCCGGGCGCGGGTGCGCAGCCGCCGGTAACCGTAGTCGCGGAAGATCGCGCAGACCCCCGCCCACACCTCGCTCACCTGGTCGGGGCGGACGAAGGTGCCGAGCCGCAGCGCGAACATCGGGTTGGTGGACAGGCCGCCGCCGACGAACAGGTCGTACCCGGCCTCACCGTTCTCGTCCCGCACGCCCACGAACGCGACGTCGTTGATCTCGTGGTTGGTGCAGTACACCGAGCAGCCCGAGATGGACGTCTTGAACTTGCGGGGCAGGTTGGAGTACAGCGGGCTGCCGATGTGGTCGTCGTAGACCTGGAAGACCTCCGGGCTCGCGTCCAGCACCTCGTCCTCGGCCACACCGGCCAGCGGACAGCCCAGGATGACGCGGGGGGTGTCGCCACAGGCCTCGGTGGTGGACAGGCCCACCGCCTCCAGCCGCTCCCAGATCTCCGGCACGTCCTCGACCCGGATCCAGTGGTACTGGACGTTCTGCCGGTCGGTGATGTCGGCGGTGTCGCGACCGAAGTCGCGGGAGATCCCGGCGATCGCGCGCAACTGTGCCACCGACAGCTGGCCGCCGTCGATGCGCGCCCGCAGCATGAAGTAGCGGTCGTCCAGCTCCTCCGGCTCCAGGATGGCGGTCTTACCGCCGTCGATGCCCGGGGCGCGCTGGGTGTACAGCCCGAACCACCGGAAGCGTCCGCGCAGGTCGGCGGGGTCGATCGAGTCGAAACCGCGCTTGGAGTAGATGTTGATGATCCGATCGCGGACGTTGAGCCCGTCGTCGTTCTTCTTGTTCTCCTCGTTCTTGTTCAGCGGCTCGCGGTAACCGAGGGCCCATTGGCCTTCACCGCGGCGGCGACGCGGCTTGGCCGCCGTCGCCGTCCGACCGTTCTGCGCGGAAGAGGGAGGCATCGCGGGTGTCTCCGATGGGGTCACGGGGTCCGTGCGACCCCGGCGCCCGCACCACTGCCACCCGCCGGCTCCGCACTTCGTCGTGCTGGGGCCTCGGGTCGGATTCCGCGTGTGTGGGATCGAAGAGAGAGGGGAGAGCGCCGGTGCCGCGCGCACCCCTGGGGTGCGTCAAAAAGGCGGCGAGATTAACCGACGCTGCAACAGATGGCACTGCGGACCCGAAGGAAGTCCACGTGGCGACGCACGCAGAGCATGGGGTCCAGGGCAGCGATCATGAAATGAGAATGTCATGTGCGCCGGGCCTTTGTCCAGGAGAGCCGGAAGGCCCCAGGAGTGAGTCACGTCACTCGCCCGGACGGGGGCGCTCCCGATACCGCGCTAACGTTCTCCCCGTGGTGGGTTTCTGGGAAGGGCTCTGGCGCATCACCGACGCCTGGCTGAGAAGGCGCCCCGTGGTGCGCGGCGGGTTGCTCCTCGTGCTGCGCACGAGCCGGGCCTTCTCCCGCGCCCGGGTGGTCGGACTGGCCGCCGAATCGGCGTTCTTCACCCTCATCTCCCTGCCCGCGCTGCTGCTCGGCCTGCTCGGCGCCCTGGTCCCGATGACCTCGTTCCTGGGAGAGGAGACCGTCGAGGAGATCAGGCGGCTGATCCTGGACAGCACCGCGCAGATCCTCACCCCGGACACGGTCGACAGCGTCGTGGCCCCCCTGATCGACGACCTCCTCCAAGGCGTCCAGGGCGGGGTGCTGTCGGTGACCTTCCTGGTGTCACTGTGGTCGGGATCGCGGGCGATGAACGTGTTCATCCGCTCCATCACCATCTCCTACGGCCTGGAGGAACTGCGCGGCTGGTTCGCCCAGCGGGTCCTGGCGTTCGTCGCCTACCTGGGCGCACTGACCTTCGCACTGCTGGTGCTGCCGATCCTGGTGGCCGGTCCCGACCTGGTCCACGGGTTGTTGCCGATCACCGTGGGCCGGCTCAACCTGCTGTACTGGCCGACCGTCTCGGTGCTGGCCACCACCGCCGTGACCATGCTCTACGCCCTGAGCATCCCGGTGCGCACCCCGCTGTGGCGGCACCTGCCCGGCGCCCTGCTGGCGACGACGGTGCTCGTCATCGGCTCGATCGTGCTCCGCTCCTACCTGGACGCCTCCCTGGGACAGGTGAGCATCTACGGCTCCCTGGCGGCCCCGATCGCGATCCTGGCCTGGCTGTTCGTGATGGCGATCGCGATCCTGGCGGGGTCGACGTTCAACGCCGAGATCGACGCCATGTGGCCGACGGTGCGCACCGCCGCAGCCCGCGCCGAGATCGCCACCCGCCGCCTGGAGCGCGCCGGCCGCCTGGTGCGCCGCCGCGAGCAGGCGGTCCTCGACAGCATCGGCGAGGCCAACGGTCGCTGACCGCCGGTTCCGGACACCTCACCCCGGAGGACCGTGTGCGGGTCCTGGCGGCGCGCCCGTCCCGGCCGGTGCGCCGGGTCCCCACGGACGGTCTGCGGCGACCGGTACCCGAGGGCGCGAAGGCACGACGGTCCGGACCCGAGGTGGGCGTCTCGGGTCCGGGCCGTCGTGGTGCGCAGGGCCCGCTCCTCCTCGTCGCCGTCCGGGGCGGGACCGTCCACCCCCACGCCATGACGGACGAGCCCCCGACCCGTTCCCGAAGACCGTCCGCCGTGCGGCGGGATCACCCTGTGCGGACCCGTCCGTCCACCCCGCACACCTTTACGGTCCGTCCGGGCGGTATCGTGCACTTCACGGTCGGAAGCGGACCGCCGGGTATGTCACCCGGCCGCGTTCCCCGGCCGGTCCCGCACGTCGAGAGGGCGACGGGGGGTTCGGGACACAGGGTGACCGATGGGGTCTGATGGCCGGATTCGGCCATTTTCGGTGTGAACTCATCGACACATCCGCGTGTCCATAAGAACGTGGTTCCGGAAAGGCGGTTCGAGCCCCCGTTCCGGAGACCCGGTCGTGCCAGGTCAGAGAAGGGGGAGCGGAAACGCCGTTGATCGCCGTGCGCACCGTGTCCGTCACCGGCCGCCCTTGCCCGGGTGTGCCGTGTCCGACACGATCAGTATCATCGCGTTCAGCATCGACATCGCGTACGTCGCCCCCGTCGTTCGGTGGCATCCCGGGCGCGGCCCCCTCGACGCGACCGACCGAGGTTCCCCGCCACCCGCACACGAACAGGTCCACCCTTCCCATGCCTTCGGAGGCACCATGAGCCGGGCGTCCCGTCCGGGGCACCCCCGGCCCACCGCCGTCATCGCCATCGCCCCCGACGAGCGCAGTGCCGAGATCCTCATCGAGGGACAGCGCCAGGTCGTCACCGGCAGCGTGCCCAAGGAGACCCGACGCGCCGCGCTGGACGTCGCCACCGGCTACGCCGCCAGAATCGGCCAGCCGGTGCTCATCGACGCACGCGACAGCAACGGTTACTGGAACCTGGTCGCCACACCCGACGGTGTCGTACAGGCCGCCGACCGGCTGCCCGCGAGCCCCGCGCCCGCCGCGCCCCGACCACCGACCGTCACCGGACCCGAGCGCGGAAAGAGGCGCGGACCGGTCATCGCGGGTGCCGTGGTGCTCGCCCTGGTGCTCTTGGGCGGCGCCGGGGTCGCCACGTGGCGGATGATCCCGGGCACCGAACCCGCGCCGCGGCCCACCGCGTCGGAGACGCAGGTCCTGGGCCACCCGGCCCCGCCCGGGTACGCCGACAACGTGGAGTTCTCCGAGGAACTCGCGACCGCCGGCCAGCCCGGTGTCTCGCGCGACGGTGAGTTGATGGCCTTCATGGGTCCGGACGAACGCCTCAACCTGTTCGACGCCTCCGGTACGCGTCTGTGGTCGGCCGCCCTGCCGGCCGCCTCCGCCGAGTTCCTGGGCCCTCCCCGGTTCGTCGAATACGACGGCGAGGAGGCCGTGGTCATGGAGACCACCGGAACCCTGTGGTTCTGGCCGGTCGCGGGCGGCGCCCACACCAGCCTCTCCCTGCCCGAGGACGCCTCCACCCAGTACGTGGGCTTCTCCGCACTGGTCCGCGGCGGTGACGACGCCCTGGTCCCGGTCGGAGACGAACTGGTGCCGGTCGACGTCCCCGACGGATCCGCCCCGATGCTCGCCGAGGGCACCGATGTGCTCATGGCCGTCCGCACCGGCCCGTGGACGTGGACCGACCCCGCCGGTGAGGTCACCGAGGTCACCGCCCGCCGTCCGGAGGGCGCCGGTGAGATGGACTCGGTGGTCACGGCCCTGCGCGAGTACGTGATCATCCGCTGGAACCCGCTGCGCGGTGACGGGGCGATCCTGGCCTTCCACGATTCCCGCGACGGCTCCGTCATCGGCACGGCCGAGATCGACCCCGCCGACCTGGAGGGCGTTCGACACCGTTCCGGCCCCATCGGGACCGAGGTCGTCTCCTACGGTCCGGTCGTGATGGACCCCGAGAGCGGCGCCACGGCGGTCGTTCCGGGCTTCGAACCGCAGATCGCGGTGGGCACCGACGTCTTCGGCCAGCTCGACGGGACCTCGGTGGCGGTCGACGCCGCCGGCGAGGTCCAGGAGTCGGACCCGGCGTCGACCCAACCGGTCGGTCTGCTCGGCGGCAACGCCATCGTGGTCCACGAGGACCACCTCTATGCCATCCCCTCTAGGTAATGACCCCCTACACAAAAGAAGAAAGGAGTGGGATGTCCCCCAAGAAGCGGGCACTGACCGTGACCGCGGCCGGCCTGTTCATGGCCGGGTTCTCCGTGAGCCCCGCCTTCGCCGAAGGCACGGATGAGACCACCGAGGTCACGTCCGACGTCGTCGAGGAGAAGGCCGAACCTCAGGCTCTCCCCGAGATCCAGGTTCCGGTCGTGGCTCCCATCGTCACGCTCGACCTGGAGACCGGTCCCACCACCCCTCCCGGTGGCGGTGACGAGGGCTCGACCCCGCCCCCCACCGAGCCCGACCCCGGTGGCGACAACGGTGGCGACCCGGGTGACGGTGGCGACCCGGGCCCTGGGCCGGACCCCGACCCCGGTCCTGACCCCGACCCGGGTCCCGACCCCGATCCTGGGCCTGACCCCGACCCCGGGCCTGACCCCGACCCCGGGCCGGACCCTGACCCGGGTCCCGACCCCGATCCTGGGCCGGACCCCGACCCGGGCGACCCCGGTGACCCGGGTGACCCCGGTGACCCGGGCGACCCGGGCCAGCCCGGTACCCCCGACCCCGGTGAAGGCGGCAACCCCGGTGACGAGAGCCAGACTCCCGGCACCAAGACCCCGGGCAGCACCTCTCCGGTGACGGCGGGCAGCGGTGGCCAGTCCACCCCGACCCTCCCCACCACCGGTGTCGACATGGAGGGCTTCGTCCTCGGTGGCGCGGTCGTGACCGGTATCGGCGTCCTCGCCCTCTGGGCGGGCGCGCGTCGTCCGGTCTCGGCGGAGTAGCACACTCCATCGACCGTGACCCCCGGGGCGCGGACATGTGCGAGGGCCCCCGAACGCTCCGGCGTTCGGGGGCCCGTACGTTTCTCCGTCCAAATGCTCAGGCGCGCGGACGCAGCGCCGACGCCAACAGGAACGCGCCCACCCCGGCCCCGGCGATCACCCACAACGCGGTGCCCAGGTCCACCGCGTCGGCGAGCAGGCCCACCGCCGGCGGGAACGCCAGGAAACCGGCGCGCCCCAGCCAGCCGACGACGGTCACCCCGTCACCGGTGCGCACCCCGGGCACGTTCCCGGCCGCCGCCAACGTCAACGGGAACAGCGTGGACACCCCCAGGCCCATCACCCCGAACCCGATGATCGTCGTCACCGGGTGGGGCAGGGCCAACGCGAACGCGATCCCGCCCGCCGCCAACAGCCCACAGGCCCGGCCCACCGTCGCGGGGCCGAACCGGTCGGTCACCCGGTCGCCCAGCAGGCGGCCCACCACCATCATCGCCTGACAGGCCACGAACGGCATCGCCGCCAGGAAGAGCGGGGCGGCCAACGCGTCCGACATGTACACCGCGCCCCAGGACGCCGCCGAGTCCTCGATGCCCCCGGCCAGCATCAGCAGCACGCCCAGCATGATCAGCAGCAGTACTCCGCGCCCGGGCAGGCGCGGCCGACGTCCACCGACGTCGCCGGTCCCGTCCGTCCGCTCGCTGTTCTCCGGGCCCGGCAGCAGCATCCGGCTCACCGTCAGATTCACCACCACCAGGACCAGGGCCGTCCCGCCCAGGTGCCACAGGATCGGTACCCCGGACCCGGCCATCACCGCGCCGAGCAGACCGCCGCAGACCGCGGCCAGGCTCCACACCGCGTGGAACGTGTTGATGATGGTCCGTCCGTACCGGCGCTGCACCCGCAATCCGTGCGAGTTCTGGGCCGAGTCCGTCCAGGCGTCCGCGCACCCCAGGACGAACAGCGCGCCCGCCAGCGCCCACCAGCTCTGGGCCAGCGCGATGAACGGAAGGGCTCCCAGGGAGACCAGACTGGTCCCGACCGCCGTGGGACCGCTGCCGAACCGGTGGATCAACGGCCCGGCGAGCATCCCCGTCAGGATCGCGCCCGTCGGCATCGCCGCGATCGCCAGCCCCAGTTCGGCGTTGCTCAGCCCCAGCCCGGACTTGAGCGCGGGCAGCCAGGGAACCGCGTTGGTGTAGGTGAAGCCGTTGACGAAGAAGAGGGTGGAGACCGCGCCCCGCGCCCTGCGGACCTGTGGTGTCGGAGGGGCGGTCCGGTCGATCTGCCTGTTCATGGGGCTCCCACGGGTGACGGCTCGGTGCCTGCGGATGTTATCGATTCCGTTCGCCCCCCGGCCACGGGATTCTCCCTTTTCCGCCGGGTCGCCCCCGTTCCGGACTTGCCATCCGTCAGCGTCCCGATTTACATAGGGATTCCGGCCCGTCACCGACGAGCACCCCCACGGCCGTCGTCGTCCACTCTCCGTCACCGTGGACCCCCGGTCCACCGATCCCGCCGGCCTCGCGGCCCGCTCCCGCGCAGGGCACCCGGCCCCCGTCCGCCGACTCCCTCGTCCCGGTCGTCGTCCCGCGCCGACCGGGCGGAACCGGAAGGCCTCATGATCAATACGAGAGCGCTGCGCGATAAGCCCACCCTCATCGGGAAACGGGTACGCCTGGTGCCCTTGGGGCCCGAGCACACGGACGCCTATTTCGCGGCGGGACTCGACGAGGAGATCCGCAGACTCACCGGCACCCACCACCACCTCACCTACGGGGAGGCCAAGGAGTGGTGCCGCACCCGTGAACGGAGCACCGACCGACTGGACCTGGCCATCATCGCCGCCGATGACGGCCGTTATCTCGGGGAGTTGTCCCTGTACGCGGTGGCACCGGAGAACGAGAGCGCCGGATACCGCATCGCCCTGTCCGCACTGGAGTTCACGGGGCGGGGACTGGGCCGTGAGGCCACCCGGATGGTGCTGGAGTACGCGTTCGAACACGTGGGCCTGCACCGGGTGTGGCTGCACGTCTACGCCTTCAACATGCGGGCCATCGCCGTGTACCGTTCCTGCGGTTTCTCCGTCGAGGGGCGACTGCGCGATTCCCTGCTGTGGGAGGGCCGGCGCCACGACGCCCTGCTGATGGCGGTGCTGGAGAACGGGTTCTGCGGTTCCTGACCCACCCGGTTTTTGCCCGGCCCCGGGGTTGCAACCTCCGTGTCCCGGGGTATGTCCGGTACCACTTTTCCAACGGCCCCCAGCGAGACGGCGAGAGGAGCGGCGCCGAACCGGCGCCGGTGAGGACATGAATCCGGTACCCGTTTCCCTGCCCTTCGCCGATCGGTCCGAGGCGGGCCGCCGCCTCGCCGAGCGGGTCCGACCCTTCGCGGTCGAGGATCCCTTGGTCCTGGCCCTGCCCAGAGGCGGCGTCCCGGTCGGCGCGGAGTTGGCCCGGCGCCTCGACGCCGATTTCGACGTTCTCGTGGTGCGCAAGATCGGTCTGCCCGGTCGCCCCGAACTCGGCGTGGGCGCCATCTCCGAGGACGGCCACGTCCTCTACGACGACCGGGCCCTGGCCCGGATGCGGGTACCCCGCCAGGCCCTGGCGGGGACCGTGGACGCCGAGCGCGTCGAACTCGAACGCCGCCGTCGGGTCTACCGGGGGGAGCGTCCCGCTCCGCGCATCGCCGGCCGCGACTGCGTGGTCGTCGACGACGGTGTCGCCACCGGCGGTACCGCCCGCGCCGCCCTGCGGATGGTGCGTCAGGCAGGCCCGTCCCAGTTGGTGCTGGCCGTTCCGGTGGCCTCCCGGGAGGCGATCGCGATGCTCCGCGAGGAGGCCGACGCGGTGGTGGTGCTCGGCGTCCCGGAGAACTTCCGCGCGGTGGGGGAGTGGTACCGCGACTTCGATCAACTCTCCGACGGACACGTCACCGCCATCATGTCGGAACTGGGTCGCGACCACACCCACCCGGGTACGGCCCGGGGGGTGCGGATCCGGGCCGGAGACGTCTACCTCGACGGTGACCTCACCATGCCCGCGGCCCTGCGGGGCGCGGTGGTACTGGCGTTCGGGGAGGCACGGGGCGATCCGCGCTGGCGGGCGATCGCCTCGATGCTGCAACGCGCCGGGTACGCGACGCTGATGCTCGACCTGCTCATCGGGGACGAGCGTTCCTCGGTGGGCGGCGGTGCGGCGACGGACGTGCTGGGGGAGCGGCTGAGCTCGGCGGTCACCTGGCTGCGCCGGGCCACCGACGCGGCCAGCGAGCCGGTGGGGGTGCTCGGCTCGGGCGCAGCGGCCCCGGCCGCCCTGGTCACCGCGGCGCACCGCCCCGGGGACGTGTCCGCCGTGGTGGTGCACGGCGGCCGGATCGACCTGGCGGAGCCGGCCCTGCCGGAGGTGCGGGCCCCGGTCCTGGTGCTGCTGGAGAGCCGGGACTCGTTCGTGCGCGAACTGGGGGAATGGGCGCGGGGCCGATTGGGCGGCCCCACCGATCTCAAGGTGATGTCGGGTGCCGAGCAATTGCTCCAAGGCGCGCAGGAATGGCGTCAGGTGGCGGTGGAGACCCTGGACTGGTTCGATCGGCACCTGCCGGGACGGTCCCGCTGAAGGACCTTCCGAAAACGAAGAACCCGCGTCGTCCTCGACATCATGTCGAGGACGACGCGGGTTTCGCACGGGGCCGGGGCCGCCGAGGAGAGATCCACCGGGGCGAGTACGCGATACCCGGGTCAGGCGGCGTTGGCGCGGCGCATACGACGACGGCGCTCGGAGGCGCGCTCGTCCTCGTTCAGACCGCCCCAGGTGCCGTACTTCTCCGGACGCGAGATCGCATAGTCCAGGCAGTCGGTTCGAACCGGGCAGGCCGCACAGATCTCCTTGGCCTTGCGCTCGCGGATCTCCCGTTCCGGCTGGCGTTCGCCGTCCGGACCGAAGAAGAGCACAAGGTCCTCGCCCCGGCACGCGGCGGCATCCTGCCACCCCCAGCTCGGGCGGGGGCGCAGCGCGGCCTGCCGACGTACCTGAGACATGCTTGAACCACCTCTACTGAAATCACTAGTAAGCTGTCGAAAAAAGCTCAGTCACCTAAAAGTCGGTCATGCGGCGTGAGTGACCCCGCACGACGCAAACGCCGAACGGTACAGGCGATGTTCCCCGGTGTGGCTGAGACCACGAGGAGCACGGAACCTTGCGGCGTCGATACGCCGACTACGGGGTGCTCTCACGCGAACGGCTCTCGGAGGCGGTGACTGCCATCCGTCCGAGCCGGTACGTAATCATGCCATCCCCACTCCCGATCATGCACGGGGGGTGGGAAAATTACTCGCCCAACCGTTACCGAAAACTGATGCCGAACGGCTGATCTCCGGTTGTTTGTCCGAGTTCGTCGCTTATCGCAAGAACGACCGTCTCGCGAAGGACACAGCACATCGTATGGGGCGATGTCCCTCCTGCCTAGGGCCTCCCCCTGATGCGCCCATCACATTGCGGACTCGACACGTCCTCGCGATTGGGACGGGCCGTATGTGCTCACCCTCCGTCGCCGCCCCAGAGGATCCCGACCCGACCCCTAGGGGAAGGACCCGGGGCGCGCAGGGGAACGGGTCGTGGTGCGCGGGCGTCCCACGCGATAGAACAACAGAACGCCCCGGAGGCCGATCTTCGGGGCGCGTCTCCCGCACCGTCATCAAGGAGTACGAGACACCGTGGCCCTCCTCCGGCTCATTCTCAACATCATCTGGCTCTTCGTCGCCGGTCTCTGGCTCGCGTTGGGCTACGCCATCGCCGGGATCATCTGCTGCGTCCTCATCGTGACGATCCCCTTCGGTGTCGCCTCCTTCCGTATGGCCGGGTACGCCCTGTGGCCCTTCGGCCGCGAACTCGTGCGCAAGCCCGGGGCGAGCGGTGGGAGTACCGTTCTCAACATCATCTGGGTGATCGTCGCGGGGTGGTGGCTCACCATCGGTCACATCACCACGGCGGTCGGCCTGGCCGTCACCGTCATCGGCATCCCCATGGCCTGGGCGTCGCTGAAGATGATCCCCGTCGCCCTGGCGCCCTTCGGCAACGAGATCGTGGAGAGCGGCCGGGCGCGGGAACCCTGGCAGTTCTGACACCGTTCTCCCGCCGACGGGTGTGAACCCGTCGTCCCCCGAGCGCATCCCCCCACCAGAACCCTCGTGCGTCCGTTCCTCACCGGACGGGATGCACGTGTCAGACCGAGAATGGAGTCCATGTGCAAGCCCAAAGGCCGGGAGTGTGGGCGCTCCTGAACAAGTGGCTCGCCGCGCGCAGGGCGCGCGAGGAGCGTCAGGCCGTGCGGGAGGCGGAGGAGCGCGAGGCGGAGGAGACCCGGCGGCAGGCACAGGAAGAAGCCGAGACCGAACCCGTCGCCACCGACAAGGAACTGTTGCGCACCGTCAGCGACGTCGCCTGGCGCATGCTGCTCATCGGTGTCGTGGCCGGTCTGCTGATCTACGCGCTGGTGTACCTGTCCGTGGTCACCCTCCCGGTGATCCTCGCCGTGTTCATCACCGCCCTGCTCATGCCGCTGGCCAACTGGCTGCGCCGCAAGGGGCTGGGCCGGGGGTCGTCGACGACGATCTCCATCTTCGTGGCGCTCATCGTCTTCGGCGGTGTCCTCACGATGATCATCATGCCCGCGGCCCAGGGGTCGGAGGCCCTGGTCGAGAGCATCACCGAGGGCATCGAGGAACTCCAGAACCTGCAACTGCCGTTCGGGCTCAGCGCCGACCTGTTCGACTTCGACGATGCCCTCGCCGACGCCACCCGGCAGATCACCGCCCTGATCGAGGAGAACAGCAGCCAGCTCATCAGCGGAGCCTGGACCGCCGGCGCCGCGGTGCTGTCGATCCTGATCGGCATCGTCCTGATCATCGCCCTGACCGTGTACTTCGTGCACTCCGGAGACCTGCTCACGGAGTGGCTGCTCACGCTGCTGCCGTGGCGCTCCCGCCCCGGTCTGAAGCACGCCGGGCACGTCGCCTACAAGGTGATGGGCAACTACGTGCGCGGTGTGGCGGCGGTCGGGGCCATCGACGCCATCGGCATCGGCATCGCCCTGGTGCTCATCCTCGACCTCAACCTGGCGATCCCGCTGATCGTGCTGACCTTCGTCGGCGCGTTCCTGCCCATCATCGGCGCGTTCCTCAGCGGCCTCATCGCCGTCCTGGTGACGTTCGTGACCGTGGACGAGTGGTACTGGGCACTCGTCGTGCTCGGCGCGGTCATCCTGGTGCAGCAGCTGGAGAGCAACGTCTTCGCGCCGCTCATCTACGGCCAGGCGCTGGAGCTGCCCTCGCCGATCGTGCTCATCGCGATCTCCATCGGCGCCGTCGTCGGCGGTATCCCCGGCATGTTCCTGGCCACCCCGGTGGCCGCGGTGCTCGCCGCCCTGCTGCGCGACCGCCCCCCGGCCCCGCCGGAGGAGAACGCCGGCACGGAGGTCACCGTTCGGCCCGATCACCCGGATCCGAAGAAGCGGGTGGTCGTCGGCTCCTCCGCTCCCTACCCGGGTGAGCCCTCGCTCAAGGTCTCCGACAACGAGGGTCGCGAGAAGGGATCCACCGACGACTGAGGTCGGGAATGTTCGGCGCCCCCGTCCCCGTTGACCGGACGGGGGCGCCGTCGTCCGTCCGCGCCGTGACGGACGAAACCCTTGGCGGTATCCCCGACCACTGCCGTTAGGCTGGGTCGGTCGGCCCCGTCGCCGCCCGCCCCTTTCGCCCGCACACCGCCGCGACCGCGCGGAGGACCGGTGCCGGGCCGTCTCCCGCCGTCTCCACCTCGTAGGAAGCCCCATCATGCTGATCGCCACCGACCTCGAACTGCGCGTCGGTCCCCGTCTCCTGTTGGAGCCGACCACTTTTCGCGTCGCCGCAGGGGACCGCATCGGCCTGGTGGGACGCAACGGCGCGGGCAAGACCACGATGACCAAGGTCCTGGCGGGGGAGGGCCTGCCGACCGGCGGCACGGTCACCTCCACCGGGAGCATCGGCTACCTGCCGCAGGACCCGCGCACCGGCGACCTCGAAGTGCTGGCCCGCGACCGCATCCTGTCGGCCCGAGGCATCGACGAGGCCCTGCGCGGGATGCGCGAGGCCGAGAAGAAGATGACCAGCACCGACACCAAGACCCGCAACAAGGGTGTGCGCGCCTATTCCCGCTGGGAGGAGCGCCTGCACGTGCTCGGCGGCTACGCCGCGGAGTCCGAGGCCGCCGCGATCTCCTCCAGCCTGGGCCTTCCCGACAAGGTGCTCGGCCAGCCGCTGCGCACCCTCTCCGGTGGCCAGCGACGCCGCATCGAGCTGGCGCGCATCCTGTTCAGCGGCGCCGACACCCTGCTGCTGGACGAGCCCACCAACCACCTGGACGCCGACTCCATCGTCTGGCTGCGCGACTTCCTCAAGTCCCACCAGGGCGGTCTCATCGTGATCAGCCACGACGTGGAACTGGTCGACCAGGTGGTGAACAAGGTCTTCTACCTGGACGCCAACCGCAGCGTCATCGACATCTACAACATGGGCTGGAAGCAGTACCAGGCCCAGCGCGAGGCCGACGAGCGCCGCCGCAAACGCGAACTCGCCAACGCCGAGAAGCAGGCCGACACCCTGCGCAAGCAGGCCGACCGGTTCCGTTCCAAGGCGACCAAGGCGCGCGCCGCCCAGCAGATGCTCAACCGCGCCGACCGCATCATGGGCGGCGTCGCGGGGGTGCGCCAGTCCGACCGCGTCGCCAAGCTGCGCTTCCCCGACCCCGCGCCGAGCGGACGCACCCCGCTCATGGCCGAGGGGCTGTCCAAGTCCTACGGGTCGCTGGAGATCTTCACCGGTGTGGACCTGGCCATCGACCGGGGGAGCCGCGTGGTCATCCTGGGTCTCAACGGCGCGGGCAAGACCACCCTGTTGCGGCTGCTCGCCGGCGTCGAGAAGCCCGACACCGGGGCGGTCGTCCCCGGGCACGGGCTCAAGATGGGCTATTACGCCCAGGAGCACGAGACCCTCGACGTGGACCGCACCGTCCTGGCGAACATGATGAGCGCCGCCCCGGACCTGCCGGAGGTCGAGGCGCGGCGCACGCTGGGCTCGTTCCTGTTCACCGGCGACGACGTCGACAAGCCGGCCGGGGTCCTCTCCGGTGGCGAGAAGACCCGTCTGGCCCTGGCGACCCTGGTGGTCTCCAGCGCCAACGTGCTGCTGCTGGACGAGCCGACCAACAACCTGGACCCGGCCAGCCGGGAGGAGATCCTGGCCGCGTTGCGCAACTACAAGGGCGCGATCGTGCTGGTCACCCACGACGAGGGCGCGGTGGAGGCGCTCCAGCCGGAGCGGGTCATCCTGCTGCCGGACGGGGTCGAGGACGTGTGGAACCCCGAGTTCGAGGACCTCATCGCGCTCGCCTGAGGTCCCGACCGAGGCCTCCCGGCGGTCCGGGACGCGGGGGTGGACGCCCGGAGCATCCGGGAGGTTCACCCCTTCTCTTTTCGGTCGTGTTTTGCGGCGTGCCGAAAACGGGGGGCGGTCGGCGCGCCCGGCGTGGCGGCCGGTCAATGTGGCGGTACGGGATCACCATGTCCCATCATGAGGATCCCCGACCGTCGACCCCTGGAGGAATGGACCTGTGAACAACGCGCTGAGAAAGGGCACGCGGGTGGCCGGTGAGGACCGTTCCGAGCTCGCCGTTCGGCTCAAGGGCCGCTACGACGCCGGGGAGAGCATCCGGCAGCTGGCCGCCGCCACCGGCCGTTCGTACGGCTTCGTGCACCGTCTCCTCCTGGAGGCGGGCGTGGAACTGCGCGGTCGGGGCGGGCCGACACGCAAGGCCTGAACCGCACACCTGGGTTACCCGTGAGTAATATTCGGGGTGACACGGCACACCCACGGAAGGAACCCCCATGGCACAGGCGTCGAGCGGAGCCTCCGAGCGGCCCACCGAGGACGAACTCTCCCGGGCCGGGCTCGAACTGAAGGTGGAGGGGCACGTCGCCCGCATCACCATCAGCCGCCCCGAGCGTCGCAACGCGATGACCGGGCGTACGTGGAAGACCCTGGCCCACATCGGCCAGACCCTGCCGGAGGATGTCCGAATCGTGGTGCTCGCCGGCAAGGGCGACATCTTCTCGGCCGGGATCGACCTCGGCATGTTCACCCCCGAAGGCGTCGACGGCGAACGCTCCCTCGTCGCGGGCATCCTCGACGGCAGCGCCGACGCGGACGACGTCGAGGCCTACATCGCCGAACTCCAGGCCGGCTTCCTGTGGTTGCGCAGGCCCGAGATCGTCAGCATCGCCGCCGTGCGGGGGCACGCGATCGGAGCCGGCTTCCAGTTGGCGCTGGCCTGCGACCTCCGGATCCTCGCCGGGGACGCCAAGTTCACCATGAAGGAACCCGCCCTGGGTCTGGTCCCCGACCTCACCGGCACCAAGCCGCTGGTCGACATCGTCGGTGTCAACCGGGCCGTCGAGATCTGCCTGACCGCCCGCCGGGTCGAGGCCGCCGAAGCGCGCGAACTCGGGCTGGCCGAGCTCGTCGTCCCGGTCGAGGAACTCGACGGCGCCGTCGACGACGTCATCGCGGCCCTGCTCGCGACCAACCCCGAGGCCGCCGTGGCCACCAAGGCCCTGCTCCAGCAGGCCGCGGGCAACACGCTCGAACAGCAGGCCCGTGCCGAGCGCGAGGCCCAGGTCGGTCGGCTGACCTCTCTGGCCAAGGCCATGGGCGCCGGGGGCTGAGACCCGGCCCCTTCCGGGGGAGGGGGTGGGGGAGACCCGGATCACCGGTGAAAAACCCCCATCCCGTCCCCACCCCGGGGCGATCTCTAGTACGCTGCTGCAAGCGGTCGTTCGCAATGCCGCGCGCATCAGGGCGCGCCGAGACCGCTCAAGACGCGGATCTCGTGCGCCGATCACGTCGGCGCCACTCTTCCCGAAGAGATATAGAGCCCCACGAAGAATGTCGGGGCCCACATCCGCGTGTGATCAGGCGCGTTTGTGTGATTTCTTCGCCGGGACCGCTAGGCCGTCCGTGTGGAGCCTTCCTCGAAACGCCGCCAACCGATGAGGAAGGTACACGTCACCTTGACGGACACTGCCGTAACGCCTGCCTTCGACAGCCTCGGGCTTCCCCAGGACATCGTCGATGAGCTGGCCAAGAACGGTGTGACCACCCCGTTCCCGATCCAGGCCGCCACGATCCCCGACGCCATCGACGGACGCGACGTCCTCGGCTGCGGTCGCACCGGATCGGGCAAGACCCTGGCCTTCGGCCTGCCGATCCTGGTCCGCGCCGCCGAGCAGCGCGCCGGCGCCAACCGGCCCCGGGCCCTGATCCTCGTGCCCACCCGTGAACTCGCCCACCAGGTCCGCGACGCCCTGCGCCTCTACGCCCGCATCGTGGGCGTGCGCGTCGGCGACGTCGTCGGAGGCAGCTCCTACACCCGCCAGATCAACGAGCTGCGTCGAGGTGTCGACGTCCTCGTCGCCACCCCCGGTCGTCTCAGCGACCTCATCGACCAGGGCGCCTGCGACCTGAGCGACGTGCGGATCTCGGTGCTGGACGAGGCCGACCAGATGTGCGACATGGGCTTCATGCCGCAGGTCAGCGAACTCCTCGACCAGGTGCACCCCGAGGGTCAGACCCTGCTGTTCTCGGCCACGCTCGACGGCGACGTCGACACGCTGGTGCGCAAGTACATGAACGACCCGCGCACCCACTCCGTGGACCCGCCGGTCTCCCAGGTCACCACCATGGAGCACCACCTGCTCAAGGTGCTGCCCCGGGACAAGAACAAGATCATCACCCAGATCGCCGCGCGCGAGGGACGCACCATCCTGTTCGTGCGCAGCAAGTACCGTGCCGACACGATCAGCGAGCAGCTGGCCGAGGCCGGTGTCCCCTGCGCCTCCCTGCACGGCGGCAAGACCCAGAGCGTGCGCACCCGCACCCTGGCCAGTTTCCGTGAGGGGCGCATCCAGGCCCTGGTCGCCACCGACGTCGCCGCGCGCGGCATCCACGTCGACGGCATCGACCTGGTCGTCAACGTCGACCTGCCCACCGGGCACAAGGACTACCTGCACCGGGGCGGTCGCACCGCCCGCGCCGGTTCGTCCGGCTCCGTCGTGTCCCTGGTGGCGCCCAACCAGCGCCGCCTGGCCCGGCGTCTGCTCAGCGACGCCGGTGTCGACGCCCAGCAGCACCTGGTCAACCCCGGTGACGAACTGCTCACCGAGGTGACCGGCGCCCGTGAGCCCTCCTGGGAGCCGTGGATCGAGCCGCCGGAGCCGGTGCGCGAGCGTCGCGGCCGTGGCGGCCCCCGTGGTGGTGGCGGCTACCGCGGCGGTTACCGGGGTGACCGCGAGGGCGGCTACCGCGGCGGTGACCGCCGTGAGGGCGGCTACCGTGGTGGCGACCGTCCCCGTGGTGAGGGCGGCGGCTACCGGGGTGACCGCGAGGGCGGCTACCGCGGTGGTGACCGTGAGGGCGGCTACCGCGGTGGTGACCGCGATGGTGGTTTCCGTGGTGGCGACCGTCCCCGTGGTGAGGGTGGCGGCGGTTACCGTGGCGGCGAGCGCCGTGAGGGCGGTTTCCGTGGTGGTGACCGCGATGGTGGTTTCCGTGGTGGCGACCGTCCCCGTGGTGAGGGTGGCGGCGGTTACCGTGGCGGCGAGCGCCGTGAGGGCGGTTTCCGCGGTGGTGACCGCGATGGTGGTTTCCGTGGTGGCGATCGCCGTGAGGGCGGCTACCGTGGCGGGGACCGTCCCCGTGGTGAGGGTGGCGGCGGTTACCGTGGCGGCGAGCGCCGTGAGGGCGGTTACCGTGGCGGCCCCCGTGGTGGCGGCCACCGCGACCCGGCACGCCAGTACTGAGTCCGACCCCTCGGACACGACCCGGGCCCGGCAGGTTTCGACCTGCCGGGCCCGGGCCCTTCACCGGGGGTACCCACTCCTCTCGGACGAAACGGCTCAGTCCAGGTCGCTGCCGCGCGTCTCCCGTGACACCGTCACGGCCACCAGCGTGATGGCCCCCATCGCCGCCACGTACACCGAGATGGGCAGACTCGTCCCGAACGCCGCCAGCAGGGCCGTCGCGATCAGCGGGGCCAGCCCGCCCGCCACGATCGACGCCAACTGGTAGCCCACCGACGCGCCTGAGTAGCGCGTTCGCGTGCTGAACAGCTCGGAGAAGAACGCCGCCTGCGGACCGTACATGGCGCCGTGCAGCACCAGGCCCACCGTCGCGGCCAGCGTCATCGACCAGAAACCGCCGGTGTCGATCAACGGGAAGAACGCGAAGCTCCACAGCGCGACCCCGACCGCGCCGATCGCCGTCACGGGGCGCCGCCCCCACCGGTCCGAGAGCGCGCCCCACAGGGGAATGGTCAGCAGGTGCACCGCCGAGGCGATGAGCACCGCGTTGAGCACCGGGCCGTTGGACATCTGCGCCTGTTGCGTCGCGTACACCAGGATGAACGCGGTGACGACGTAGTAGGAGACGTTCTCGGCCATCCGCACGCCCATCGCGATGAGGGCCTCGCGCCAGTGATCGCGCAGCACGCCGATGATGGGGGCCTGTTCACGGACCCCCGAGGCCTCGGCGCGGGCCCGCGCCTCCTGGAACACCGGAGACTCGCTCACCGCCAGACGCACCCACAGGCCGACGAGGACCAGCACCCCCGACAGCAGGAACGGGATGCGCCAGCCCCAGTCCAGGAAGGTCTCGTCGGGCATGGTCACGGCGAGGACCGCCAGTACGGCGGTGGCCAGCAGGTTGCCGCCCGGGGCGCCCGCCTGCGGCCAGGACGCCCAGAACCCGCGATGTTCCGGCTTGCCGTGTTCGGCCACGAGCAGGACCGCGCCGCCCCACTCGCCGCCCAGGGCGAACCCCTGGACGACCCGTAGCAGGGTCAGCAACAGCGGTGCGGCCACGCCGATGGCGGCGTAGGTCGGCAGCAGGCCGATCGCGAACGTCGCGCCGCCCATCAGCAGCAGGCTCACGACCAGTAGTCGCTTGCGGCCGATCCGGTCGCCGAAGTGACCGAAGACCAGACCGCCCAGGGGCCGGGCGATGAACCCGACGGCGTAGGTGGTGAACGCCAACATGGTGCCCACCAGCGGATCGGACTCGGGGAAGAAGATCCGGTTGAAGACGAGGGCGGCGGCGGAGCCGTAGAGGAAGAAGTCGTACCACTCGATGGTGGTTCCCACCAGGCCGGCGGTCACCACGCGGACGAAGGGCGTCCGCTCCTCGGTGGTCGTGGGATCAGGGTTGGTCGCGCTCATGTCCGGAACGGTAGAGAGCCCGACGTGAGGTGACCATGGTCACCTTCACCATAGGTGGTCCGCCCCGTATGGGTTATCACCCACAGTGGCGCATCTGTTACCTTTCTTTGCCGCCTTTTCGCGTGTCCTCCCCCGTGGTCGGGGTCTCCTCCGTGGACAGTGGCGCGAACGGCCCCCATCGGTTCGACCACCCCCACCCTCGTGGAAAGGGAACGCTTGAACGCCCTCAACGACGCCATCATCGCCGTCAACGACGTCTTCTGGAGTTATTTCCTCATACCTCTCCTGGTGATCCTCGCCCTCTACTTCACGGTGAGATCCGGAGCGGTCCAGATACGTCTGCTCCCGGAGATGTTCCGTGTTCTGCGCGGCAGCCCTGGGCTGGCCCCTGACGGGGGCCGGGAGATCTCCCCCTTCCAGGCCTTCGCGATCTCCGCCGCCTCCCGGGTCGGCACCGGCAACATCGTCGGTGTGGCCACGGCCATCATGCTCGGCGGCCCCGGCGCGATCTTCTGGATGTGGGCGATGGCGTGCGTCCTGGGCGCCGCCGCGTTCGTCGAGTCCACCCTCGCCCAGCTGTACAAGGTGCGCACCGAGACCGGGTTCCGGGGCGGGCCCGCCTACTACATGCTCTACGGGCTGCGGGCGCGGTGGATGGGGGTCCTCTTCGCGGTCATCATCACCGTCACCTTCAGCCTGGTGTTCAACTCGGTGCAGGCCAACAGCATCGCCGGCGCCATCTCCACCTCCGCCGACACCGTGGGCACCCCCGGGGGATGGGTACTGAACGTGATCGTCGGCGTGCTGCTGGTCGCGCTGACCGCCGTGGTCATCTTCGGCGGCGTGCGCCGTATCGCCACCGTCGCCCAGGCACTGGTGCCGCTGATGGCCATCCTCTACATCCTGCTCGGCACCGCCGTCGTCATCCTCAACGTCGGCGAACTGCCCCGGGTGATCGGCGACATCTTCGCCGGGGCCTTCGGCGTGCGCGAGTTCGTCTCCGGCGGTGTGGGGCTGGCGATCCTCCAGGGCATGCGCCGCGGCATGTTCTCCAACGAGGCCGGTCTGGGATCGGCGCCCAACGCCGGCGCCACCGCGTCCGTCTCCCACCCCGCCAAGCAGGGACTGGTACAGGCCCTGGGTGTGTACTTCGACACCTGGGTGGTGTGCTCGGTGACCGCCTTCATCGTGCTGGTGTCCCGTCCCGAGTACGGCGAGATGACCGGGGTGCAGGTCACCCAGGTGGCGTTGCAGGGCTCTCTGGGCGAATGGTCCCTCCACGCCCTCACGATCATCCTGTTCCTGCTGGCCTACACCTCGATCCTGGGCAACTACTACTACGGCGAGTCCAACATCCGGTTCCTGGACGGCGATCCGCGGCACATGACCTACTTCCGCTACGCGGTGCTGGCGGCGGTCTTCCTGGGCAGCGTCGCCCCGCTCACCGTCGTGTGGAACCTCGCCGACATCTCCATGGGCGTCATGGCGACCGTCAACCTGTTGGCGCTGGCACCGTTGTCGGCGATCGCCTTCCGGCTGCTGGCCGACTACAGTAGGCAGCTCCGCAACGGTCTCGACCCGCAGTTCACCCTCTCGAAGATGCCCGATCTGAAGGGGGTCCAGTGCTGGGGCGAGCCCGGTGGCGCCCTGCCCGAGAACGTGGACCGCAGCACCGGGACGGCCCCGTCCGACCCGGCCGAGGCCCTGGCGGAGCACGATGAGCCGCCGTTCCCCGGCGACGAGGACTCCAACGGGGGCCGCCGTGACGACTGACCGGATCCGGTCCTCCCGACGCCGCCCGTGACGGTGGGGACCCGACCCCGCCACGCACCGCTCCCGCCCCGTGACCCGGCCCCGGAGGTCCCTTCCTCCGAGCCGCGATGACCAGGGCGGGGGCGTGGCGGGGACCGGAGGGCGTCGTCCACAGGCGCGGTCCCGGCGGGTCCAGGACGAAAACCGTTGTCGGTACTATGCACGGAGACCCACCCGACCCATCACGGAGTACCACCGTGTCCGATCGGACCACACCTTCGCACAACCCTGGCCCCGAGTCCTCTCTCGGCGACTCGCTCGCCCAGGGCTGGGACGACCGGACCGACGTCCTGCCCCCCGACGATTGGGGGCGTCGACGGAAGGGACGGCGCACCGGAACGGTCTGGCTGTTCGCGGTGATCATCACCGCGATGGCCGTCGGCAACGCCTGGCTCTCCGACCAGCTCACCGGTCCGGCGTTCCTGACCTGGGCGACCATCTTCACCGCGATCTGCTTCCAGGCGCTGCCCTTCCTCGTCTTCGGAGTGGCGTTGTCGGCGGCGCTCACCGCGTTCGTGCCGACCTCGGCCTACCGGCGGTTCATCCCCAGCAGGCCGAACCGGGCGGTACCGGTCGCCGGACTGTCCGGAGCACTGCTGCCCGGGTGCGAGTGCGCCTCCGTGCCCATCGCCGGGAGCCTGATCAGAGGCGGGGTCGCCCCCGCCGCCGCGCTCACCTTCCTGCTGGCGGCACCCGCCATCAACCCGGTCGTCATGATCGCCACCGCGGTGGCCTTCGCCGGTCAACCGGAGATGGTCCTGGCCCGGTTCGTCGCCTCCCTGCTGGCGGCCGTGGTCATCGGTTGGGTCTGGGTGCGCTTCGGCCGTGCCGACTGGCTGCGGCTGCCCTCCCGCCCGTCCGCGCCGGGGGCGTCCAAGTGGCGGGTCTTCCGCGAGTCGATGCTGCACGACATGATGCACGCCGGCGGTTACCTGGTCGTCGGCGGGCTGGCCGCCGCCACCATCAACGTCATGGTCCCCCGCGAATGGCTGTTGACCGTGGCCGGGATGCCGGTGGTGTCGGTGCTCGTGCTCGCGCTGCTGGCGATCCTGCTGTCGATCTGTTCCGAGGCCGACGCCTTCGTCGCGCTCAGCTTCACCGACTTCTCGCCCACCGCCAAGCTCGCCTTCATGGTCGTCGGTCCCATCGTCGACCTCAAACTCATCGCCATGCAGGCGGGCGTGTTCGGCTGGCGGTTCGTGGCGCGCTTCGTCCCCCTGTGCCTGGTCGTCGGACTGGCCGCCACGTTCCTGATCGGAGCTCTGATCCTGTGAACCGCATCGCCCAAGGACTCACCCTCGTACTGCTGGGCGCGGCGGCGCTCACCGCGACCGTGCCCACCAACCTCTACCTCAACTGGGTCAAGCCCGGCTTCCAGCCGTTCCTCATCGCCGGAGGGCTGGTCATGGTGGTGCTGGGGGTGATGGTCATCGTCGCAGAACTGCGGGGTGAGGCCCGCGAGGCGGAGGAGGAGCACGACCACGCGCACGCCGAGGCCGGCGCCGCCGATGCCACCGCCGACGACCTCGGCGCGTACGGGGACGGCCACGGCGACCACGGACACGATCACTCGCGGGCGCCGCGGGTGGCCTGGCTGCTCCTGCTCCCGGTCTTCGCCGTGTTCGTGGTGGCCCCACCCGCGCTCGGTTCCTACACCGTGCAGAACAGCGCCTCGGAGTCCTCCGGGCCACCGCCGGAGGACCGCCGCTCGGGGCGGTTCGACGACGGTCTGGAGGAGTCCGGGCCGAACGAGGTCGTCGCCATGGACATCCGCCAGTTCGTCATGCGGGCCTGGGTCGACGAGGACCGTCTGCTGGCCGGGCGCACCGTGGAGCTCACCGGGTTCGCCGTCCCCGCCTCCGAGGGGGAGGGCTGGTACCTGGCCCGCCTCCAGATGGCCTGCTGCGCCGCCGACGCGGTCGTCAACAAGGTGCTCATCACCGGTGTGCCCGCCCCCGAGACGGACACCTGGTGGACCGTCCAGGGGACCTGGGTCGAACCCGAGGGCGAACTGTTCGACGTCAACGAGCACCGGCTCAGCGTCACCGAGATGGAAGAGGTGACCGACCCGCCGGACCCCTACGAGTAGCACACCGGCCTCCTTCGGGCCCCCGGGGGCTCCGGAGAACGCCCAGGCCACGGCGTGTCTTCCGCTACGCCACACCGGTCCGGATTCGGCGATTCACGATCGGCCCGGGTGACAATGGGCGGGTGTCGGACAGCAGCGGTCGCCTCAGACGGATGTGGAACCGCGCGCGTCCCCGGTCCCTCCGGGGAAGGGTCACCGCGGGGGCGATGGTCGTGCTCGTGCTGGTGGTCGCCACCGTCCTGATCACGTCCATCCTCGTACTGCGCGATCTCATCGACACCCAGGCCCGCGATCGAACGGCCATGGCCGCCCGCCACATCGCCGATCAGATCACCGACGAACGCTTCCCCGGCGACATCCCGGCAACCGAGCCCATCCTGCGCCTACAGATCGTCGACTGGTACTCCGGCGAGGTGCTCGCCGCCAGCGACGCGCTGCGCGGCCTGCCGGCGCTGTCCCGTGACCACCCCGCGGGCGGTGACTTCCGCCTCGACACCACCACCTGCGCGGATTTCGTGGGGGAGAGCCCCGACGACTGCTACCTGGTGGTCGGGTACTCCATGGCCGATTCCGCCTATGGCGACGTCGTGGTGCTGGCGGCGTCACCCCCGCCCCACATCCTGACCAGCGGCACCCTGGAGGCGGTGATGTTCGGGACCTCCGTCGCGCTGCTCTCCTTCACCGGTTTCGTCATCTGGTTCGGCGTCGGTCGCGCCCTGCGCCCCGTGGAGACGATCAGTCACGAGATGGAGCAGATCTCGGTCACCGACCTGCACCGCCGGCTCCGGGTCCCCCGCACCCACGACGAGATCGCCCATCTGGCGCGTACCGCCAACGCCAGCCTCGACCGACTGGAAGAGGCCGTCACCCGGCAGCGGCGGTTCATCTCCGACGCCTCCCACGAACTGCGCAACCCCATCGCCGGGATGCGTGCCAAACTGGAGGTCGAGCTCTCCGAACCCGAGCCCGACCCCCGGGCCCGTGAGCGTCTGCTCACCGGTCTGCTCACGGACACCGAGCGCCTGGAGAACATCGTCGCGGACCTGCTCGAACTCGCCCGGCTGGACAGCGACGTCGCGGCCGTGCGTCAACGCGTCGACCTCTCCGATCTCGTGGGCAGGGAGTTCGGCGACCGCAACGAGGTCGTCGACCTGCACGTCCACGCACAGCGCGCGGCCCCGGTGCGCGTGGATCGGCTGCGGATGACCCGGGTGCTGACCAACCTGGTCGCCAACGCCGAGCGGCACGCCCACTCGCGGATCGACATAGTCGTGGATCGCGACGGGGAGGACGCGGTGGTGGAGGTGCACGACGACGGGTCGGGCATCCCCGAGGCCGATCGCGAGCGCGTCTTCGAACGGTTCGCCCGATTGCGCGAATCGCGCGAACTCGATCCGGGGGGCAGCGGCCTGGGCCTGCCCATCTCCCGGGAGATCGTGCGGGCCTACGGGGGCACGCTCGTCGCCGGGCACAGCGATCTGCTCGGCGGCGCCCTGTTCGTTCTTCGGATCCCCGCCGACCCCGGGGCGAAGGGCTGATGCCCCGACACGAGGGAACGACCCCCTGCGAGGTGTCGGAGGACCACCGGACCGCAGACTTCCGGACCGGGTGCGTCGTCGGGGCCTCGGCGCGCTCGTCGTCCGGCCGCCCCTTCACGCGTCGGCCGGTGTCCGCGGCGTCGTCGACGGTCATTCCCGACAGGGTGCCCTTCCCGTGTTCGGGGCGGGTCCGGCCGGCCCGTACCGTTCCTGGGCCGCCTCGGTGAACGAACGAGCGGGGTGGGTGCGGGCGGCGGTCGTGGCGGTGTGGGCCGCGGTGCTGATCGCCGCCCTGCTGTACGGGCCCGACCTCGCGATGGTGCGGGCCTGGATCGAGGCGGCCGGACCGGCCGCCCCCGTCGCCTACCTGGTCCTGTACGTGATCGCGGTGTTCGCGCTCGTACCCCGGCCCGCGCTGAACCTCGCCGCGGGGCTGCTCTTCGGACTCGGCGCGGGGATGCCGTTGGCGCTGACGGGAGGGGTGGGTGCGGCGCTGGCCCAGTTCGCCGTCGCCCGCTACGCGGCCGGGGGAACGGTGGCCCGTCTGCTCCCCGAGGGTGTGCGGTCGCGGTTGGACGCGGTGGCCGAACGGCACGCGTTCGTCGCGGTGCTGCAACTGCGGCTGCTGCCGATCGTCCCGTACCAGGCGGTCAACTACGGGTGCGGTCTCACCCGGATGCGGGTCGCGCCCTTCGCCCTGGGCACGTTCGCGGGCGGTGTCCCGGCGACCGGCGCGATGGTGCTGCTGGGAGCCGGGGGGACGGACCTGGGGTTGCCGGTCGCGGTGGCCGGTGCCGTACTGGCGGCCCTGCCGGCCCTGCTGTGGTGGGTCCGTTCCCGCCGGCGCGCCGGCGGACGGCGGGCGGAGGGGGAGTGATCCCCCCGCCCGCCGTGTCGGGTCAGGACCCGCCGCCGCCGAAGATCGCCACCTCGTCGGGGGAGGGGCGTTCCATCTCGAACGGCAGGATCTCTCCGCCGTCGCTGTCGGTGACCATGGGCTCCTGGAGGACCTCGGGCTTCTCACCGGCGTGATGCCGCACCACCATGACGCCGCCGTAACCGCTGTGGTCGGTCGCGGTGGCGGCGAAGGGCACCAGCCCCGGTCCGGTCCACTCCCTCGAACCGAGGGTCTCGATCAGGCCCGAACGGGTCAGGTCCGGGCCCGTCTCCATGAGGACCTGCGCGAGCAGGACGGCCTGCACCATGCCGTAGACGGTGGTGTCGGTGAACGGGGTGTCGGCGTTGTACTCCTCGTGGATCTCCAGGAAGAACTCGGTCCACGGATCGTCGCGCTGGGCCGCCATCGGCAGGAACGCGGTGACGATGAGACCGTCCAGGAACGCCTCCGGCGGGACGTTCTCGGCCGCCGTGCCCTCGGAGTACTCCTGGATGAGTCCGGTGACGATCTCCACGTCGCCGCCGAAACTGGGGGCGATCCACTGCGGCGTGTAGCCGATCGCGGTCGCTTCGAGGATGGCCATCCCCAGGAACGCGGGGATGCAGTGGCACACCACGACGTCGGCGTTCTGCTTCTTGAGCGAGGCCACCTGGCCGGCGAGTTCGGGGACTCCGGGGTCGTAGGACTCCCAGGTGACGATCTCGTCGGTGAGGTACTGCTCCAGCCCGGCCTGGGAGGAGGGGCCGACGTCGTCGTTCTGGTAGAGGAGGCCGACCTTGTCGTCGGGGAAGTTCTCGGCGATGAACCTCCCCTGGATCTTGGCCTCCTTGGAGTAGTCCACCTGGAAGCCGTAGCTGTAGGGGTAGACGTCCGGCTGGTCCCAGGACAGGGCGCCGGAGGAGACGAAGAGGTCGGGCACGCCGGCCTCGTTGATCTCGGCGATGACGGCCTCGTGGGTGGGGGTGCCCAGGCCGCCGAGCATCGCGAAGATCTCCTGATCGTGGATCAGACTGCGGGTCACCTCGACGGTCTGGGCCGGATCGAAGCCGTCGTCCTGGACCTGGTATTCGATCCGACGCCCGTGGATGCCGCCGTTGTCGTTGATGTAGTTGAACACGGCCCTGGCACCGGTGGACACGTGCCGGAAGCCGGGGGAGGCGGGACCGGTCAGCGGCTGGTGCGTGCCGATGACGATGGCGTCGGCGGTGACCCCCCGGACGTCGGCGGCTCGTTCCTCCGCCGCCTGGTCCGTGTCTCCTCCGTTGGAGCAGGATGTGACGAGTACCGCGACGGCCAGTGCCGAGGCGATCGATCTCAGTGGTCGCATGATGCTGTCCTGGACTTCGTTGTGACCTTCACGGAGCGGGCGCGAACGGCCCGGTGGGGTAGGGGGCCGCGACCGGACAGGGCATCGAAAAGAAACCTACTGGCCGGTACGTTACTAGCGAGTAAACACCATGCGCCCGACCCGCACCAGCGGGAGGGGGGCAAAATGTTGCGGATGGTGTTCGAGTGAATTCGTGATGTTGTCACTGTCCACAGCCGGCCACCGGATGAACGACGGGGCCCAGTGGCCGAAGGTCATCGAACGAAGGCTCTTCGTGTTCGCCGGGGGTCTCGCGTGGCGTCTCCGGTGTCTTCACCTCGGAGGGCGGGCCGGCCGCGCCGGGCCGGCCGTTGGCGTCGCTCTTCCATGAAGGCGGGACACGGGAAACTCCCGTGAAAAATATCAGCGTTATGAAATTGCCATGAGCAAAAACAAAGAAGAATGTCCTCTCCGCTTTTGGTCATCCTGGGTGACAGTCGTCCCGATGCATCGGAGGCAGCATGGACAGGATCGCCATCGTCGGTATGGCCTGCCGTTACCCGGACGCCGACACCCCGGACGAGCTCTGGGAGAACGTCCTGGCCGGGCGCCGCTCGTTTCGTCGCATCCCACCCGAACGGCTCTCCCTCGCGGATTACCGGTCCGCGGATCCGACGGATTCCGATCGATTCCATTCCGACAAGGCGGCCCTGCTGCGCGGATTCGATTTCGACCGGGCCGCCTACCGGGTGGCGGGCAGCACTTTCCGTTCCACGGACATGACCCATTGGCTCGCCTTGGACACCGCGGCCCGTGCCCTGGCGGACGCCGGGTTCCCCGAAGGGCGAGGACTGCCGCGGGGCACCACCGGAGTCGTCCTGGGCAACAGCCTCACCGGTGAGTTCTCCCGGGCCAACTCCCTCCGTCTGCGCTGGCCCTATGTCCGCCGGACCTTGGCCGAGGTCCTTCGCCGACGGGGCTGGGACGACGACGAGACGGCCCGTCTGCTGACCGAGGCGGAGGAGGCCTACAAGGCGCCCTTCCCCGAGATGGACGAGGACACCCTGGCCGGTGGACTGTCCAACACCATCGCCGGAAGGGTGTGCAACCACTTCGACCTCCGCGGCGGCGGCCATACCGTCGACGGTGCCTGTGCCTCCTCCCTGCTGTCGGTCGTCACCGCCGCCCGGGCACTGACCGACGGAGACCTGGACGTGGCTCTCGTCGGGGGGGTCGACCTGTCCTTGGACCCCTTCGAACTGGTGGGCTTCGCCCGTACCGGAGCCCTGGCCACGGGCGACATGCGCGTCTACGACCGCGACTCCAATGGTTTCTGGCCGGGGGAGGGCGCGGGCGTCCTCGTGGTGATGCGCGAGGAGGACGCGCTCGCCGCCGACGCCCGTGTCTACGCCCTCATCACCGGTTGGGCGATCTCCTCCGACGGGGCCGGGGGTATCACCCGGCCGGAGGAGGAGGGCCATCGTGTCGCCCTGGAACGCGCCTACGCGCGGGCCGGATACCCCCCGGCCACGGTCGGTTACTTCGAAGGTCACGGCACGGGCACCGCGCTCGGCGACGCCACGGAGATCGCCGCCCTGTCCGCGGCGCGTGGCCCGGGAGCCCCGGCGGCCCTGGGCAGCGTCAAGGCCAACATCGGCCACACGAAGGCCGCCGCCGGTGTCGCCGGGCTCATCAAGGCTGCCCTGGCCGTTCACCACCGGGTCGTCCCACCCGGTACCGCCCAGCACACCCCGCATCCCCTGCTCACCGTGGAGGGCGCCCGCCTGCGCGTGCCGGTCCGGGCCGAACCCTGGCCGCAAGGGCGTCCGCTGCGCGCCGGTGTCTCCGCCATGGGGTTCGGCGGTATCAACACCCACATCGCGCTCCAGGCCGCCGACCCGGTCGGAGACCCCGCCCCGAGCGCCCCCGACGCCCGGACCCGCGCCCTGGTGGCGGGCCGCCAGGACGCCGAACTGCTCCTCGCGGACGCCCCGGACCGGGCCGCCCTGCGCACCCGACTCACCGCCTGGGCCGACCTTCTCCCGCACCTCTCCTACGCGGAGTTCACCGACCTGGCCGCCGAGGCCGCCGACGGGCTCCGCGGCGGTCCGGTGCGCTGCGCCGTCGTCGCCGCCGAGCCGCACGCGGCAGCCCGCGCCGTGACGGCACTGATCTCCCGGATCGACGCGGGCGAGGAGGAGGTCGTCTCCCCCGGGGAGGGCGTCTTCCTCTCCCAGCGGACCGGACCGCCCCGGATCACCTTCCTGATGCCGGGTCAGGGATCGGGCGACGGGAGCCAGGGGGCCCTGTGCCGTCGGTTCCCGAGCGTCGAGGACACGCTGGACGTGGCCCGGCTCCCCCAGGGGGACCCGGTCGCCACGGAGATCGCCCAGCCCAGGATCGTCGCCGGCTCGATGGCGGCCTTGGGGCTGATGGAGGACCTCGGGGTGACCGCCCGGGCGGCGGTCGGCCACAGCCTGGGCGAACTCACCGCCCTGTACTGGGCGGGTGCCATGGACGCCGAGAGCCTGTCGGCCCTGGCCCGCGCGCGGGGGCGGATCATGGCGGAGACCGCGAGGTCCGGCGGCGCCATGCTCCACGTCGCCGCGGACACCGAACAGGTGGCCCGCCTCCTGACCGACGAACCGGAGTCCGAAGCCGTGGTCGCCGCGCACAACGGACCCGGGCAGACCGTGGTCTCGGGCACCGCCGCCGCCATCGGACGCGTACGGGACCGGGCCCGCGCCCGCGGCCTGGACGTCGCTCCCCTCCGGGTCTCCCACGCCTTCCACTCCCCCCTGGTCGCCCCGGCCGTTCCCGGACTGCGGAGCGTGCTCGACGGGATCCCCTTCACCCCACCGACGCGTCGCGTGGTCTCCACCGTGGTCGGTACCGACCTCCGGCCGGGCACCTCGCTCCCGGACCTGCTGTCCGAGCAGGTGACCCGCCCGGTCCTGTTCGGTGAGGCCGTCGCGCGTATCGCGCCGGACACCGACCTCTTCCTGGAGGTCGGTCCGGGACGGGTGCTGGCCCGGACGGCGGAGCGCATCGCCCCCGACGTCCCCGCCCTGACGGTGGACACCGACGCCCCCACGCTCTCGCCCACGTTGAAGGCCCTGGGCGCGGCCTTCGCCCTCGGCGCCCCGCTGGCCGTCCGTCGGCTCTTCGAAGGCCGCCTGATCCGTCCTCTCCGCGAGTCCCGCGATTTCCTCGTCAACCCTTGTGAGACGGTGGCCGACAGCTCGACGGGGCGCACCTCCCCGTCCCGGACCCCCGAACCCGCACCGGCCCTCGACGTTTCCGAGACGGAGGACGTCGATACCCTCCTGTTGCTCCGTCGGCAGGTCGCGGCCCGGGTCGAACTGCCCCTGGAGACCGTCACCGCGCACACCCGACCGCTGGACGAACTCCACCTGAGTTCCATCACCGTCGGCCAGATCGCCAACGAGGTCGCCCGCATGCTGGGCCGACCCCCGCTGGAGGCGACCAGCGGTCACGCCACCTCCAGCCTCGCGGACCTGGCCGCCGTCATCGACGCCTCGACGGGGAAGGGCGACGATCCGGGAGCCACGTCCGAAGCGGCCGGCGTCGGACCCTGGGTCCGGGCCTTCCGGCTCGGACGGCGAACCGCACCCGACCCCGCTCCCGTCCCCGTCCCCCGGTCCACCACCACGGCCCACTGGTCGTCGTACGCGCCCGGCGGGCACCGGATCGCCGAGACCCTGCGCGCGGCGTTGGCCGGGGCCGGCGTGGGGGAGGGCGTCCTCCTGGTCCCCGACCCCGACCACCCGGCCGCCTCGCTGGCGGCGGCCCAGGAGGCGGCCGGTCGTGGAGTCCGGTTGGTCGTGGTCCAACCCGGACCGATCGTCTCCGGTCTGGCCCGCACCCTGCACCTGGAGGCACGGGTGCCGGTCACGGTCATCGAAGCCGATACGGACGGGACCGATTCCGGCGCACACGATCGCCTGACGGCGACGGTGCTCGCCGACACGGTCGCCACCACCGCCTACACCGAGGTCCGGTACGCGCAGGAGGGGCGCACCGTCCCCGACCTGATCCCCCTCCTTCCCGGACGGGAACGCCCCGAGGCCGGTCCTCCCCTCGGCTTCGACGACGTGGTCCTGGTCACCGGAGGAGGGAAGGGCATCACCGCGGAGTGCGCGCGTGACCTGGCTCTGCGCCATGGGGCCGGTCTGCTCCTGCTCGGGCGTTCGGACCCCGCGGCCGATCCCGAGTTGGCCGCGAACCTGGACCGGATGGCCGCCGCCGGTGTCCGCCACCGCTACGAACGCGCGGACGTGACCGACCCCGACCAGGTCCGCGCCGCGGTCGAGCGCGCCGCCGCGTTCGGTACCGTCACGGCCCTGTTGCACGGGGCCGGACGCAACGAGCCCGCCCCGATCGGCTCGCTCACCCCCGAGGACCTGGCCGCCGCCTCGGCGCCCAAGGTCGACGGGTTGCGGGCGGCGCTCGCGGCGATCGACCCCGGCCGGCTCCGTCTCCTGGTCACCTTCGGCAGCGTCATCGGACGGGTGGGGCTGCGCGGAGAGGCCCACTACGCCGCCGCCAACGACCGGATGAGCGCGCTGGCGGAGGAGTACGGACGTCTCCATCCGCGCACCAGGGTCCTGGCGATCGAGTGGTCGGTGTGGTCCGGTTCCGGTATGGGCGAGCGCATGGGGGTCGTCGAATCCCTCGCCCGTGAGGGGGTGACACCGATTTCCGTCGACGAGGGGTTGGAGGTGTTGCGCGATCTGCTCTCCGATACCTCCGCCGGACCGGTCATCGTGGTCTGCGGACGGCTGGGCGCCCCACCGACCCTGCCCGCCCCGGCGACCCTCCCCCTGGGACGTTTCCTGGAGCGCATCCTGGTCCACCACCCCGGCACCGAACTGGTCACCGAAACGGAGTCGTCCACCGCGACCGACCCCTATCTGGACGATCACCGGCTCGACGGCGACGCGCTGGTGCCCGCGGTCATCGGCATGGAGGCCATGGCCCAGGTCGGAGCGGCGATCGGCGGACACACCGGTGTCCCCGTCTTCGAGGACATGGAGTTCCTACGGCCGATCGTCGTGTCCGCCTCCGGAAGATGCGTGATCCGTGTGGCCGCCCTGGTCCGTGACACCCGCACGGTGGACGTGGTCGTGCGCAGCGAGGACACGGGCTTCGCCGTCGACCACTTCCGGTCGGTCCTGCGGTGGTCCCCGGCCGATCGCCCCGAGCGGGGGCCCCTGGTCCCCGGTACCGACGCACCACGGGTCCGTATCGACCCCGGCGCGGAACTCTACGGCTCCCTGCTCTTCCAGGGGAAGCGGTTCCAACGGTTGTCGGCCTATCGCCGCGTGAGCGCGCGGCACACCGTGGCCGAGGTCTCCGGAGGCGCCGGTGTCCCGTGGTTCGCCCCCTACCTGCCGCAGGACCTGGTCCTGGCGGACCCCGGGGTCCGCGACACCGCGATGCACGCGCTCCAGAGCGGCGTGCCCGACGCGGTCCTGCTGCCCGAGCGGGTCGATCGCCTCCTGCCGGCCCGGACCGACGACGAGGGCCCGTTCGTGCTGGCGGCGTCGGAACGGTCCAGGGACGGGGACGCGCACGTCTACGACGTGGAGCTGTCGGACCCGGAGGGCCGGGTCGTCGAACGGTGGGAGGGTCTGCGCCTGAAGGCGGTGCGCGCCCGCGGCGGTGCCGGCCCCTGGCCCGTGCCGCTGCTCGGCCCGCACATGGAACGATGCGCCTCCCGGTTCCTGGGGGAGGGGGTGTCGATCGCCGTCGAGCCCGACGCCGGCCCCGACCGGGGGGAGGCGACCACCGCGGCCCTGCGACGTTGTCTCGATCGACCCGTGCGCGTGCGCCACCGGCCGGACGGTCGGCCCGAGGTCGACGGAGCGCACGTCTCCGTCTCCCACGGAGCCGGAGTGACCCTGGCCGTGGCCGCGGACGCACCCGTGGGCTGCGACATCGAGGAGGTGGTCGGGCGGGACCGCACCGCTCGGGCCGACCTGCTCGGCCCCGACGCCCTGGCCGTGGCCGACCTGCTGGTGACCGAGACGGGTGAGGACGCGGACACGTCGGCCACCCGCCTCTGGGCGGCCCTGGAATGTCTGCGCAAACTCGGAACCGCGACGCGTGCCGTGGTTCTGGACCGCGTCCATCCCGACGGATGGGTCGTGTTCACCTCGGGTGCGACCGCGATCGCCACCGGTGTCACCACCCTGGCGGGCCGCGCGGCCCCCGTGGTGGTCGCCATCGGCCGTGTCCCCGAAGTCCCCTCGCCGAAGGAGTCGAACCCGTGACCGACCACTACGAGATGCGGCACATCGTCAGCCTTGAGGAGACCAACCTGGTCGGCAACGTGTACTACGCGCACTACCTGCGTTGGCAGGGGCGCTGCCGGGAGATGTTCCTGCGCGACCACGCCCCTTCCGTGCTGGACGACCTCCGTGGTGACCTCAAGCTCTTCACGCTCCGCGTCGATTGCGACTTCCTGGCCGAGACCACCGCCTTCGACGTCCTGTCGGTCCGTATGCGTCTGGAGGAGCTGACGCAGACGCAGATCGGTTTCTCCTTCGACTACGTGCGGGTGAACGGGGCCGTGGAGACCCCCGTCGCCCGGGGGAACCAGCGGGTGGTGTGCATGCGCGGTCACGGTGACGCGGTCGTGCCGGTCCGGGTGCCCGAGGTCCTGCGGTCCGCCCTGGCGCCCTTCGCCCCGGCCCGGGCGGTGGTCTGATGGTGGACCTGCGCACGGTCATGGCGCGCTTCCCCACCGGGGTGACCGTGCTCACGACCGGAGGGGGCACCCCGCACGGGATGACCGCCAACGCCTTCACGTCGGTCTCCCTGGACCCCCCGCTGATCCTGTGCTGCGTCGCCCTCAGCGCGCGTCTGCACACCACGGTCCACGACCGGGGGATGTTCGGCGTGTCCCTGCTGGGGGCGGACCAGACGGCTCTGGCCCGGTACTTCGCCGACGGCTCCCGCCCCACGGGCGCCGTCCAGTTCGACCGGTGGGCCTGGTACCGCGGGACCCGTACGGGCGCTCCGCTTCTGTCGGGTGCGCGGGGGTGGCTGGAGTGCGCGGTGGAGGCCGTCCATCACGCCGGGGATCACTCCATCGTGGTCGGGAGGGTGCTCACCGCCGCGGCGGGGGCCGACAGCGCCCCCCTGTTCTTCGTGGACGGCGAGCTGAGGGGGCCCGGGGCGGGCCGCTGGAACCTGGAACGCGACAGCGCCACCGAGTCCACGGCCCGCTCGCGGACGTCACCGGCACCCACCATGAGGGCGGGCAACAGGGACTCGAAGCAGTCGTCGGCCCCATAGGGTTCGACCAGGTAGGAGCCCAGTTCCAGCGAGGTCACCCCGTGCACGGTCGTCCACATGTGGTGGGCGACCAGGAACGGATCGCCGTCGTCGAACCGCCCCGCCCGCATGCACCGTTCGGTACAGGCGACCACACCGGCCATCGTGTACCTGCCGTGCTGTCGATCGTCGTCCGAGAGGGAGAACCCCGCCAAGGAGGAGGAACCGAACATCACGGAGTACAGGTGCGGGTCGGCCACCGCGCTCGCCCGGTAGATCCGCCCGTACAGCGCCAGGTCGGCCACGGGGTCCGCGGTCGCCCGCACACGGGAGAACCGCGCGTACAGCCGGGCGAAGCCCTCGTGGACCATCGCCCGGACCAGCCCCGTCATGCCGTCGAAGTTCGTGTAGACGGCCATCGTCGAACACCCGGCCTCCCGGGCGAGTCGACGGGTGGTCAGCGCCGACGGGCCCTCGGAGGCGAGCACTCGCGCGGCCGCGTGGACCAGGGCCGACGGGGTCCGGGGGTCGGCGCGTCTGGGGCTCACACGGCCCACCGTTCGGCCAACCGTGTTCGCCACACCTCGTAGCCCGGCACGCCTGCGCGGCCCCGGCCCTCGGCGGGCCGGGTCTCCCGGGCCGACCACGCCGCCGATTCCGGGGAGGCACCGCACAGCGCGGTGACGGCGACTCCCACGTGCGGCACGGAGAGGTCGGCGCGCAGTCGTGCCTCCGCGGCGAAGGCCGCGCCCTGGGCCAGCCAACGCCGATGGGCCCCGGCCCGGTCGCGCAGACGTTCCAGAGCCTCGCGATCCGCGCCCCCGGCGTAGACGGCGGCCAGCCCCACACCGCTGTACAGGTCGGCCCGGCGCCGCTCGGGGAAGGACTCCACCAGGTCGGCGACGCGCCCGGGGTCGGCGCAGGCGACGAACCACAGCGCCCGCCCGATCCCCTGGTCCATGGCCCGTGCGGCGTAGTCGGGGGCGCCGGACCAGTGCGCCGGCCGGGTGTCGTGCTCCCTCCGGCGCACGAACCGGTCCGTGTGGAAGTAGGCCTGGTGGAAACCGTAGCCGTCCAGGACCAGCCAGCGGAGCAGCGGATCGAGGGTGTGCGCGGACGGCCAGAGCGGCCGGGGAAGCCGGGCCAGGGCCCAGCCGACGCCGACATGGGCCATGTACAGGTGGGGATCTCCCGGTCCCGCCATGTACTCCGCGGCGCGTCGCCCGCGCGGGGTCAGGGCGTCCAGGACGGTGAACGCCATCGCCGCCCCCTCGTGGGCGAATCCGCGGAAGCGCACGGGAACGTCCGCCAGCCGACGGTCGGTGTCCTCGGGGCTGCCGGTCTCCGCCGCGTGTCCGTAGCCCACCAGGAAGAACCGGCCGACGGTCTCGACGAGGCCCCGGGCCGTCGCGGTCCCCTGGTGGAAGCCGCGCGTCTCGACGAGGGTCTGGGTCGTGTTCGGCGTGAGGACGCGGCGGCGCAGTGTCCCGAGGGTGGTGTGCACGAGGACTCCTGGAGCGATCATCGGCCGCAGGCCAGGGGGGCCGTCACGTGGACGTGGTCGGAGGAGGTGTCGGCGAGGGTGATGGCCATGGGCACGTCGGTCGACGCCAAACGGCGCATCGACATCCGGGTCCAGGTGTCCATCCCCCTCCGTACCGTGAGCCGGTGGGGGAGGGTGCCGACCAGTACGTCGGCGTTGGCCGGGGCGCCCGTTCTCATGGCCAGGGCCATGAGGCTCCACTCCCCGCCCGGGACGTTGCCGAGGGTGAAGGTGACGCGCTCGGTGGCGGGAAGGAACCTGTAGGCCACGGGGCGGTTCTGGGGCACGATCGTGTCGTAGACGCCCACCAGCAGCCGGCCGTCGGGGATCGCGCGAGGCAGTTCGATCATGCCGCGGACGCTGCCGGTGTGCCGTTCTCCGTCGAGGCTCGCGGGCCCGGGGGAACCGGCCAGTTCGACCGGTGAGGGCATGCGGTTGAAGTCCTTGGAGACCGCGACCATCGACCGCCCCACCTCGGGTTTGCGGTACTCCCTGGGCGACATGCCCACGAGACGGGTGAACCTGCTGGTGAAGGTGCCCACACTGTTGTAGCCGACGCTGTGCACGATGTCGCAGATGTTCATCGAGGAGGCGACCAGGCGTCTCTTGGCCTCGAACATGCGGACCGCGCCGAGGTACCTGCCCGGAGAGATCCCGACCTCCTGGGTGAACAGCCTGGAGAAGTGGAAGGGGCTTACAAAGACCTCGGCTGCGATATCGGCCAAGGTGATCGGCTCGGCATAGCGTCTGTGTATGAAAGAAACTGCTTGACAAACCGATTCTCGCACCATGGCTCCTCGTGACTCTACGGCATGTGGGGATGTCGTGGTGTTCACCGGGGTGCTGCATGTTCCCGTGTATCCGATCATCTTGTACGAAGATTGACCCGGCGACGTCTTCCGTATTGCTCTTTTCGGTGCCGGCGATAATGTGACCAAGCGTTGAATCCCCGGTATGGGGAGGGTCGTGCGCACGGATGGGTCACGTCCGAAAACGGCCCCTGAGGGGCGTCATCCGCGCGAGGTTCTGGGTTCCTCGCTGTTCAGAGTGCTTCCCACTGTTCTTGTGTGTACGCATGGGTCTCTTGTTGCGTTTGGGGTCTCCTCGCTCCGAGGGTGACTCTTCTCTGTGTTTCATTAGTCACGCCCAGTGGTTTGGTCCTGGCGGTCGCATTCTCGGGGCATTGATCGGTGTTCGGGTGTTGCGGCCAATTGAAGATTGTGTTATCGGGACGGCCAGCAATGCACGAGAAGGAATTCGTTGGCCGGTGAACCTATCGTGGTGAACATAATCCCGGTGCCCATTAGCTGGTTAAAGGAGAGAACAGATGGCGATCGACCTGGCGCACAAACAACCGCCGCCGGACCCCGCGGACGCCGAACTCCAGGCGGGCCTGGCCGGTCAGCCGCCCCTGACCGAGTTGGCCAGTGAGCAGCGCGACGCGCTCAACTTCTCCTACCGCACGACGCTCAGCATGGACCCCCGCCTCGTCGCCGGCGACCCCGCCGCCTGGCAGAGCGACTTCGGCTACGCCCTCAACAAGGCCGCCGTCCGCCTGGACACGCGCACCGACGAGGAACTCGCCCGCGACGCCCTCTCCCACCCCGACCCGGTGGCCCGTGAGCAGGCCGTCTTCGAGTACGCCGACCGCGACCCCGCGGACGTCTTCGAGGTGCTGGAACAGGTCGTGCGCACCGAGAAGGACCGCGAGATCCGGTGGGACACCCTGTGGGCCATCGAGAAGCTCGGCGGCCCCCACGCCATGAGCACCCTGTCCCGGTTCCTGGACGACCCGGACCCCGAGATCGCCGAGTGGGCCAAGCTCTTCCTCAGTGAACTGCGGACCGGAGACCCGGCCTTCGACGCGCGTGAGGCCGTCTTCACCGAGGGTCGCACCTTCGACGAGACGATCTACCTGCTCATCCACTGCGACCTGTACATCCGCCTGGACGACACCAACCGGCACTGGGGCAAGCTCTCCCTCGGGCCGCGCGGCCTCGCCCGGGTCTACGGCCAGGCGCACGCCTGCCCCAACGTCGCCACGCGCGAACGCCAGCTCCTGATGGCCAAGACCATCGACGGGCTGTACGAGGACGGCACCCGGCACATGGACAACTACCTGTTCCGCGGGTTCACCGACCGGACCAGGGCCGACCGGGGCAACTTCTACTTCGAGTCCCAGGTGCCCCGGACCTTCTACCACTCGGGGCGCGCGGCGGACCCGAGCCGGGGCACCCGCCAGACCGACATCGGTTTCGCCCGCTTCGGCACCTGGTTCCTCGACCCCGACATCCAGGTGCGCGGGGAATCGGCCATCCGCTACGTCCGCGGTCGCTTCCAGGGGTGGGGCTACACCGACGTCGAGAACATGGTCGGCAAGGACATCACCGAGATGCTGGCCCCGGGCAACGGAATCCTGTCCACCCTCCACGACCCCGAGGTCGGGCCGAAGACCAACGTGTTCATCCTCGGCACCTTCAAGGGGAAGCTCAACGACTGGGACGGCGACGGGAAGATCGACCTCAACTCCCGCGATGTGTACAGCACCGTGGACGGTGAGCTCGACAGCGACCAGGACGGCATCCCCGACGAGCCCGGTCGCACCTGCTCCGACCACCGCCCCGGCCGCGTCTGACGAACCCCGCGGGGCCCGTCGGGCCCTTCGGGTTCCCTGCACAGGAAAGGTGAGGAAAGTCCATGTCCGAAAAGAAGACCCTGCTCGGCCGCCCGGTGGAGACCGAGGGGGTGCCGAATCTGTACGAGGGATCCCCCGTCGTCAAGTGGAAGGCGCCCGAGCCCGGTATCGACAACCTGGGCCTGCACTCGTGGGACACCTTCGCGATCCCCGGCGTCGGTGAGTTCGACGTCGAGTTCGACGGTTACGTGCGCGTCGTGCGCTCCCCGGCCACCGACGAGGAGTGGGCCGACGCCGAGGTCTACACCAACCTCATCGAGATGCACATGACCGGTGTCTCCGAGGAGCTGGGCACCATCACGGTCACCCTCAACCCCGAGTACCTCTCCGCCGGCCAGATCCGCACCCCCTTCGACCCCTACGCGGGGGAGGGGCCGGCCGCCAAGGCCTGCCGGATGGCCGTCGGCTGCATGTTCGACATCCCCAAACTGGGCACCCGGTTGTTCAACCGCGAGCCCGTCATCCTCACCATCGACGACGTCCGTTCCATCCCACCGGCCGGCGCCCCCGGCAAGGGGCAGATCTACCGGATGCTCCCGCTCTACGACGTCCGCACCCCCTGGGACGAGCCGACGGCCTACCTGACCAGCCTGAAGTTCAACATGGGCGGCTACCTGCCCCCCGAGCGCTTCAGCTGATCGACCGCGGTGGGTGGACGGGCGGGGCCCGTCCACCCACCGTCGCGCGCCCCGACCCGCATCGAGAGTGGAGAGCCCCGTGTCCGTCGAACCCGTCGCACCCCCCGAAGAGCGGCCCCGCCCGGAATCCGGTCCGCCGGGCGGCCCCGAGTTCGCCCACGAGATCCTCGAATTCCCTCCCCTCGGCTCGTCGGGGGGACACCCGGTGGCCCACCGCCGCTGGGAGGAACTCGTCAGCGACATCCACATCCGGGGCCACGGCCTCGACGACGTGTGGAACGCCCTCACCGATCCCTACGCCATCGCCCAGTGGTTCGCCGACGCGGACGAGTTCTGGGCCGCCCCGGGGCGGGAGAGCGCGCTGGACTTCAACGACGGCGAGTTCTTCTGGTGCCGTACCGTCGCCGCCGAACCCCCCCACGAGGGCCGTGCGCTGTTGGAACACCTGTGGCGCTGGGTCGGGGTGGGGCCCGCGACCACCGTGCGCTGGGAACTCTCCGAACCGACCGGCGGGGTGGTCCGTGTCCGCGTCGTCGAGCGCGCCACCAACCCGCCCTCGGACTGGCGGTCCTGGAACGGCATGGGCTGGCCCGGCATCCTGGACCAGCTCGCCGAACACCTGCGCACCGGCCGCCGGCAGCGGTGGCCCTGGCGGCGCATGGGACCCTACGTCCAGACCGAGCTGCCCCTCGGCACCTTCGAGGCCTGGTCGACGCTGACCTCGATACCGGCCCTCCAGTTCTGGCTCGGGCGCAGTTCGGGCACCCTCGTCGAAGGTGACCGGGTCGACTTCACCATCGGCGACGCCAGCGGTACGGCCTCGCTGGCCGTGACCCGACACGTCGAGGCCAACCAGAGCTTCCCCTCCTTCCAGCCCCGCTTGGAGTTCACCCTCCACCGCCTCGGGTGGCCCGGCCCGCTCGACGGGCACCTGTGGATCGAACCGGCGGGCCTGGGACGCAGCGTCCTCCAGGTGTTCCACTCCGGGTGGGAACGGTTCGGGCAGCTCGCCGAGGCCCCGGTGGACCGGGCGTTGCTCACCGCCTTCTGGGCGTCGGCCTTCGGACGGCTGGTCCTGCTGATGGGCGGCCCCCCGGGTGAGGCGCCGGGATCGGGGACCGACGGACCGGGACCGCACGCGTGGAGCAGGTGACCCCCGGCCGCGTCGCGCGCCCCGCCCCGACGCGCTTCGAGACGGCCCGCCGCCTGGGCGCGCTCGGTCTGATCGGGGCGGGCACGGTCGTCACCGCCGCGGTCGCGGCCGTCGCCGGTCTGCCGGGTGGAGGCGCCGCGGGCGCCCGGCGCGGCGTGGCGACCTCCGTGGCCGTCGGCCTCCAGCGCTTGGGGCCGACGGCGGCCAAGGCCGGGCAGCTCATCGGATCCCGGCGCGACATGATCGGCCCGATCTGGGCGGACGCCCTGGGCGTGCTGCACGATCGGGCCCGCCCCATGTCCGCCGCCGAACGCGCGGTCGCCCTCCGGAGGGCGCGGGACGAGGTGCCGGCTCTGGCCGACGTCGAGGTCACCGGGATCCTGCTCGGTTCGGGCACCGTCGGTTGCGTCTACCGGGGGGCCGTCGGCTCCGAACGGGTCGCGGTCAAACTGCGCCGTCCGGGCGTGGACCGGCTCATGGCGGCCGACCTGAGGCTGCTGCGGGCCGCCGCGTCGTTGGCGGTCCGTTGGGACCGCACCGGTGGCCGGCCACTGGCGGACCTGGTCGACTACGTCGCCGACGTGATCATGGCCCAGACCGACTACATCGCCGAGGCGGAGAACCACCGGGTTCTGGCCGCGAACCTGGCCCGCCTGCCCGGGGTCGACGTCCCCGCCCTGTACCCGGATCTGTGCGGATCGAGCGTACTGGTCACCCGGTACGTCCCCGGTCTGGGCGCCCGGGTCCCGCCCACCGCGCAGGCGGTCGCGGCGCGCCGTGCCCTGCGCGCCGTGCGGCGCATGGTGTTCGAGGACGGTTTCGTCCACTGCGACCTGCATCCGGGCAACCTCTACGTCCACGGGAACGGCCGGGTCGTGCTCTTGGACGCCGGGTACGCGGTACGGGTCTCGGAGCACACCAGGGAGAACCTGGACCGCTTCTTCCGCGCCATCGCCATCGGCGACGGGCGTACCTGCGGGGAGATCGTCTTCGACAGCGCGCCGGACGCCGACGAACGGCGCCGGGGCGAGTTCGTCGAGGCGATGGAACGCCACGTCCGGGCGCACGGCGGTGACGGAGGTGTGTTCACCATGGCGGAGTTCGGCAACGGGATCTTCGAGTTGCAGACCCGCTACGGCGTGCATTCGCGGGCGGAGTTCGTGTTCCCGCTGTCCGCGCTGATGGTCGCCGAGGGAACGCTGCGCTCCCTCATGCCCACCGTGGAGATCCAGGACGGGTTCTGACCGTTCCCGCCTCGTTCACCGGCCACGGGAGGGCCCGCCCAGGAACGAGCGCAGGTGGACGGCCGGGGCGGCCGACACCACCGGGGGGTCCAAGGGGTCGAGCGCTCTCAGGGTCAGCGCGGCGGTCCCGCTCCCGGCCGCCGTGCGTCCCCGGCTGACCAGCATGTCCTCATCGCCGCCCACGGCCAGGTCGACCAGGGGGGAGTGGGCGGACAGCGACATCAGGAACATCTCCGACCGTCCCGCCGCCGGCCGCTGTTCCAACAGCGTGCCCGCGGCCCCCTGCACGATCCCGAACCCCGACAGCCCGCCCTGGGGCAGACCCGAGTCGAACAGGCCCACGAACGAGATCCGATCGGTGAGCGGCGTCCCGGCCGTGCCGGACAGCGTCAGTCGGCAGTCCACCGTGCGGCTCCCCGTGGCCCTGGCCCGCTCCAGGTCGGGCTCGGTGACGCGGTATCCCGCCAGGACGTCCACCAGTTCCCGGAACCTTCCCGGGGAGACCCCCACGAGGCGGGTGAACTGCGTGGTGAAGGAACCGATGCTCTGGTAACCGATCCGATCGCTGATGCTCATCACCGTCTCGGAGGTCTCCGCCAACAGGCGTTTGGCCTCCTGCATCCGCAACGCCGTCAGAAAACGTCCCGGGGTGGTCCCCGTGTGCCTGGCGAAGATCCGATGGAAGTGGAACTGACTGTAGAAACCCGAGGACGCGAGATCGGCCAGCAGGTGCGGGGCGGCCGGGTCCTCGCGGATGGCGCCCACGGCCGTCAGCACCGCCTCGCGCTGGGCGGGGTTGTCCTTGCCGGTCCCGTCAGCGGCCATGTCGTCCTCCTTCAGAGCCGGCCGCTCTCACGGCCTGTTCCAGACTCGCTCGCCAGGTGATCTCGAAGACGTCGCGCAGCCGGGTCATCCTACTCTCGGCCCCCGATACGATCGGCCACCGAGAGTGATGGATCGACAACACCACCCCGGTGCCGTCGTGGTGGGTCCGCACCACGGCGCGCGTCACCCCGTCGCCCACGTCGACGAACAGACTGAGCCGTTCGTCGAAGTAGTCCTCGACCCGGCGGATGGGGAAACGCCAGGGGCCCGCGTCATCGACCACGTAGAACGCCGTCGGCGGATAGCCCGGTCCGCTCACGGGCAACCATCGGAAGAGGTTCCGCCGGTGCAGGGGCAACCAGGTCCCCACGGGAACGCGCACCCCGAGGGAGATGGAGCGGATTCCCGGTGGCGTCTGGCCTCCTTCCTCCGCGACCAGGTAGAAACGGAGCCGTTCGACACAGTCGTCCCAGAAGACCTCCCGTGCCACACGGGGCACAGAACGCGCATGGGGGAACTCCTCCCTGATCCGCAGGAGCGAACCGGCCGGTCCCGTCTCCACCGCCACCCGGATCCGACTCGGGGCCTCGACACCGAACTCGGACCAGTCCAGGGTGATGGACCGCCCCGGACCGACCTCACGGATCCGGAGACGGACGTACTCCACCGAGGGCGTGGTCAGAATCCACGTACCGTGCGTGCCGTCGGACCCGTGCGGCACGCCGTCCGGGCCCAGCCCGCCCAACCAGTCGCCGACCGCGGCGGGGGTGCTCATCGCCCGCCACAACCGCTCCGGGGGCGCGGGCATCGGCACCGCGCGTTCGATCGCCTCCACACCGACCTCCTCTCCGCTCTCGCGTCGCCACCGGTTCCTAGAACGGCACCAGGGCCTCGTACCCTCCGTCGGGCCGCCAGTCCTGCGGATCCGACGACCACAGCCGCACACCATCCGGGCCGACCAGGGCCCGCACCGTGCGAGGGCCGCCGTGCCCGGTCGGAGCCTCCACCCGCGCGTGTCCGATGCCGGGAAGACATCCCCGGAGCACACGGTTCAGCGTGGACCCCGGGTCCGCGGGGTCGAGGTTGGCCGCGCCCCCGACACCTCCCACCACCGCGACCGCCCCCGAGGACCTCGACAGGCGCGGCCCGCCCAGCGCGTACACCCCCGCCTCTCCCTCGGTCCCCGGACGCCCCAGGAGTCGGACGAGCGTGCGCGCCCCCCACGCCGGCGGGACGACCGCGAAACCGGCGGCGCGAAGACCGGGGCCGGCCACACCCGCGGCCATGCCCACCTCGCTCCACAGCGTCCACTCCGCCACGGTGAACGTCACCCGGGGGAAAGCCTCCGCCAACTCTCGGACGGCAGCCCGAGAGCAGGCGTGGGACAGGGCGTAGGCGCCGAACCCCCGGTGCGCCGCCCGACTCTCCGTGGACCCCGGCACGAGCACGCTCGCCAGCGGACCCCGGGCCGCCGCCCGCACCCACCGTCCCAGCTGTTCCCCACGCCGTCGGGCGGCCCGGTCCAGCATCGTTCCCGACCATCGGTCCCACCGTCGCAACCCCAGTTCACCCGCCGCGTGCACCAGGTGGACGGCGGGCGCGGACAGGGTCCGCAGCACGGCGTGGGCGTCGATCCCGTCCAGATCCGCGCGCACCACCGTCGTGGGCGCCGTCGCGCGCACCGCGGCCAGGGCCTCGGCCCGTTCCGGAGGCAGTCCCCTCTCGTCCGTCCGGTCCACCAGGACCACCGGGTGCCCGAGCACCGCGAACTCCCGTGCCGACCGCAGGCCGATGCCGCCCAGACCACCGGTGATCACCACCGGCCCGGGAACGGGTGGTCGCCACCGGGGCGCCGTGACCGGCTCCCAGGAGGTGGTGTCGACCGGGCCGTGCGGACGGTCACCGTTCGATCTCACCCTCACCCGGAGCCACGGCCGTTCGGCGACGGCCGCGGCCAGGACACCGCCCAGGGGCAGACCGTCCCCGACCACCTCCACCGGCGCGCGCCACCGTTCGGCCCACGCCAGCGCGGCCAGGAGCCGGTCGCCGTCGCCGGGGGACCACCGCCGTCCGGGGCGCACGCGGACGTACCGGGGGCCGACGTCGAACTCGGTGCGCGCGGGGACGCGACGGAACGCGCGCTCGCCGGAGGCGCGTTCACGGAACACCAGGTCGGCGGTGTGGGAGCCGCCGCCCTGGAGTGCGGGGCCCGTCCGAAGGGAGGTCGCCACCTGTGCGCTCCGCCGCTCACCAGACGGGCTTGCGGTTGCGGGCCAGGAGGCCGCGCAGGATGACCGGGTGCGCCACCGCCTGGAAGTTGAGGTCCGGGCACATCCGTTTGACCTGTCCCTCCACCGCGAGCAGGGCCACCAGCGGGAAGACGAACGAGGTGCGCGAGTAGGCGTTGTACCGGCGCTGGATCATGAAGAAGTCGGCGATGAACGCGGTCAGACTGAACGCCCCGGCCGTCATCCCGTGGACCTCCGTGATGAGCCGCTCCAGTTCACGACGGAACCCCTTCTCGTCCTCGGCCGACACCGGTCCCATGCTCACGGCCAGGGCGTGGTCGGCGCAGACCTCGGCGTTGCCCGCCGCCATGCCCAGGAAGAACTCCGTGAAGTGCTCCTGGGTCGCCCGGTCCAGCGTGTACGTGAAACCGCCGTCGACCACGGCCAGCCGGCCGTCCTCCAGGAACCACCAGTTCCCGGGGTGCAGGTCGCAGTGGATCTCGCCCGTGGTGAAGAGCATCTCGAAGACCAGCGTCAACAGCAGTCGGCCACCCTGGGGCCCCGGGTGGTGCCGGCCCCCCTCCTCCTGCCCGGGGATCCACTCCATGAGCAGGGTGTCGCGGTCCCCGGGGACGCCCACGGGGCGGGGGAAGACCACCGGATAACGGTCCTCCAGGGAGGCGAACCGTTCCAGCGCCGCGCGCTCGGCCGCCAGGTCGGTCTGCCGACGCACCACGGCGCAGAAGTCCTCGGTCAAGGCCACCACGGGCATCCCCCGGCAGAAGGGCAACCGTGCCACGGCACGCGCCGTCGCCTCCACCACGGCCAGATCCGTCTCCAGCCGTTGGCGGACGCCGGGACGGCAGGTCTTCACGGCGAGGTCCCCCGAAGGGCCGGTGCGTCGTTCCACCACGGCGATGCTGCCCGAGCGCCGGGGCCCGCCGCGGCGGGCGCCTTCGAGCCCGTATCCCAGTGCCAGGCGGTCGCGCATGACGCGGCACAGCCCCCGGGGGAGCAGGTCCTCCCGGGTCGACACCAGCTGACCCAGTTTCACGAACGCCGGTCCCAGGTCCGCGCACAGGTCGGAGACCAGCCTCCCCACCCGTTCGTCGGAGCGTTCCGCGGTCTCGGGGGACGAGCGCCGACGCACCAGATGGGGCAGGCACCGGGCGCCGGCGTACAGCGAGCGGCCCAGGATGACGACCGTGCGCGCGGCGGTGCCCCTCACGACGCGGATCCCGTCGCCCCGTCGTCCTCCGCCACGAGGCCCGCCAGCCTGCCCAGGTAGTACGGCCAGCCGGCGCTGTACCCCTCGACGAGGGCCTCGGACACGTCGGTGTGGGTGAGCGTGAACGTTCCCTTCCCGATCCGGGCGCTCAGCACCGAGTCGGCGTGGCCCGGATCGTGCAGCACACCGGTCAGCGTCCGTCCCGGGACGCACTCGGCCACCTCGAAGACCTTGTCGTGGACGTGCCCCTCGTGGTCGAAGGTCAGGACGTACCTGTCGGTCCCCTCGGCGACGGCCGGGGCGAGCCAGGCACCGACCGACGCGAGGTCGGTCAGCGCGGACCAGACCCGCTCCGGCGCCGTGTCGAAGGGGAAGGAGAGGGTCAGTGTGCGGGCCGGGACGTCGACGTCCATGGAGACGGGGGACAGGGGGACGGTCATCGTGTTCTCCCTGGGTGGGTCAACGGGTCAGAGCCCGCAGGGTGGACAGCGAGGGGGTGAAGAAGTAGCCACCGCCGCGGGGGGCGGTGAAGGGCTCCGGCATCGGCAGGCGCACCAGGGTCCCCTCGGAGTCCCCGGAGGGCATGCGCAGGACGAACTCGCGCGGGACCCGATCGCCCAGGGGGCGGTGGGGCCGTCCGACGATCGGGTCGTGGTTGTCGCCTTCGTGCTGCTGGTAGGGGTTGTTCAGCCAGGAGCGCACGACGAACTCGAATTGCCGTTCCAGCGATGTCTGGTAGCAGGCGAACGCCATCCCCCGCTCCCCCCGATCGGCGTAGGGCATGCCGCGGCGCAGCAGCCGGTGCGTCTCGATCGCGGCCGTGGTCTCCAGGTCGGTCTCGTGGTCACGGGGGTAGGCCTTGCGGATGTGCGCGCCGACCGGGACGCGCCAGCCCCGGGTGTCGTCCACGGGGCCGCGTTCGGCGGTGAACCCGAAGTCGTTGTCCGACAACGGACAGGACGACACCCGCGGGTCGGGGCCGTTCGGCCGCAGGCTCACCGGGGTCCCGTCGCGCCAGCGTCCGAACAACCGGGACGAGATCGCGTCCGGCGACCACCCCGGGAATCCCCTGCGGGCCAGCTCGGCCGCGGCACGCTCGGCGAAGGCGAGGAAGGATTCGACGTCCTGGCGGTAGCGCCGCGTCACCAACAGGGAACCGTTGACGGTCCAATCCGGTCCTCCCGAGACCACCGGTCCGGGCGTGTCCGACAGCAGCGGATCCTGCCCGGGGTGTCCGAAGACGAACTCGCCCGGCCACAACCGTCGCTGTCCCGGCAGGGCCTCCTCGGGCCGCTCGGGGTCGGTGACCGGCGACAACGGTTCCCCCGTGTCTGCGGCCACCCCCCGCACGGCGGGCTGGGACACCGGGTCCCGGTAGCCGAAGTGCTCCCGTTCGTACCGGTTCCCCTCGCCGGTCAGGGACGCGCACCGGTCCCGATGCAGGACGCGCGGTCCCCCCGGGCCGGCCGTCAGCCGGTCCGCCAGCGCGGCGGCGGCCCCGTCGTCGGCGGCGCGCACCACCAGGAGCGCGTCCGCCGTCGTTCCGGGTCCGCCCACCGGCCAGTTCCCCGCGTGTCCGGGGTCGGCCGGGTCCACGGGGTCGCCCAGCAACGACGAACGAGCGGCCAGGCCGTCCTGGAAGGGCACGTCCAACAGGGTGTCGGGGCGCAGCCCCGACATCCGCAGCCCGGAGGCGGAGAACGACACTCCGACGGCGGTCCCCCCACCGCCCCCCGCCCGCAGGTCCATGAGGGCCCTGGTGGAGGTGACCCGGGGGACGACACGCGCCAGCCACCGGTGAGGGTCCCCGGTCAGCCGCAGGTAGAGGTGGTGTTGGACGGGGCCGCCGAACGGCACCAGGATGTTGCCCTGGATCTCGTTCAGGTCCAGGAGGGGTTCCCGGGCCGTCCTGCGGCCGTCCGCGATCTTCGCGTCCACATGTTCCCCTGGTCGGGTCAACCGGCCGCGACGCCGGGGTAGCGGCCCTTCTCGGGGAAGATCTCCAGGCGTGTCAGCAACGAGTACATGTCGAACCCGTAGATGATGTCCGACAGGCGCCCGTCGGTGACGGTGAAGACGTCGATGGATCGGGTGATCGCGGCGGTGCCCGTCGCGTCGTGACCCATCAGGGCCCTCCGGTGCGTGCCGGCGAAGGCGGCCAGCAGCGACGCCCGGTCACCGTCGATGATCACGCGCTCCACGCTGAACCGGTAGTCCGGGAAGGCGTGCAGGAACGCCGCCGTGGTGACGGTCTCCTGGTGCAGGTCGGTGGCTTCCGGGGAGATCAACCGCCCCACCGCCGACACGTCGCGTCCGTTGAGGACCTCGTTGACGAACGCGCGCAGCACGAACTTGCCGTCACCGGTGGTACCGGTCGGAGTGGTGACCTCGACGACGCCCTCGCCCTCAGGAGCGCCCAGAGCCGAGGCCATCGCCTCCAGGTCGTAGGCCAGGGTCACGGATGTGATGGTCGTGCCCGAACCGTGCAGCGTGACGGTCAACGGCAGCGCCACCTCGGCGCCCGTGGGCGCGGTCCGCCACATCGGCCTGGCGAACGTGCCGCGCACGGTCACCTCGGCCGTCGCCGTGTCGCCGTCGATGCCCAGCCGCTCCACGTCGACCGCGTATCCGTCCAAGGCGCCGACGACGCACAGGTGGACCAGGGAGCCCGCCGCGTCCGACACCGCGTCGATGTCCACCAGGGCGTCCAGGGCCGCCAGGTCGAACCGGCCCAGCACGGCGTCCAGGTACGCCCGCGCCGTCTCCTCGAAGGTCTCGACCGCCGTGACCTCGGGGCCGGTGCCGATGACGCCGAGGAAGCGCAGCATCCGCAGCTCGTTGCCCACGCCCCAGCGCTCGGTCATCTTGTCGCCGTGGAACCGTACCGCGTCGGTGCGCCGCGCGGTGATGAGTTCGCCCGAGGCCGGCAGCCCCATGAACTCGTTCTGCATGGTGCCGTACCACTTGCCGACGCACACCACGCTGTCGCCCTCGAACAGCTCCTCGTCGACGTCGTAGCGGAAGTCCGGGAACGACTCCAGGAATTCCTCCAGCACGCCTTTGAACCCGTTCAGGGCGACGTCCTGCCCCGGGTAGGGGTTCCAGTCGACGTAGTCGGCGACCTTCAACGTTTCGACGCGATCGACACGGTGCTCGTTGAAGACCTCCCTCACCCACCGCCGGATACCGTCCACCACTTCTGGTCTGGTCGTCTCGCTCATGGTGCTCCTTTCCCTGCCTCGTTCGGGACAAGCCGGGATTCTTCTTGACATTAAGCCCGGGTCGTCGAACGCTCCTTCTCTCAACTTGCGGGGCTGGGGGAGGTGAAGAAAAGCCTGCTCAGGGCCTTATCTAAAGGCTTGGAGGAAAGTCAGCAATCCATGAGAAGACGTACGCCGCGTATCGTGTCGGTCACCGGGTACTGTGCGGGTGCCGCCCCTTATCGCGCGCACTCGCGCACCAATATGGGGAACGAAACATGGGAGGAATTCATGGCGGAGAAAAGCGGAGCCGCGAAACTGGGGATCAAACCGGGATTCGTCGTCGTCGCGCACAACGCGCCGGAGGACTACCTCGACATCCTGGGTGAACTACCGGCCGCGGCGACCGTCACCGACGAGCCCGAGGCCGCACCCGATCTGCTCCACCTCTTCTCGACCACTTTGGAGGAACTGCGCAAGAACCTCACCGAACGGCTGCCCGACGTCCCCGACACGACGGTGGTCTGGCTCTCCTACCCCAAGGGTGGTACGAAACGGGAGCTCAACAGGACCATCGTCATGGACGAGGCGGTCGAGGTCGGCTGGAAGGCGGTCTACGGCGTGTCCCTCGACGACGGTTGGTCGGCCAACCGCATCAAGCGAGCCTGACCTTTCCGCCGTGCGCGGTACCGACGTGTCGCGCCCACGATTGTTTGGAGGACCATGATCAGCGTCAAGGAACTGGGATGCCGGTTCCGGGTACGCCGGAACGAGCATGTCGACGCCCTGAAGGACGTCTCCTTCTCGGTCGCGGAGGGGGAGTTGGTGGCCCTGCTCGGACCCAACGGTGCGGGTAAATCGACCGCTCTGCGCGTCCTGACCGGGCTGGTCCCACCCACCTCCGGCAGCGCCTCCGTCGCCGGGATCGACGTGGTCGCCGACCCCACGGGGGTCCGCCGCAGGATCGGTTTCGTCGGTCAGGGCAACGGCGCGGCCCACGAACAGCGGGTGGACGACGAACTGCACGCGCAGGGACGCGCCTACGGGCTGCCCCGGGCCGACATCCGCGCCAACGTCGCCGAACTGGTGGAACTCCTCGAACTGGGCGACCTCCTCACCCGCCCCGTCCGCTCACTGTCCGGCGGTCAGCGCCGCCGGGTCGACATCGCCCTGGGCCTGGTACCGCGCCCGCCGCTGCTCTTCCTCGACGAACCCACGACAGGGCTGGACCCCCACCATCGCGCCCACCTCTGGGAGCACGTCGACGGCCTGCGCCGGACCTTCAACACCACGATCCTGCTCACCACCCACTACCTGGAGGAGGCCGACGAGCACGCCGAACGGGTCCTGGTCATCGACCACGGACGCGTCATCGCCGACGACACCGCGGCCCGCCTCAAGCGCGATCACGTCGGACACCGCGTGACCCTGGACTTCGACGCCGCCGACGAGGCCGTGCGCGCCGCCAAGACCGTCGAGGACACGACGACCGCCCGCGATGTGGGCGTCGACGGCGCCACCGTGCACCTGCGCGTCGACGGCGGCGACACCGTCGTCCCCTTGTTGCTGCGCTCCCTGGACGCCGAGGGGACGACCGTGCGCCGTCTCGTCCTGACCGAACCCACGCTCAACGATGTGTTCCTCGAACTGACCGGCCGCTCCCTGCGCGAAGGCGACCGGTACCACGGCGAACCGGAGGTGACGGTGTGACGGCCGAAGGCGACCGATCCATGAAATCCCTCTCCGACATCGCGACCGTCACGGTCCGCGAGCTGCGCCCCATCATCCGCGGCCCGCTCTTCCTCGTGGTCAGTCTCATCCAACCGTTGGTGTTCCTGGGCCTGTTCGGCCCGCTGCTCGCCGGAGCCGTCGACGAGTCCGCCTTCGGCGGCGGGAACGCGCTCCAGTGGTTCGTGCCCGGCATCATGGTGATGATCAGCCTCGTCGGCACCTCGACCATGGGCTCCAACCTGCTCACCGAGATCCAGACCGGTGCCCACGAACGCCTCCTGGTCACCCCGTTGACCCGTGGATCCATGCTCATCGGCCGCGCCCTGAAGGAGTTCGCGCCACTGGTGATCCAGGCCCTGGTGATCGTCCTGGTGGCCATGCCGTTCGGATTCTCGTCCGACCCGCTCGGCACCGTCCTGGGGGTCCTCCTGCTCGGCGTGCTCGGCATCGGCCTGGGCGCGCTGTCCTACGCGCTGGCCATCGCCGTGCGCCACCAGGAGTGGGCCTTCTGGGGCATCCAGCAGACCCTGCTGTTCCCCGTGCTCATCCTCTCCGGCATCCTGCTGCCGGTCGACGCCGGCCCCGGCTGGCTGGCGACGGTCGCCTCGTTCAACCCGCTCACCTACGTGGTCGACGCGGAGCGGGCGCTGTTCGCCGGGCACATCCTCACCGCCGAGGTGGGATGGGGCGTCGTGGCGGCCGTGCTCGTGGCGGCCCTCGGGCTCTTCGTCGGTGTGCGCTCCATACGCAGGTCACCGGTGTGACCGCCGGCCGTCGTCCCGCCCCCCACCGCCGGGGGCGGGACGACGCCGTGCCCGGGGGTCGAAGACGTCACAGCCACCGGGCCAGGACACGGCCGGTGTGCGTGTCCTGGCGGGCGACCCGGGCCGGCACACCCTGGGAGACCACCTTGCCGCCCCCGGCCCCGCCCTCGTCACCGAGTTCCACGATCCAGTCGGCGGCGACCATGACGGCCGCGTGATGGGTGACCGCCACGACCGTCCCGCCGCGCTCCACGAGCCTGCGCAGCACGGTGTTCAGACGGGCGACGTCGGCCGCGTGCAACCCGTAGGTGGGCTCGTCCAGCAGGTAGACCGTCCCGGGGACCGTGTCACCGGACAACTCCCGGGCGAGTTTGAGCCGCTGCGCCTCCCCACCGGACAGGGTCGTGGCCGGTTGGCCCAGCAGGAGATAGCCCAAACCCACGTCGACCAGTGACCGGAGCGGTCCGCTCACGCCCTTGACGTCGGAGAACACCTCGGCCGCGCGCTCGGCGGTCAACCCCAGCACCTCGGAGATGTCCAACCCGCGCACGCGGGCGCGCAGCGGTTCCCGTGAGAACCGGGCCCCGTCACAGGTCTCACAGGGCAATTCCACGTCGGGCAGGAAGAACATCTCCACCTGCACGACCCCCGCCCCCTCGCACGCGGGACAACGCCCCCCGGCGTTGTTGAACGAGAAGTCCCCCGGGCCGAGCCCGGCCTCGGCGGCCTCCGGGGTCGCCGCGAACATCTTCCGCAGCCGGTCGAACACCCCCAGATAGGTGACCGCGTTGGAACGGGGGGTCCTGCCGATGGGCGCCTGACCGACGGTCACCAGGCCGGTCACACCCTCCAGGCCCGACACCGAGGAGCATCGTGGCGCGGGCCGGTCGTCGGCGCCGGCGGCGGCGGCCAGCGCCGGTTCCAGCACGTGGGTCACCAACGAGCTCTTGCCGGCTCCCGACACCCCGGTCACACAGGTCATGGCGTTCATGGGGAAACGCACCGACACCGAGCGCAGGTTGTTGCCCTCCGCCCCGGTGAACCCGGCGAAGGTCCACCCCGGATCCTCCGTGGACCGCGGTCGTGCTCCCGCGCCGTTCGGGGCGGACAGGTACGGTGCCGTCACCGATTCCGCGACCGACGCCAACTCCGCCGCCGGACCCGAGTGGATCAACCTCCCCCCGTGGACGCCCGGACCGGGGCCGATCTCGATCACCCAGTCCGCCGCGGCGATCACGTCCAGGTCGTGCTCCACCACCAGCACGGTGTTGCCCTGGTCCCGCAGGGAGCACAGGGCGTCCAACAGGCGGCCGGTGTCGCGCGGGTGCAGACCCGCGGAGGGCTCGTCGAACACGTACATGAGACCGAACATCTCCATGCCCAGATGGGTGGCCAGCCGTACCCGTTGGGCCTCGCCGCCGGACAGGGTCGGCACGGGACGGTCCAGGGTCAGGTACCCCACGCCCACCCGTACCAGGTCGTCCAGTCGCCCGCGGATCTCGGCGACGCCCAGCGCGGCGCGCGGGTCTCCCGCCGTCGCCGCCGCCACCTCGTCGGTCCACGCCAGCGCGTCGGCGATCTCCATCCGGCACACGTCGGCGATGTTCCGGCCGGCCACCAGCACCGACAACTGCGCGGGCGAGAGACGGCCGCCACGGCAGTCCGGGCACACCGAGACGCTCATGAACGCGGTGGCGCGCGCCCGAGCGGCCTCGCCCGAGGCGTCGCGCAGGGACAGGGCCAACCACGGCAGCACTCCCACGTACCGGGTGTCGCGCACACGCGCCTGGCCGCGAATGGTGAGTTCCGCCCGCAGTTCGGCGCCCTTCTCGTGCAGCATCCGGTGTCGTACCCCGGGGTCCAACGACGACCAGGGGCGGTCCGGATCCGCCCCCAACGACTCGGCGAACCGCAGCGACAGTTCGTGTTCCACCGTCGTCCGCCGGTCCCGCCAGGGTCGCAGGACCCCGTCCCGCAGGGAGCGGGACGGATCGTCCACGACCAGCGCGGGATCTCCGTGAAGGGAGGTGCCCAGCCCTTCACAGGTCGGGCAGGCGTGCGCCGACGAGTTGAACGAGAACGCGCGGGCCGTCATTTCCGGAACACCCGCCGAGCCGTCCGGGGAGCCCGACACCGCGAACAGCGACCGCAGATGGTCGTGCGTGTTCGTGGCGGTCCCCACCGTCGACCGCGGGTTGGTCGCCGCCCGCGTCTGGGCGACCGCGACCGCGGCGCACACCCCCGCGATCGAGTCCACGTCCGGGCGCATCGAGCCGCCCACCAACCGGCGGGTGAAGGCCGACAGTGGTTGCAGGTGCCGTCGCTGGGCCTCGGCGTACACCGTCCCGTGGACCAACGAGCTCTTGCCCGAGCCCGAAACCCCGGTCACCACCACCAACGCGCGGTGCGGCAGGTCGACGTCCAGGTCGCGCAGGTTGTGCACGCGCGCGCCGCGGACCCGCAGCAGGTCGGGGGGCGCGTTCCGGGAACGGTCGATCGGCTCCGCCATGGGCGTCCCTCCACCTCGCGTTCGCTGTCCGCCGCACCAGCCTAGACCGGTGCCTCTTCTCCCGGGTTGCTCTCCTCCTTCTCCTCGATCGCCCTTCTCCATTCGTGCTCAACCCCGATCGAACAGCAAGACGGAAGAGGACGGGGTCTCATCCACGACACACGATGGGGCGATGTTCGGAGCCCGTTCTCGAAAGGAGCGCCGATGCGGTCACCGTTCCACGCGCTGAGGGTCGTCGTGGCCCTCGTCCTCCTCGGTACCCTCGCCGTCCTCACACTGCGGCCGACCCCCGACGAAGCGGAGGCCGCGGACCGCGCCGCCGCGTTCTCCTTCTCACGGCTCAGCCTCAACGAGGAGCCGTCCGACGCCGCGCACCGCCGTGAGGTGGCACCCGCCCTGGAGCACTTCGCGGGATGGATATCGGCGGTCGGCGCGGCGGTCTCCCTCACCGACCTGCGCGGGAACGGCCGGTCCGCCGACGCCTGTCTGGTGGATCCGCGCGACGACGGCGTCACCATCAGGGCCGTCCCCGGCTCGGACACCGAGGAGTACCCGCCGGTCGAACTCCGGCCCGTGGACCTGCCCTACGACCGGACGATGGCGCCCATGGGATGCACCCCGGCCGACCTCGACGAGGACGGCGACATGGACCTCATCGTCCACTACTGGGGGCGGTCGCCGGTCCTGTTCCTCAACACCGCGGGGCCGGGCGACGGTTCCGCGCCCACCGCCTCCTGGTTCACCGCCCACGAACTCGTGCAGCCGATGCAGGTGTGGAACACCACCACCCTCAACGCGGCCGACATCGACGGGTCCGGTCATCTGGACCTCCTGGTCGGCAACTACTTCCCCGACGGAGCCCGTGTCCTGGACCCCGAGGCCGACGACGAGACCCGCATGCAGATGCAGGACGGCATGGGGCTGGCGAGCAACGCGGGCCGCAACCGGCTCCTGCTCACCGAACCCACGGGCACCCCGGACACCCCGCCGCGGATCATCGACGCCGGTACCGCCCTGCCGGAGGAGGCGGTCACGGGGTGGACCCTGGCGACCGGCCTTCAGGATCTGACCGGGAACGGGTCGCCCGACGTCTACATCGCCAACGACTTCGGCAACGATCACCTCCTGGTCAACCGCTCCACCCCCGGTGACGTGTCGTTGGAAGTGGTCCGAGGCGATCGCGACCTCGTCACCCCCAAGTCCGGCGTGCTCGGCAACGATTCCTACAAGGGCATGGGGGTGACCTTCACCTACACCGACGGCGCCGCCCTGCCCACCATCGTGGTCAGCAACATCACCACCCCCTACGCGCTGCACGAGAGCAACTTCGCGTTCGTTCCCGACGGCGACGGCGCCGATCTGCTGGAAGGGCGCGTTCCCTACCGTCAGGACAGCGAGAGTCTGGGACTGTCCCGGGGCGGTTGGGCCTGGGACGTCAAGGCCGGGGACTTCGACAACGACGGTGTCGACGAGCTGATGCAGGCGACCGGCTTCCTCAAGGGGGACGTCGACCGCTGGCCCCAGCTCCAGGAACTGGCCATGGGCAACGACGAACTGCTGCGGTACCCGTGGGCCTGGCCCGTCTTCCGCGAGGGTGACGACCTGTCCGGGCACGAGCACAACCCCTTCTGGGTCCGCGGTGCCGACGGCCGTTACGCCGACCTCGCCGCCCCGTTGGGCCCGGACACCACCGATGTCTCCCGTGCCATCGCCCTGGGCGACGTCAACGGCGATGGCCTGCTCGACGCCGTCGTCGCCAACCAGTGGGAGGATTCCGCGGTTCTGCTCAACGACTCCACCGAGACGGCGCCGGGAATCGTGCTGCGCCCCCTCGTCCCGGCCACGGCGGCCGAGGACCGCTGGCGGCCCGCGATCGGCGCGACGGTGACCGTCCGCGACGGCGGCTCTCCCGCCCAGACCCGTCAGCTCTTCCCCTCCAACGGCCACACCGGTGTCTCCGCCGAGGAACTGCACCTGGCCGCGCCCGAGACCGGATCGCTCCCGGTCACCGTCACCTGGCGGTCCACCACGGGGACCCTCCACTCCGTCGACCTGGACCTGTCGCCGGGCACCCGCACCCTCCACCTCGACGACGACGGAACGGTGAGATGACGACGACGAGACCTTCGAGCCCGCAGACCATCGCCCCGGCGGGGGAGCCGGTCGCCCCGCCTCCGCCCGCGACGGACACCAGGGTCAAGGCCCTGCGCATGTTCGCCACCAGCATCACCGCGTTCACCGTGCTCGGTCACCTGTTCCTCGGCTTCGAGCAGTCCGCCGTGACCCCGATCGCGGTCGTGCTGGTGGGCTACGCCGTGGACCTGCTCATGGAGACCCTGGGCGCCCGGGCCGAGGGCCGGCGTCCCGGGTACGCCGGCGGACCCGGCGCCCTGGTCACCTATCTGCTGCCCACCCACATCGCCGGTCTGGCCTGCGCGATGCTCCTGTGGGGCAACGAGTCGCTGTGGCCCTACCTGTTCGCCGTCACCGTCGCGGTCGTCGGCAAGCACCTCATCCGCATCCCGGTGAACGGTCGCCGCCGGCACGTGCTCAACCCGTCGAACTTCGGGATCGTCGTCACCCTTCTGCTCTTTCCCTGGGTGGGCATCGCGCCGCCCTACCACTTCACCAACAACATCTCGGGGGCGCTGGACTGGTTGCTGCCGCTCGGCGTCCTCATGGCCGGGACCATGCTCAACATCCGGTTGAGCGGCCGGTGGCCGCTCATCCTCGGCTGGGTCGGAGGCTTCGCCGGCCAGGCGGTGATCCGGTGGCTGGTGCTGGACCACGCCCTGGTCGCGGCCCTGCTGCCGATGAGCGGTCTGGCGTTCATCCTGTTCACCAACTACATGATCACCGACCCCGGCACGACCCCGACGCGGCCCCGGAACCAGGTGATCTTCGGGGTCGCCGTGGCGGCCGTCTACGGGCTGCTGGTCACCTGGCACATCGTCTTCGGCCTCTTCTTCGCCCTGGTGATCGTCTGCGCGCTGCGCGGTGTGATCCTCCTGCTCCCCCTCCCGGTCCGCCCCACCGCCGTTCCACGTCAGGAAGGACGATCATGATCCGAACCCACCGCCCCCGATCCCTGGACCTCCTCAACACCCGTGGTCACCGGAGCGGGCTCGCCCTGTTCATGGTCATCGTCGTGGCCCACTGGGCGGAGCACCTGGCCCAGGCCGCCCAGATCTACATCTTCAACTGGCCGATCCCGGAGGCCCGGGGCGTACTGGGCCTGCCCTTCCCCTGGCTGGTCACCTCCGAGTGGATGCACTACGGATACGCGCTGCTCATGCTGGTGGGCCTGCTGCTCCTGCTGCCGGGGTTCACCGGGCGTTCCCGCACCTGGTGGAAGATCTCCCTGGGCATCCAGATCTGGCACCACTTCGAGCACCTGCTCCTGCTCCTCCAAGCGCTGTCGGGGATGAACATCGGCGGTGGCGATGCCCCGACCAGCCTCGTCCAGTTGCTCGTTCCGCGGGTGGAGTTGCACCTGCTCTACAACGCCCTGGTCTTCGCACCCATGGTGGTGGCCATGCTGCTGCACCGCAGACCCCGCGCGGACGAGCGCGCGGCCATGGCCTGCGGGTGCGCCGATCACGAGGACGAACCGGAGCGCGTGAGGTGAGACGTCGTCGTTTCGGGCCCTTCGAGGTGGTGATCCTGCTCGCCGCACTGTGTCTGATCGCGGTGGGGGCGAGCGGGTTCGACCAGGCCGTCCGCGCGGCGCGCGCGGACGGTGCCCCCGGTCGCTTCGCCGTCACCTCCTCCGACTGCGTCAGCCACCTGGGCCACAGTTCCTGTACCTGCCTGGGCGACTACGCGGCGGACGACGGCTCGGTCCGGCTCACCGGGGTGCCGCTGGTCGGGGGCGGTGACGACTGCACCGCGGGCACGGTCAGGGCGGCGGTCGACATCGGTGTCGGGACCCGTGTCGTCGACCCCGGCGGTTCCGGCGAGTGGGTCGTCACCGCCCTGATCCTGGCGGCGGGGACGGGGCTGGCCCTGTGGTCCGTCATCCCTCTATCGAACCGAGGGGGTGTTCGTTCCGCGGCGCGGTGAAGGACGTCCGGGGCCCGGTCGGATGCGGTACCCGCCCCAGGACCTCGCGGGCCAGGCGGGCGAGGTCGTCGGAGGAGCCGTTGACCGCGCTGTCGCGTCGCCAGACCAGCAGGTGCCGCAGCTGTATCGGCTCGCCCTCCAGCCGGCGGATCACCACCTCACCGCCGGTGTCGAAGTCCGATTGGCACGGTGCGATCGCCCGACGCCGGGCGATCAGGTCACGGATCTCCGAGCGCTCGTAGAGCCGGTAGGGCACCTGGGGGGTGAACCCGGCCCGCTGGCAGGCCAGGTAGAAGCACTCCGGCCAGCCGGTGCCGTCGGGCGGGGTCAGCGCCCACGGGCAGTCCGCCAGGTCGCTCAGGGCGACCGACGGTTTGTCCGCCAGGGGATGGTCGGCCCACAGGGCCACGTGCAGCGGTTCCACCGCGAGCATCGCCCAGGACAGCGGTCCGTCCGTGGACAGGTCGCGGTCCACGTAGTCGATGGTGGTGCCCAGGTCCAACCGCCCCGCCCGGACCAGGTCCGTGACCAGTTTGGGCGAGTACTCGGTGCGCACGTGGACCGGCACGTTGGGGAAGATCTCCGGCAGCCGCGCCGACAGCTCTATCGCCAGCGGTCCGACCCCGCCCACCCGCAGCGTCGTGGGCGAGGCCCCGCGCGCGGTGATGTCGTGCAACAGGTCGTCCATGGACAGCAGGACCGCGCGGGCGCGCACCAGGACGAAATCACCCAGCTCCGTCGGGCGCACCCCCGAACGTCCGCGGTGGAACAGGGCACCGCCCACCTCCCGCTCGATCCGTTGGAGCTGGGTGGTCAGGGCCGGCTGCGACGTGGAGAGCGCGGCGGCCGCCTTGGTCACGCTTCCGGTGTCGGCCAGGAGGCAGATGGTGCGCAGATGGCGGAGTTCGAGGTCCATCACATCCTCCTGTGCCGGTCACCGGACAGGGGACGGCACTCTCCGGGGGCGCCCGGTGGCCCCTGTCGACTGTACAACGCGGTTCGGTGGGGCGGATGTGACTCCCGTGCACACCACTCGGGGGAGGCCGTCCTCCGTGGGAGCGGAGTCGTGTCGTCGGATTCTTCCTTCGGAGCGCTGAGAGGGGTCACAGCGTGGAATCTAGGCGCTCCGAGCGTCGGTGTACAGATGTGTTGGGCGAAGCGATGGGAGGGAACGCGACGTACAGCCCTCGGGGGCGAACGGGCGCCGATGTCGAGGTCACGCGCCGACGCCCGGTCCCGTGTGGGGTAAAGTGCCCTTCGTCACCTTATAGTTGGACGTCCTACTACATTCTCGCGGCGATCCCGCGGGAGTGGCGCGGAACCGGTGGGAGAACTCATGGCGGTCGAACGCATGCTGCGCACACCCGAGGCGGAGCAGCTCTTGGAACTGACCCGCGAACTCGTGGACAAGGAGCTCGCCCCGCGCGCGGCCCGGGACGAGGAGGCGGGGGCCTTCCCCCGCGATCTGTTCCGCACCCTCGGCGCGGCCGGGCTGCTCGGCCTGCCCTACGACGAGGAGTACGGAGGGGGCGGCCAACCCTACGAGGTCTACCTCCAGGTCGTGGAGGAACTCGCCCGGGGCTGGCTCGCGGTCGGACTCGGCGTCAGTGTCCACACCCTGTCCTGCTACCCCATGGCGGCCTTCGGCTCCGACGCCCAGAAGGCCGAGCACCTCCCCGCCATGCTCGGCGGCGACCGACTGGGCGCCTACTGCCTGTCGGAGGCGGCCTCGGGCTCCGACGCCGCCGCCCTCACCACCCGCGCCGAGCGCGACGGCGACGGCTACCGGATCAACGGCGCCAAGGCGTGGATCACCCACGGGGGCGAGGCCGACCACTACACCCTGTTCGCCCGCACCGGCGGCCCCGACTCCGGAGCGCACGGGATCGGCTGCCTCCACGTCCCGGCCGACGCCCCGGGCCTGTCGGCGGCCCCGCCCGAACGCAAGATGGGCATGTGCTCCTCCACCACCGCCGGGGTGCTCTTCGACGACGTCCGTCTCGACGCCGACGCCCTCATCGGTGAGGAGGGCAAGGGGTTCGGCATCGCCCTGTCCGCCCTGGACTCCGGCCGGCTCGGTATCGCCGCCTGCGCCGTCGGCCTCGCCCAGGCCGCCTTCGACGCCGCCCTCGCCTACTCCCGCGAGCGCCGGCAGTTCGGTTCGGCCATCGGTGACCTCCAAGGGGTGGGCTTCATGCTCGCCGACATGGCCACCCAGATCGCCGCCTCCCGCGAGCTGTACCTGGCCGCCGCCCGCCTGCGCGACGCCGGTCGACCCTTCTCCCGGCAGGCCGCCATGGCCAAGCTCATGGCCACCGACACCGCCATGAGGGTCACCACCGACGCCGTCCAGGTCTTCGGCGGCTACGGCTATACGCGCGACTTCCCGGTCGAGCGCCACATGCGCGAGGCCAAGGTCCTCCAGATCGTCGAGGGCACCAACCAGGTCCAGCGCCTGGTCATCAGTCGCCATCTCGCCCGCGGCGCCCAGGCCTGACCGTGAGGATGCGCGGTGGCTCCTCCGACGGGTCCGACCCACGGCCCGACCCGACGCCCACCGGCTGTCCTCCGCGGGATCCGTCGGCCTGTTCGGGGAGGCCGCCGCACACGACCGGGCGGGCGACCGTGAGGTCTCCGGGGCCTCCTCGCGGGGAGGGCCGCCCCGGACCTCAGCGGCGCAAGAGGTCCAGGGTGGCCGACGGGGGGTGCAGCACCGGGGTCACCGGTCGGTCGGTCAGCGCCGCGAACGCCGCCCGGTACCCCTCGCCCCGTTCCAGATCCGTCAGCCAGGACGCCTCGGGGACGCCCCCGCCGGTCCACGACACCAGCCGCGCGTCGGCGTGCGGCGGGCTCACCGTCACCCGGCGCAGCCCTCCCGAGAGCCCGAGCCCCGTGGCCTTGAGAAGGGCCTCCTTGCGCGCCCAGTAACCGAAGAACGCGCCCACCCGCGCGTCCGATGACAGCGTCTTCCACGTCTCGTGCTCGGTGTCGGACAGGGTGTAGGCCGCCAGTCCCTCAAGGTCCCGCGACTCCGCCACCCGTTCGACGTCCACACCCACCGGGACCCCCTCGGCGAGGACCAGGACCACCCAGTCGCCCGAGTGGCTCACCGAGATCTCCCACCCCGCCGCCGCGCCCGTCGGATGCGGTTTGCCGTGCGGTTCGGAGTCGCGTTCGGCACCGGCCAGCTCCTTGTCGTCGCACGAACGGCACCGAAGCTCGAAGGTCACCTCCCGGGGATCGCATCCCACGCGTTCGGCCAGCACCGACCGGGCCATCGCCCGGCCCAACAGATGGCGGTCCCGGTCGGCCTTGTGCAGGAACCGGTCGCCTCGGGCCCGCTCCCGCTCGTCCAACAGGTCCGACAGTCGATCCATGGCCGAGGACGTGTGCGCCCACCAGACCTCGGGCGTCAAGCGAGGGAGAGTCATGTTCTCAATTGTGGACCGTGTAGCGGCGCGATCGGGGTGTGAGAGGGCGCGGAATCGGGAATCCGGTAAAGGACAGGTCAGCCCGTCCCCTGGGGAGGCCGGAGATGTCCGTTGTGATGTTGTTCGGAGCCGGAGCACTCGTCGGGCTGGTGGCCCTCACAGCGGTCATCCTGGTGACCCTCCTGACCGAGGACCCCGACCACATCGACGCCCTCGACACGGAGGAGCCGGAGGAGGAACGCCCGGTCATCGACCGGTCCGTACTCTAGACGCGGTGCGGGACCCACCCGTGCCCCCCTCGGAGTACGGAAGGTCAGATCCATGGTCGAGGAGAACCGTCCGGCGTTCGCCGCCGAACGCCGAGAGCGCATTCTCGAACTCGTGCGCGCCAACGGCACCATGTCCCTGCGGGACATCGCCGTCAAGGTGCACGCCTCCGAGGTCACCGTCCGCCGTGACGTGCGCGCCCTGGAGACGGAGGGGCTCGTCGACCGCCGTCGCGGGGGAGTGGCCCTGCCCGGACGGATCGGGCACGAGCAGAGCTACATCGGCCGCAGCGGACAGTGCGCCGCGGAGAAGGCCGCGATCGCCGTCTCCGCCGCCCGCCTCGTCCGGCCCGGCGATGCCGTCACCATCGGTCCCGGCACCACCACCGAGGCCCTGGCCAGGGAACTGGCCGCGCGCACCGACATCACCGTCGTCACCAACTCGCTGCGGGTCGCCGAGGCCCTGGCCTCAGCCGTCGGGGTCGAAGTGGTGGTCACCGGCGGCACCCTGTACGGGCCCGCCCGTGCCCTGGTCGGCGCCGCCGCCGAACAGAGCCTCACCGGCCTGCGCGTCACCCGCGCCTTCCTCTCGGGCAACGGGGTCAGCGCCGAACGCGGACTGAGCACCCCCAACCCCGCCGTCGCCGGTGTGGACGCCGCACTGGCCGCCTGCGCCGAGGAGACCGTGGTCCTGGCGGACCACACCAAGATCGGCGCCGACACGATGGTCGCCACCGTCCCGCCCGAGGAGATCGCCCACCTCATCACCGACAGCAGCGCAGACCCGGAGGTCCTCATGACCCTGGAGGAGACCGGAGCCCTGGTCCACGTCGCCGTCGTCGCGCAGGAGCGAGGGCAGTGAGTTTCCACCCGTTCGCCCCTTGAGAGCGCGTACCCTACCGTTCACGCCCCTTGTGCCGTCAGAGCCCGATGGGTGATCCCGAACGCACTCCGCACCCCGACCCCTTCATCCACCGGCAGGAGCCGCCGAGCATGCCCTCTCCATCGACGCCCCCGGAGCACTCCCCGTCCGCGCCGGTGCGCGTCACCCCCGAGCCCGTGGCACTGCCCGAGCCCTGGTCGTCGGCGCGGCTGACGGTGGTCGTGCCCACCTACGACGAGGCGGAGAACCTGCCGGTGCTGGTCCGGCGGCTCATGTCCCTGGACCTGTCCGGTCTCAGGGTCGTGGTCGTCGACGACAACTCCCCCGACGGCACCGGCGAGGTCGCCGACAAGCTCGCCGTGGAGTTCCCCGGACGGGTGTCGGTGCTGCACCGCACCACCAAGGACGGACTGGGCCGCGCCTACGTGGCCGGCATGACCCGGGCCCTGGAGGACGGCGCGGAGTACGTCGCGCAGATGGACGCCGACCTCAGCCACCCGGTCGGGTACGTCCCCCAACTGCTCGGCACCCTGCTGTCGACCGGCGCGGGGGTCGTCATCGGCAGCCGGTACGTGCCCGGCGGCAGTCTGTCCGAGCAGTGGGGTCTCAAACGCCGACTGCTCAGCGGCTGGGCCAACACCTACGTCAAGACGGTGCTGTCGATCCCCGTCCGCGACGTCACGGCCGGCTTCAAGGTCTGGCGGGCCTCCGCCCTGGAGGTGCTGGACCTGGCGAGCATCGAGAGCACCGGGTACGCCTTCCAGGTGGAGATGCACTACCGGGCCTTCCGTCGCGGCCAGAAGATCATGGAGATCCCCATCCACTTCGAGGACCGTGTCATCGGTCAGAGCAAACTCGACGGCGCCGTCGCCCTCGAAGCGGCCCTGCGTCCGTTGCGCCTGCGCCGCGCCGAGAACCTCCGCCGCTGACCGCCGTCCCGGGCCGCCCCCGGCGAAAACCATCGTCGAACCGCGATGATCGGAGGACGACGGGGAAGGGGAGGGGTGTCGTGACCGAACGGTCCCACGACGCCGACGTCCCGGGGAAGGACCCCCGGGAGAACGCGATCGCCGGGACCGGGATCCGCGCGGACCCGGTCCGGGGCCGCGTGTTCGAGGACGACGAGGACCGGGACCGGGCGGGTGTTCCCGAGGAGGCACGGGAGGAGAACGCCCCCGTCCCGGAGCGCGGGGAGCGGGACCCGGACGGCCCGGGTACCCGGGCCGGCGCACTCCACGAGGATGACGCCTGAGACGGGGGGACCCGATGACCGAGCCCTACGATGTGGACACCGACATGGGGGACGATCCGGAGCGCAGCCTGATCGAGGAGCGCGAACGGTGGGTCGAGAACGACCACGGAATCGAAGGCTACGCCTTCGAGGACGACGACAGCCGCGGAGAACGCGGGATCGATCGCGCCGTGGCCGACGAGCGCGGTGACGTCCTTCCCCGCCAGAGCTGGGACGTGGAGGCCCCCTCCGCAGAGGAGGAGGCCCTGCGGGTCGAGGGCGACGGCTCGGTCGCCGAGGACGCCGCGGTCCGCGACCCGGGACGGGGCCGTACGAGGGGCCACCGGGCGGATGCGCCCCGTGGACGGAGCGACCGTACCCGGGATCCGGACCCCGACGCGTACGTTCCCGGCGCCGAGGACCCCAGGGACACGGGGGCGCCGGACGTCTGATCCGGCGGTCCGCGCGGCGGGGCCGCCGCCCGTCAGCCGTTCCGGCCCGAGCGGGGATCGCCGGGAACGTCCCCGGCGGTCGACCCCGGGCAGGAGCGCAGCGGCGGCCCCGACACCCCGCAGAACCGCAGGGGCCGTTCCCGGCCGCGCGGCGGTACCGCGCCGACCTCCCGCGGAGGGGAGCCCCGCCCGGAGGCCTCGCCGGCCCCCGGCATCCGCCCCCGGGGGAGCAGGAGGGCGCACAGGGAGGCCGCCGCGCACATCCCCGCCAGAACGAGCATCGCCGGGCCGAACCCCGCGATCAGCGAACCCGCCTCGACGCCGCCCCCCGTCTCTCCGCCCCCGACGATCCCCGCCAGCGCCGGAATGGCCGCCACCCCGATGAGCTGGGCGCCACGGGCGAAGGTGTTGTTCACCCCCGACGCCACCCCCGCGTGCCGTTCCGTGACCGACGCCAGCACGGTCGCGGTCAACGGCGCCACCGTGGTGGCCAACCCCAACGCCACCAGCAGCACTCCCGGCAGGACCTCGGTGAGGTAGGGCGCCTCACGGCCGATCCGGGACAACAGCCACAACCCCGCCGCCACCGACAGCGGACCCGCGATCAGCTGGGGCCGGGGACCGATCCGGGACGCCAACCTCCCGGACCGCGCCGACAGCGCCAACATGAGCAGGGTGATCGGCAACGACGCCGCCCCGGCCGCGACGGGGGAGTACCCCGCCACTTCCTGGAGGTAGATCACCAGCAGGAAGAACAGCGTCCCCAGCGAACCGTAGATGAGCACGGTCGCCGCGTTCGTCACGCCGAACCCTCGGGAGGAGAACATCCCCAGGGGGAGCATGGGATCGGCCACCCGCGTCTCCACCACCAGGAACAGCACCAGCGCGAGCACGCCGACGGCCGTGCCGACCCACACCGCCGGAGCGGCGCCGACCGCACCCCACTGGATGAGGGCGTAGGTGATGCCGCCCAGGGCCGTGACGCCCAGCAGCGCTCCCGGAAGATCCAGCCGGCGTGCCGCCTCGGGGTCGCGCGACTCGGGCACCTTGAACCACGCGATGGCCAGCACCGCGAGCGCCAACGGCACGTTGATGAGGAAGATCAGCCGCCAGTCGCCGATCTGGACCAGCCACCCGCCGACGAACGGGCCGATCGCCGAGGCCACCCCGGTCAGCCCCGACCAGGCGCCGATGGCCCGCGCCCGGTCCTCCTCCCGGAAACCCGCCTGGAGGATCGCCAGGCTGCCGGGGGTCAACAGCGCCCCGCCCACCCCCTGGGCGACCCGGCCCGCCACCAGCCACTCCAGGGTCGGCGCGAACGTGCACAGCGCCGACGCCAGAGCGAACACGGCCACGCCCCACATGAACAGCCGCACCCGACCGAACCGGTCCGACAACGAGCCGCTGAGCAGGATGAGCGCGGACAACGTCACCATGTACCCGTTGACGATCCACTGGAGCCCGGCCAGGCCGGTGTCCAGGTCCTCCCGAATGGCCGGCAACGCGACCGTCACCACGGTCGAGTCCAGGAACGCCATCCCCGAACCGAGCACCGTGGCGGTCAGCATCCACCTCGCCTCGGGCGAACCCCAGGCCACGCCCCCCGCCGCGACCGGAACCGACGTCGAATCGCTCACCGGACCCACCTCCTCGCCCCACCGTACGGTGAGGACCCCCGCTCCGGCGGGGGTCCTCACATGTTCCGTCCCGTGTGTCGAGGTGCTCGGCGGGAGGGGCCTACTCGCTGGCCAGCGCCCCGGTGATCGAGGTGCCCGCGGCCCGGCGGGCGGGCAGCACCGCCGCGATCAGCCCGGCCAGCACCGCCAGGGCGATGAACACCGCGATCTGGTCGACCGGGGCGGAGAACACCATCCCCGGCAGGACCGAGTCCGCGGCGGCCCAGCCGAACACCACGCCGAGCACGGTGCCGATACCGGCGCCGATGAGGCACAGCAGCACCGCCTCGACGCTGAGCATCCGCCGGAGCTGCGCCCTGGTCAGTCCCAGGGCCCGCAGCAGGGCGGACTCACGGGTGCGCTCCAGGACCGACAGCGCCATGGTGTTGGAGATGCCGAACACCGCGATGATGATCGCCAGGCCCAGCATCGCCGCCACCGTGTAGAAGGCGATGTCCAGGACCTCGGAGAACTGGTTCTTCATCTCGGCGACCGACACGACCTGGAGGGTCGGGTACCCGTCGACGGCACCCATGACCGTCTCGCGCACCAGGGCCGGATCGGCCTCGTCCTTCGCGATCACGAACAGCGCGCGGTCCTCGGTGATCTCAGGGAACGCGGCGCCGAAGTCCTCCGGGTCGATGACGGCGCCGTGCAGCCTCTGCGCGTCCTCGGTGATCGCGACGACCTCCAGGTCGAGGTCGCGGCCGTCCCACAGGCCCGGCACGTTGAAGGTGTCCCCCACCTTCGCGCCGTCGGCGTAGCCCTCCGACAGCACGACCTTCCCGGGGCCCAGGTCGGTGAGTTCGCCCTCGACGGTGTCGGCCGTCAGGTCGACGCCCAGCCGACCGTTGACGTAGGTGGTGACCGGCAGGAGATCGTCCCCCTCCGTCGCCAGGGCCACCCCGCGGTCGGCCATGACGCGCTCCAGCACGTCCTGTTCTTGGAGCAGGGCGCGCACCTCGGTCGGGATGCCCGGGTCCAACGGCCAGGCCATGCCCTCGACGTCGTCGGTCCCGGTCTCCTCGCCGAGGGCGTCCTCGGTCCCCTCGGCGGCGCCCCCGTCCTCGGGGATCTCCTCGGTCTCCTCGCCGGGGATGGCCTCGGCACCGTACTGGGCCATGATCTGGTAGTCCACCGGGAACCGGTCTTCGAGCTCCTCGGTCAGGGTCGCCTCGGTGGAGGCGCTGACCACCGAGTAGCCGGTGATGAGCGTGGCGCCCACGGTCAGGGCGATCATCGCGGTGGCGGCCCGGCGCGGACTGCGCACGGAGTTGTCCACCGCCAGCATGCTCGGCACGCCCACCCTGCGCAGGGGCGCGCCCACCACGCGCACGATCCCGCGCACCAGCAGCGGACCCAGCACCACCACACCGACGAACGCGACCAGCGCGGCGGCGGTCACGACGACCGGACCGAGCTGGTCGGGCCCGGTGGCCTGGCTGAAGCCGACCAGGGCGGCCGAGACGGCGAAGGCGGCCACACCGAGGACCACGCGGATCCAGCCGGTGCCCTCCTCCAGCCCGGCGGCGGTCGCGCTGGTGCGCAGCGCCGCCAGCGGGGCCACCCGGGTCGCCCGGGTGGCGGGTACCAGCGCGGAGAACACGGTCACGGTGGTGCCCAGGACCAGGCCGACGGCCACCGCCAGAGGTGTGATCACCAGCGTGGAGCCCTCCATGCCCAACAGCGGGCCGCCGAAGGTCGCTCCGGCCAGTCCGATGCCGATGCCCGCCAACACGCCCAACGCCGACGCGACCAGACCCACGACCACCGACTCGGCCAGCACCGACCGGAACACCTGGGAACGCTTGGCTCCCACGCACCGCAGCAGGGCCAGCTCGCGCTGACGCTGGGCGATGAGGATCGCGAAGGTGTTGTAGATGACGATCCCGGCCACGAACATCGCGATGAACGAGAACAGCAGCAGGACGACCCGCAGCATCTCGGTGTCGGCGCCCGACCCCTCGGCCATGGCCAGGCCGAACTCCTCGCCGGTCGACACCTCGAAGTCCGGCCCGAGCACGGTGGAGACCGCCTCGACGACCTGATCGTCGGTGTGGCCCTCCGAAGCGATCACGTCGATCTCGGAGTAGCCCTCCGCCCCGGTCATCTCGCGCAGGGTGGCGGTGTCGAACACGACCGTGCCGAGCTGGCTGTAGGTCCGGTCGGCGCCGAAGTCCACCAGGCCGGTGAGCTCGAAGTCCCGTTTCTCCTGTTCCCGGTCGAGCACGGTGACGGTGTCACCGATCTCGAAACCGATCTGTTCGGCGGTGGAGGTGGCCAGGGCGATCTCGCCGTCGCCGACGGGCAGGCGCCCCTCGTCGGCGGAGAACCGGCTGTGCTCCTCGATGGAGACCGCGGCCGGAGGGGCGAAGCCGAAGGCGCGCCCCTCGCCGTCCAGCAGGACCGCCTGGCCCTGGGCCATCCCGCTGGCACCGGAGACCTCGGGCAGCCCTCGGATCGCCGTCAGCTGTTCCTCGGTGAGGGGGACCGTCTCCCACGGCTCGTCGAGGCCCTCGGGTTCGGTGTGGCCGTCGACGGCGATGGCGTCGACGCTGGTGGCCGACCCCATGACGGTCTTCTCATAGCCCGCCTTGAGGGTGTCGGCGAAGACCATGGTGCCCGTGGTGAACATGACGCCGAGCATGATCGCGAGCACGGTGGTGACGTACCGGGACTTGTGCAGGCGCAGCCCGGCCAGTGTGGTGCGCAACATCTCAGGCCTCTTCCAGCTTGAGCAGTCGGGCGGAGACGAGTTCCGCCGTGGGCTCGGAGACCTCGTCCACCAGACGCCCGTCGCGCAGGAACACCACCCGGTCGGCGTAGGAGGCGGCGATCGGGTCGTGGGTGACCATGACGATGGTCTGGTGCATCTCCTCGGCGGAGGTGCGCAGGAACTCCAGCACCTCGGAGCCCGACCGCGAGTCCAGGTTTCCGGTGGGTTCGTCGGCGTAGACCACCTCCGGGGCGCTGAGCAGGGCGCGGGCCACGGCCACGCGCTGCTGCTGGCCGCCGGAGAGCTTGGCGGGCAGGTGGTGCAGCCGCTCGCGCAGCCCCACGACCTCGACGACGCGGTCGAACCGCTCCCTGTCCACCTTGCGCTTGGCGATCTGGGAGGGCAGCAGGATGTTCTGTTCGGCGGTGAGCATCGGCAGCAGGTTGAACGACTGGAAGATGAACCCGATGCGGTCGCGGCGCAGCAGGGTCAGCTCGGCGTCGCGCAGACCGGTGATCTGCGTCCGACCGAGGTGCACGGTCCCGGAGGAGGGCACGTCCAGCCCGGCCAGGCAGTGCATGAGCGTCGACTTGCCCGAACCGGAAGGGCCCATGATCGCGGTGAACGCCCCTCGGTGGAACTCCACGTCCACCCCGTCCAGGGCGTGGACCCGGGTCCCCCCGGTGTCGTAGATCTTGGTCAGCCCCCGGGCCACCACCACCGGCGGCGGTGCGACCGGGGAACGGGGGTCCGATGCGGGTGCGTTCACGATGGACGACTCCAGACGATGTGCGGGAACACGGAAGGATCGGGTGCCGATCCGGGCGCGACGCCCGGCCTCGTCACCGATGTCCTTCACGCTAGGTCCGGAAAAGCCCCTCCGCCTCGGCCCACAGGACGGTTCCCACCCTCGTCCAAAGGAATGAGGCCGGGCGGTCCGGCGACTCCTTCGTCAGGGGTGCCCCCCTACTTTCGTCGGGGTCCGGGTCGGTACCGAACGTGGCGGACGCCCCCGAGCGTGTGCGTTGACCTGCGAGGGCGACGAAGGTCGAAGGGCTCCCCGGTGCCGGTCGGTGCACCGGCGCGGAGCCGGGGCCGCCGTAGACTCCGCACCATGTGGACCTGGTTGGACGAGCGAGGGCGGGCGTTCGGCTCCCTGTGGACGCGCAACGGCCGTTGGTGGTGGGAACGCAGACTGGTCATCGCCGACTGGCTCTACGCGGTGCTCCCCCTGCCCTTCATCGGACTCCTCCAGCTCGCCGCCGGCGCCTCCCACGAGGTGGGACTCCTCCGTGGACTGCCCGCCACGGCCCTGACCGCGCTGGGCGCGACGAACGTCCTGGCGGGCCTCATCGGCGCCTTCGTGATCTACGTGCTCCCGGCCTTCTGGGCCGCGGCGACGGTGCTGCTGCGCCGTGTCGACCCGCGCTGGCCGATGATCACCGCGTTCGGGCTCCTGGCGCTGTTCGGCAACTTCGTCCCGGCGGCCATCGCCCTGTACTCCTACGCCGTCTACTTCTCGAACCGCAGGATCCTCGTCGGCTGGCTCGCGGCCCAGAGCCTGGCCATGGTCGCCGCCTACCAGGCGACCTTCCTCGGCCACTTCTTCCTCATCATCGGGTTCCTCGTGATGCCGTTGGTGCTGGGACTGTGGGTGGGCACCCGGCGCCAGCTCATCGACCGACTCCACGAGCGGGCCGAACGCCTGGAACGCGAGCAGCATCTGATGGCGGACCAGGCCATCACCGCCGAGCGCACCCGCATCGCCCGGGAGATGCACGACGTGGTCGCCCACCGGGTCAGCCTCATGGTGCTGCACGCCGGCGGCCTGGAGGTCTCCACCGACGACCCCCGCACCGTCGAGACCGCCGGGCTCATCCGCACCACCGGCCGCGAGGCCCTGGCCGAACTGCGCGGCATCCTCGGCGTCCTGCGCGACGACGGCGCGGTCGCGCCCACCGCTCCCCAACCCGTCCTGTCCGACCTGGACCGGCTGCTGGCCGAGTGGCGGGCGGCGGGGATGGTCATCGAGCGTCACGAGACCGGTGACGCGCGTCCCCTGCCCGGGGCCGTGCAGCGCACCGCCTACCGCATCGTCCAGGAGGGGCTCACCAACGCCGCCAAGCACGCCCAGGGCGCCCCGGTCACCGTGCTCGTGCACCGGGCCCCGGACCGCGTGGAGGTGGAGGTCTCCAACGGGCCGGCTCCGGTCCCCGACGGGTCACCCGCGCCGCGCAGCGGATTCGGCCTCACCGGTCTGCGCGAACGGGTCGTGCTGGCGGGCGGCGACCTCACCGCCGGGGCGTGCCCCGACGGCGGCTGGCGGTTGCGCGCTATCGTGCCGACCGACACACCCGCAGGCGACGAGGAGGCCGCCCCGTGATCCGTACCGTCCTGATCGACGACGAACAACTGGTCCGATCGGGGTTGCGGATGATCCTGGACTCCGCCCCCGACATCGAGGTGGTGGGCGAGGGCGGCGACGGAGCCGAGGCGGTCCGCCTCGCCGAGGAACTCGCGCCGGACGTCGTGCTGCTCGACATCCGCATGCCCGGTGTGGACGGCCTCACCGCCGCCGGCCGTCTGTCCGCCCTGCCCGATCCGCCGCGCGTGGTGCTGCTGACCACCTTCGACCTGGACGAGTACGTGCACGCGGCGCTGCGCGCCGGAGCCGTCGGCTTCCTGCTCAAGGACACCCCGCCGCGCGACCTCATCTCGGCGGTGCGCACCGTGCACGAGGGCAACGCCATGCTCTCGCCCAGCGTCACCAAACGCATGCTGGAGCGCTTCGCCGTGCCCGCCCCCGCCGACTCGGCCGAGGGGCGGGCCACCGCCGAACGGCGCCTGGAGGTGTTGAGCGAGCGCGAACGGGCCGTGCTGATCGCCGTCGCCCAGGGCATGTCCAACGCCGAGGCGGGCCGCGCCCTCGGCATGCGCGAGGCCACCGTCAAGGCCCACGTCAGCCGTGTCCTGGCCAAGCTGGGCATGTCCAACCGGGTCCAGGCCGCCATCCTCGCCCACGACGCCGGCTGGGCCTGACCGGGTGACCCCCGTCACCCGGACGAACACGCTCATGTCGGAACCCCACAGGAAGCCGGGGAGGAGTCCTGTACCCGGTCGCGATTGCGCCCACCCCGGGTGGCCTCGATACGCTGCAATGCGATCCCCGACCTCGTCACGTGCCGTGGCCGCTCACGCGCGGCCGCGGGTAGAACAGGAGCCCTTATGTCCCGCTCGGTACTGGTCACCGGCGGCAACCGCGGTATCGGCCTGGCCATCGCCCGTGAACTGGCGGCCGGCGGCGATGACGTGGCCGTGACCTACCGGTCCGGCGAGCCCCCGGAGGGCCTGCTCGGGGTGCGCTGCGACATCACCGACTCCGCCCAGGTCGACGCCGCCTTCAAGGAGGTCGAGGAGGCGCAGGGGCCCGTCGAGGTCCTCGTCGCCAACGCCGGGATCACCAAGGACCAACTGCTCGCCCTCATGAGCGAGGACGACTTCTCGTCCGTGCTGGACACCAACCTCACCGGCTCCTTCCGGGTCGCCAAGCGCGCCGTGCGCGGCATGATGCGCAAGCGCTCCGGCCGTATCGTCCTCATCTCCTCGGTGGTGGGCCTGCTCGGCTCCGGCGGTCAGGCCAACTACGCCGCCTCCAAGGCCGGTCTCGTCGGCTTCGGTCGTTCCCTCGCCCGTGAGCTGGGCTCGCGCAACATCACGGTCAACGTGGTGGCCCCCGGGTTCATCGAGACCGACATGACGGCGGCCCTGCCCGAGGACCGACAGACCGAGATCAAGAAGAACATCCCCCTGGGCCGCTACGGCACCACGGACGACATCGCCCGCACGGTGTCCTTCCTCGCCGGGCCCGGCGGCGCCTACATCAGCGGCGCGGTCATCCCCGTCGACGGCGGCCTGGGCATGGGCCACTGAGCCGGCCCCTCCCACCGCCTCTCCCAGCAGCGCAGACACAGGACGGACAACCCGACACCATGGGACTTCTCGAAGGTAAGCGCATCCTCGTCACCGGGGTGCTCACCGACTCCTCCATCGCCTTCCACGTGGCCCGCCTGGCCCAGGAACAGGGCGCCACGGTCGTACTCACCGGCTACGGCCGGCTCAGCCTGGTGGAGCGCATCGCCAAGCGTCTGCCCGAGCCGCCCCCGGTCCTGGAACTGGACGTCACCGACGACGAACAGCTCTCGACCCTGGCCGCGCGGGTGAGCGAGCACGTCGACGGCCTCGACGGCATCGTCCACTCCATCGGTTTCACCCCGCAGGACGCCCTGGGCGGCAACTTCCTCAACACCGAGTGGTCGGACGTGGCCACCGCCATGCACACCTCGACCTTCTCGCTGAAGTCGCTCACCACCTCGCTGACGCCGCTCATGAAGAACGGCGGCTCGGTCGTGGCGTTGGACTTCGACAACAGCGTCTCCTACCCCATCTACGACTGGATGGGCGTGGCCAAGTCCGCGCTCACCTCCACCGCCCGTTACCTGGCCCGCTACGTCGGCGAGCAGGACATCCGGGTGAACCTGGTCTCGGCCGGGCCGCTGAGCACCATGGCCGCGCGCAGCATCCCCGGCTTCGAGGAGCTGGCCAAGCACTGGCCCGAGCGCGCCCCCCTGGGCTGGGACGTCTCCGACCCCGAGCCGGCCGCGAAGGCCGTCGTGGCCCTGCTGTCGGACTGGTTCCCGGCCACCACCGGTGAGGTCGTCCACGTCGACGGCGGTTTCCACTCCACCGGCGCCTGACGACACTGCTAGGTTGACGCGGTCGGCCCCTTCCCGGGGCCGGCCGCGCGTCGTCTTCGGGTCGGTCGCGCGGACGCGAAGCCGGCGAAGGGACGGGGTATGGATCTGGGGCTGTCGGGGGCCAGGGTCATGGTGACGGGCGCAAGCCGGGGGATCGGCCGGGCCATCGCCGAAGTGTTCGCCCGCGAGGGCGCCGACCTGGCCCTGTGCGCCCGGGGGGCCGAGCCCCTGGCCGAGGCGGCCGAGGAGCTGGGCGCCACGGGCGCCACGGTGTTCGCCCGTCCGTTGGACGTCACCGACCACGACGCGCTGCCGGGCTTCGTCGACGACGCGGTCACCGCCCTGGGCGGTCTGGACGTCCTGGTCTCCAACGTGTCCGGCGGCAGCGCCCCCACCCCCGAACAGTGGGACCGCGCCCACGCCACCGACCTGGTCCCGTTCCTGCGGCTGACCGAGGCGGCCGAACCCCACCTCAAGGCCTCCGCCCTGGGCGGTTCGGTGGTGCTGATCTCCACCACCTCGGCCCTGCACGTCACCCGGCCCGCCGGCGCCCACGCCTACGGCGCGATCAAGGCGGCCCTGAACCACCACGCCTCCTCCCTGGCGCGCGCCTGGGCGCCGGAGGGGGTGCGGGTCAACACCGTCTCGCCGGGGCCGATCGAGTTCCCGGGCGGTGGCTGGGCCCGACGCCGCGAGAACGACCCCGACTTCTACGAGGGCATCCGCTCGCGCGTCCCCACCGGCCGACTCGGTCGCCCGGAGGAGGTCGCCCGCGCGGTCGCCTTCCTGGCCTCCCCGGCGGCGACCTTCGTCACCGGCCAGAACCTCGTCGTCGACGGCGGGTTCCTCGACCGGGTCTGACCCCGGCGCGCGGCGGCCCGCCCGTCCTCCACGCGCGGCGGCGGTCCGCCCGGCGGCGTCCAGGCCGGGGCTCCGTGCCCCGGCCTCCTACGGGGCGCCGACACGGCCGCGCCGGACCAGGGGCGACAGGCCCCGTACCGCCGCGACCGCGCCCAGGACCCCACCGGCCGTCACGGCCACGGTGACGTCGGGGAACCACAGCAGGGACGCCCGCGGCCCGAGGAACGACAGCGTCCCGACGGCCGCGACCACGGCGAGCACCCCGAGAACGCCCAGGGCGGACCGGGTGCGCCCCCGCCCCGGCCGTAGGGCCGCCGCGCCCAGGGCCAGCGCGGTCCCCGTGGCGCCCCACACGACGGCGGGGGCGATCCATCCGGCGGCGGGTTCCTCCACGGGGACGTCCACGAGCAGCCGGGCCAGGTCGAAGGCGATCCGCTGGAGGTCCCCGTCGGCGGCCACCGCGTAGGCGTTCTGGAGTACCACGACCGCCCGCGCGCGTTCGGGGAGCACCACCACCATCGCGGCGTGCCCGGGGGTGGCGCCGCCGTGGAACACGACGGGCTCCTCCGTGCCGGACAGCACGGTCTCCCGCCAGCTCAGGCCGTAGGTCTGTGTCGACCCCGGCACCGGGACCACGCCCTCGCGCATGGCGGCCAGGGTGTCGGCGTCCAGGAGCGGCGGCTCCGGGGCGAGCTGGAGGCGGGCGAAGGCGGCCAGGTCGTCGAGGGTCCCGCCGAGGTAGCCGTAGGTGACGCCCTCATCGTCCACCCCGTCGGCGTCGGCGACCGGCCGACCCCACAGGAACCGGTGTCCGGGGGCGAGCCCGGCGGCCCGGGCCTCGCGGGCGTCGGTGAACGCGCCTGCCATCCCCGCCGGTTCCAGGACCGACTCCCGCAGGTGGCCGTGCGGGTCCCCGGTGACGTCCTCGATCACGGCGCCGAGCAGCACGTGGTTCGCGCTGGAGTACTCGTGCGTTCCGGGTTCCCCGGTCGGCACGTCGGCCAGCAGGGCGACCCGCCCGTCGAGGTCCATCGCGTCCTCCCCGTACCGGTCGGTCACCGCGAAGGCGGCGCGCTCGGGGATCCCGGAGGTGTGCGTCATCAGGTGGCGGACGGTGATGTCGCGCCCGGCGAAGGCGGGCAGGTGATCGCCCACCGGCGCGTCGAGGTCCAGTCGGCCCTCCTCGGCCAGGACGACGGCGGCGGTGGCGGTGACCGGCTTGGCCACCGACCCCCACAGGAAGGCGGTGTCGGCGTCCACCGGGTCCCCGGCGCCGTCGACCCCGGTGCGGAAGGCGTGCTCCACACCGTCGGGGCCGACCACGGCGTAGGCCAGGCCGGGGACGTCCAGCGCCGCCGCGTGGGCTTCGGCGTGGGCGTCCATGGCGTCGACCGGCGGGGGAGGGGCGAGGGCGAGCAGCAGGGCGAGTGGGAGGCGCATCGGGTTCCCTTCGATAACCGTATGAACATATTGTTATAACCGTATCCTGATACGGTCAACTCGTGCCACGAACCGCAGACCACGATCAGCGCCGAGCCCAGATCGCCGACGCCGTGTGCGAACTCATCGCCCGGGACGGCCTGGGAGCGGTCACCGTCGCCCGCACCGCCGCCCGCGCGGGCATCTCCGTCGGCCTGGTCCAGCACTACTTCCCGACCAAGGACGACATGCTGCTGCACGCCTTCGAGCGGGTCGGCGCCACCGTCGCCGCGCGGGTCGCCCGCCTCATCGAGGAGGGCGCCCGGCACGAGCGCTCCATCGCCGACGTCCTCACCGCGGCCCTCGCCGAGAACCTGCCGCTGGACGAGGGCCGCCGTGCCGAGTTCCGCGTCACCCGCACCTTCGCCGGGCGCGCCCTGGACAACCCCCGCCTGGCCGAGGTGGACGCCCGGAGCTCCACCGCCCTGCGCGCCGAGATCGCCCGCGCGGTGACCAACGGGTTCGAGTGCGGAGAGGTCGCCCCCGCCGCCGACCCCGCCCTGGCCGCCGCCCGCCTGGCCGCCGTCACCGAGGGGCTGGGCGCCGCCCTGTACCGCGCCCCCGAGGAGACCGCGCGGACCACGGCGGCCCTGCGCGCCGAGATCGCCACCGTCTTCACCGGCGCGTGCCGTCAGTACGGCCGCTGAGGCGCCTCTCACCCGAATCGGGGGCGAACCCCGTCACGGCCGCCACTTCGAGGCCGTGCACCCGCCGGTGCACCCCCGGGAACGCGAAAGCCCCTGACCACATTGCGTTTCCACTGGTCAGGGGCTTGAGCCTCTGGGGTGAGTGGCGGGACTTGAACTGGGGTCCGCAAGCCCTCTGACCTGCTCGGATCCGAGAACCCGCAGTCAGCGGCGGTGCCGCTTACCCGGTTGTGCCCTGTTGCCCCGGGTTCTGCGGGGGAGTGTGCACCCTCCGGGTGCACGCATTCGGCCCGATCGGTGCACCCGTGCGGGTGCACCGCAACGAGCGGGAGCGGGTGGATTCGGCACCCACGGCCGGATCGGAGGAGGAACAATGTCAGCGTGCTCCGCTTCCGTACCCCCATGCCAACGGTGCCGGGGAAGGCACGAAGGTCCACCGGCGGGTGAGAGTGCTGTGCCCCGGGAAGGTCCACGGGGACCCGGTCGAACCGTGACCGGGAACAGCGCGACGCCCGGGGTGGTCGGCAGAGGGCTCCGGGCAGAGGCGGACCCTCCCCGGCCCGTACGCCGATGGAGGAGCGGGCACCGATACCGACCTTGGGGAAGGACCGTCCTGCCATGGGTGCCTACCAGCACTATGAATTCATCGCCCTGGACCGGCCTCTGGACGAGAGCCGGCGTGCCGAGCTGCGGAACCTTTCCACCAGAGCGAGCATCACGGCGACCTCGTTCACCAACGAGTACCACTGGGGTGACTTCCGCGGTGATCCGGTACGGCTGATGCGCACCCACTTCGACGCGTTCGCCTACTTCGCCGAGTGGGGGACCCGCTGGATCATGGTCTCCGCCCCCAGCACGCTCCTCAGCCCCCCGGACATCGAGCCCTACCTGCTCACCGAGGCCGCGTATTTCACGACCGCGAAGGGCCGTACCGTCATATCCCTGACGTCCCAGGACGAGGAAGCCGATTTCGTGGAGCACCCGGCGGGCCTGGCGGGCATCGCCCCGGTGCGAGCGGAGCTGCTGGGGGGAGATCGGCGTCTGCTGTACCTCGCGTGGCTGCTGTCGGTGCAGGCCGACGACGAACTCGACGACGGGGAGCTGGAACCCCCGCTCCCCGCCGGGCTGGGAGACCTGAGTGCCCCCTTGCGCGCGGTGGCGGAATTCCTGCGCATCGACTCGGACCTGCTGGCGGTGGCCGCCCAGGCCTCCCCGCCCCTGCCTACCGGAGATGACCGGCGAGGGGAGATGAGGGGATGGATCGAGGCCCTGCCCGTGAAGGAGAAAAACCGCCTTCTGGGGCTCCTCTTCGAAGGGGAGGCCGCCCGGGCGCGTTCCCGCATGCTCCGGTCCTTCCAAGCCGAAGCAGGTGGAGGCCCGGCCGCCGCAGGGGGCACACGGACCGTTCGCGAGCTGTGGAGCGCTGCCGGGGAGCTCAAGGCCAGGAGGGCGCGAGAGGAGGCCGCGCTGGAGGCCGAACGGGAACGGCGGAACAGGGAGGAGGCCGCCGCGGCCCGTGAGACGCGCCTCGACCACCTGGCCGGTAGAGGCGAATCGGTGTGGCAGGAGGTCGAGGACCGCATCAACACCAGGGTCCCCGAAGAGTACGACCGGGCCGTGTCACTGCTGGCGGACCTGTACGCCCTCGCTGAACGGGAAGGCGAACAGGACTCCTTCACACGACCTCTCCGGGATATACGGGAACGGCACCGCCGCAAGAGCGGGCTCCAGCGCCGTATGGACGAGGCCGGACTGGAGAGGTGAACCGCTCGGTCCCAGGACGGCCCCGTTCGCGGCCCGCCGCGTGCGGGGAGGCGGTAGTTTGCCACCATGAGCGATCACGGGGACCCGCCCTTTCCGGAAGGCTTCGAGGACCTGCCGCGCATTGCCGCCGCCGGTGTCGGAAACGGCGCCCCGTTCGGGTTCGGCTACTTCGAGGAGAACCCGCGACCGTCCCGGCGCCGCCCCCGCCGGGAGGAGGCGGCGACCTACCGGGTGCGGGTGGAGATCACGGGCACGAAGCCACCGGTGTGGCGCAGGCTGGAGCTTGACTCGGAACTGTTCCTGAACGAGGTGCACACGATCCTCCAGGCCGCGTTCGGCTGGGAGGACTACCACTTGCACGGGTTCGCCAGTGGTGGCTCCTACTACAGCAGGGAGGCCGAACTGTACCTGTGCCCGTTCGAGGCCCAGGAGGGCAAACCCGGCCTTCCCGAGGAACAGGTGCGACTGGACGAGGTCTTGGCCGAGGAGGGGGACAGGCTGTCCTACCTGTACGACTTCGGCGACGGCTGGGAGCACCTGCTCACGCTCCAGGCCGTCCTTCCCCGCGAAGAGGAGGCGCCACGGGCGAGGTGCACCGCGGGCAAACGGGCCGCTCCGCCCGAGGACTGCGGAAGTGTGCCCGGGTACGAGTTCCTCAGCGCCGCCACCGATCCCGGACACCCGCACCACACCGAGGCACTCGCCGAGTACCGGGAGGTTTACGGCGAGGCCCCCGACCCCGACCGAGCGCCGGTCCCGTTCGACATCGACTAGGTCAACGCCGCTTTGGCCGCGGTGTTGGGGCCGCCTCCCGAGCACCTTCCCGGTCCGATCGCCGACCTGCTGGAGTCCGTGACCGACCGGATGTCGAGGACACGCCTGCTGGACTTGGCGGCCAAGGCCCTCGCCCCGGGTGGGGACGATCCGGATCCAGCCACCGTGAAAGAGGCTGTGGGCCCCTACTCCTGGCTCCTGCGGCACGTCGGTGACGACGGGATCAAGCTCACCGGCGCCGGCTATCTGCCTCCCGACAGCGTGCGGGAAGCCGCAGAAGCCCTCGGGCTGGAGGGGAAGTGGATCGGCAGTGCCAACCGTGAGAGCCAGACCCTCCCGGTCCTGAACCTGCGCGAATCCGCGCAGAGGGCGGGCCTGCTGCGCAAGTCCAAGGGGCGGCTCCTGCTCACCGGAGCGGGCCGGGCGGTGCGCGACGACCCGCGGGCGCTCTGGGACCACCTCGCCGGGCGCATGCCGCCCGCGCCCCGCGCAGAGGTCGAGCGGTGGGGGTGCCTGTTGATGTTCCTGCTCGCCGCCGCCGGGAGCCGGGACGTGCCCGGCGAGGCCGCGGAAATCCTGACCGCGATGGGGTGGCGTGTCGGCGATGGCGCGCCGGTGGATCCCATGGCGGCTCGTGACGCCGCCTACGAGGCGTGGACGGCGTTGGACACCCTGGGAGGGTGGAAGAGGGGTTCGTTCGGCCGGGGCTCCTCGCCCACGAAGCGGGGCGTGGCGTTCGCCCGCGCGGCCCTGCACCGCTGAAACCCGTGGGCGAACGACTGCCTTCGCCCGGGGCACCGATGCGCCCCGGGCGCGGAGGCCTTCTCGGTTGATTCGGGTTTCGCCAGTTCAGGGGCTTGCCCTACTGGGGTGAGTGACGGGACTCGAACCACCCAGCGCCAGCCCGCCGACCTGCGAGAACCCGAGAATCCGCAGGCCGCGCCGCTGCCCGTCACCCCGTTGCCCCCAGTTGCCCTGGGTTCTGCCGAGCCCCGTCCATCCTCCGGGTGCACCACCTTGGCCGCCCTGGTGCACCCTCACGGGTGCACCAGATGAATGGACTGACAGCGGACAGTAGATACGGCTCTGATCCAATCTCTGTGAAGCCGCCACGCTCTGTCATGGCGCATCGAGGATGCGGCGGCGCAGCAGCTCGAACCCGGCACGGCCGTACCCGGCCCTCTTGAGCACCTTGATCCGGCACACGTTGCCTTCCACACGG